>JBGSYN010000249.1:0-29074 GCA_041750975.1 Geminicoccaceae bacterium | reverse complement strand
CGCCCGCAACCGGGCGATCGCCGCCGTGCCGTCCCCGGAACGATCGGCAAGGTCCAGAAAGGCTTCGACGGCCGCTGCATTGTCGCCTTGCTCGGCCAGCGCCTCGGCAGCGGCGAAGGCCCGCGACTCTGCCGCCTGTTGCCGTGCCGTCCAGGCATTCCAGCCGACATAGCCGGCAGTGCCGACAACGATCAGGGCTGCGGCCGCAATGACGAGGTCGCCATAGCGCCGCCAGAGAATGGCGAGTCGCTCCTGTTTGAGGTCCTCGTCGACTTCACGAATGAACTCGTCAGATTTCAATACACAAACTCAAAGATAGAAAACGCTGGAGCACAAGGATCGCAGGAAGCGAGCCATGTCAACTTGAACAGTCGCCCTAACTATGGGAGGGATCGATTTTTGGCAAGGTCGCCCCATAGCCGGATCTTCAGAGGGCACACCGAGATGGGATTGCCGTGATACCGCGCATGGCGGCATGGCAAGGATGAGGAGAGGTCGATGCCGCGTTTGTTCATTGCCATTCCGATCCCCGACGAGATCGTTCAGCCTCTCGAACGCCTGACCGTCGGCTTGCCCACGATCCGCTGGACGCCGCCGGAGCAATTCCATCTGACGCTGCGTTTCGTCGGCGAGGTCGATCATGCGATGTTCTGCGACATCGGCGAACGGCTGGCCGATATCGGTTTTCAGCCATTCGAAATCAGTCTTGAAGGCATCGGTCAGTTTCCCCTGCGCGGTGCGCCCCGAACACTTTGGGTCGGCATCGCCAAGTGCGATCCGCTGACACGGCTCAAACGCAGGATCGATCGCACGCTCGAAGACATCGGGCTCGAGCCGGACTGCCGGAAATTTGCGCCCCATGTCACGATCGGGCGATTTCACGGCCTCCCGCCCGAGAACCGCTTCGGCTCATGGCTGGCAAGGCGCGCCCTGTTCCGCTCGCCGGGCTTTCCCATTCAAAGCTTCGGCCTCTATTCGAGCCTGCTGCGGAGCTGGGGTGCAGAGCACCAGCTCGAAGCCACCTACGATTTCGTCAACGGCATCGCCGAGCGCGTCTGATGGACATCAGATCCGACCTCGGCTCAGCCTTGGCCAACTCGCGCACCAGCCGGCGCCTATTGTGCGTCGAAGGCAGGTGTCGTGGCGTTGACCCTGTCGGCCGCACAGGAACTCGCCGACAAGGGGATTGCCGTCAACGCGGTCTGTCCCGGCCCTACGGACACCGCGATGTGGCGGGCGAGCGATCCTGCATGGAACGAATGGAAGGAGCGGCAATTGCCGATAGGACGCGTGGGCCAACCGGACGAGATTGCCTGGGCCTATGTTTTTCTTGCTTCCGAGGAAGCCTCCTAAATGGTGGGGCAGAGCGTGTCCCCCAATGGCGGCGACGTCATGTGGTGATGGTCAGGCGAGCAGCCTCATGCGGGTCAGGGAAGGCGGATTCATTTCGGCAAGGTAGAGATGGCCCTGGCCATCGCCGAAAATGCCATGAGCGCCGTTCAGCGAGGGCCGGCACCGGCCGACCAGCTGACCATCGGCGGTGAACTGGACGACACTCGGAATTTGATCGGTGACGAACACCATGCCCCGGTGATCGACCCAGATATCCATCGGGTTCTCAAGCCCACCCCAGGCATCGACCCAATCGCCATCGATCGTGAAACGCTGGATGCGGCCATTCTCGCGGTCCGCGACCAGAACCAGACCGTTCATGTCCACCCAGACTGCGTGCGGCGTCAGGAATTGTCCGGTTTCACGGCCGAGACTTCCCCAGCTGCAGTCAAACCCGCCATCCGCGGCAAAACGATGAATACAGGCATTGCCATAACCGTCGGCGACGAAAATTCGTCCATCAGCCGCCACCGCGACATCGGTCGGATGGTTGAACGGCGCCTGCCAGTTCGGCCGATGCCGTTCCCCCAGAACGAATAGTTCTTCGCCGTCGCTGCTGAAGGCCACGATCTGGTGCGAATCGCGGTCGGCGATAAAGATACGATCCGCGGCATCGCAATAGATACCGTGCGCATCGGCGATCCGATCGCCATAGGCAAATGCGAACCGGCCATCATTGTGAAACACCGCCACCGCCGGGACGGCCCGCTGCAGCAAATGGATACGCCCCGAGCCATCGACCGCCACCTGGCTCGGCAATCCCGAGACCGAGCCTTCAGGAAGAAGTCCCCAGTTCCGCTCAACAGCATAGCGGCGGTCGCCGAGAACGACCGTGAATTCGGCGTATCCGGCGGTAGGGGCCCCAATTGCCATATTCGATGCCTTGTCCATTGCATGTTGCACCTCCGGTCGCCTCATTTCTTTGCGCCCGGCCCAACTTTGTCGCGGAACACCGACATTATTGCAATCTTCTCTGATTTGCCGCGACATCGAGCTTGGTCTAGGGTTCCTCGATACAAATAGGAATATTGGTGATGACAAGCAACGCGACTTCGTTGAGGCAGCCCGGCCATCATGAGGACAGTGGTTACCTGACACTGACGCCTGCCGAGGACGCTACGACCCTCCGTGCGTTGGCGTCACCGATCCGGCTAAGGATTCTGCAACTTCTTCATGACCAGGGGCCGCTTAAGGTTGCGGATATCGGGACCGTACTTCGGTTGCCACAGTCGACCGTGGCGACGAATATCATTCAACTTGAGGAAGTTGGGCTGGTCCTCTCCCGCACAATCAAGGGTCGGCGTGGCCAGCAGAAAATTTGTTCGGCTCGCTATGACGAAATCCTTATTCGGTTCCGCAAATCTGCCTCAGAACTCGATCGCGGCTTTGCCGAGGTTGCAATGCCGATCGGGCTTTTCACCAGTTGTGAAGTCTCCGCACCGTGCGGGCTGTGTTCGACCCAGGGCATCATCGGCTTTCTCGATGTGCCCGATTCCTTTCTCGATCCCGAGCGCATGCAAGCCGGTCTCCTGTGGTTCGGGCGCGGTTTCGTCGAGTACAAGTTTCCGAACAATGCAAAAATGCTCGATGCCAGACTTGAAGCCATGGAGATCAGTCTCGAATTGGCTTCCGAAGCGCCGGGAAGTGCTGACGAGTGGCCGTCCGACATCTCGCTCTGGGTCAATAACGTCATGGTCGGGACATGGACTTCACCTCGAGACTTCGGAGGACGGCGGGGTAAGTTCACTCCTTCCTGGTGGAAGATCGAATCCTCTCAGTTCGGCGAACTCAAGACCTGGCGGATTACCGCCACCGGCACCGAGATCGATGGACGCCCGATTTCGCAAGTTGGGCTCGAAAGCCTCAAGCTGCATGAGCACCGTTCGATCCGCGTACGCCTTGGCATCGCACCCGGAGCCATGCACCCGGGCGGTGTCAATATCTTTGGGAGGGGCTTCGGCAATTTCGATCAAGATATCGTCATGCGGTTGCACGCTGAACCTCAGAAAACCGACGAAGCCAAGATCCTTAGCCTTAAACAATCATAGAAGTTGATTTAAATCGGGCACCTTGTTGATCTCTAGCGTCCAGTGGTTTATCAACGCGTTGGAATAGCGATCAGGGACTCAGGACCGGAATGGTCATGGCACGTAGCGACATGGCGGCCGGGCGCCACTATCGCCCAGCAGGTTCGGCAACGTCTCAGTTGTCGGCATGGCGGCTCAGCCGCGCAATCCAACCTTATCTTTTCGTGCTGCCGTTTTTTGCGGTCTACATACTGTTTCTGATCTATCCTTTTTTTAAAAACATTTGGATCTCTACTTTCGATTGGAACTTGCTGGAAGTCGCGTTCAATCCCGATGCGCGCGAGGAAGTCGGACTCCAAAACTATGAACGCGTCCTATTGGGCCGCAATCTCATCTGGTCCTTCGGCCACAACATCGAACTCAAGCTTGTGCTACTGGCGGTCGCACTGGCTGCGGCATGGGGATGGTTCCGCCAATGGTGGGGGAGCACGGCTGCCTTCAGCACCGCTTTTTTGGCGCTCATCATTGCTTTCGCGTTAGGCTTTCACCCAGGTGAAAAGGGCCGTTGGTTCGACGGCAATTTCTGGAATGCGGTACGCAATACTTTCGTATTTGTCGGCCTTTCGGTGCCGACTATTACATTGATATCTCTGGCGTTGGCGGTCTTCCTCAATCATCAGAGCCGCGCAATGGCGGTCCTGAGGGCGCTGTTCTATCTGCCGTCGGTGCTGTCCGTCACTGTGATTACGCTGATTTGGACGTTCATGTTCAACCCGCTCCAGGGGCTGATCGGCAACGTATTCAGAGTTTTCGATGCCGAACCTTTGGTTTGGGTAACCAATCCCGATCTCGCCATGCCCAGCATCGTGATCGCTACGGTTTGGTGGGTACTGGGATTTCCCATGATCGTATTGCTTGCAGGTCTGCAGGAGATCCCGACCGAGCGCTACGAGGCAGCACGCCTCGATGGGGCTGGGCTATGGTCGATTTTTCTCCATATAACGCTCCCGGGGTTGCACAGGCCCCTCACCTTCGTGGTCCTTTATCAGGTCATCAGCCAGTTTCAGATTTTCGGTCAGGCTCATCTATTGACGGAAGGGGGGCCGGGACAAGCGACGAATACTCTCGTGCGGTACCTCTACCTGACCGGCTTTCGTGACAACGAACTGGGACGCGCGGCCGCCATGGCGTTTTTGCTGTTTTGCATCATGGCCGTCGCCTCATTCATTTACTTGCGCCTCTCGAGCCGCGAGGAACGCTAGCTCCCATGTTCGGCAATGTCGGAGGTAACAGAACATTCTGGATAGTTGTCGCGATCCTGGGAGCTTGCGCTTTTCTCTGGACGGTTCCGACGATTTTTATGGTGTCACTTTCACTCCAAAGTGACGAGAACCTCATCATTTCCACGGCCAACGTTGCGCTCGGCCTTATTCCTTGGCCGTTCACGATCGAAAACTACGTTCGGCTTCTAAGCTATGACGATACGCCACGTTGGTTCTTCAACTCGATCGTTGTGGCCTGCTCGTCGACCGTTTTGGTCTTGTTGTTGTCATCGGCTGCCGGCTTCGCCTTCGCGCGCCTCAGTTTTCCAGGGCGCGATGTACTTTATGCATTCGTCCTCGCTGGCATGATGATCCCGGCAGAGGGAGTTTTCATCTCACTCTACACGATGTTTGCCGACTGGAAACTCCACAGCACTTATTTCAGCTTGATTTCTCCCAATCTGGCCCTGCCGCTTGGGACGATTCTGATGACCCGGTTCTTCAAAGGTATTCCCAAGGAGCTTGAAGACGCTGCCGAAGTCGATGGCGCAAGTCTATGGACGATTTATTCGAGGATCATGGTGCCAATGTCGATACCGGCATTGACGACGCTCGGGATCGTGACCTTTCTCTGGACCTGGAACTCCTATCTTTGGCCGCTGGTCACGGCCCAGTCGAAAGAAATGTACACGGTAACAGTGGGTCTGGCATCGACGCAGCAGGGCTACGTCGATGAGAATTTCGGCCGGATCATGGCGCAAGGCGTGATTGCAAGCTTCCCCGTGGTTGTACTGTTCCTCGTATTCCAGCGATACCTCGTGCGCGGCATTGCCTTGCAAAGCAAGTAAGGCGGATGCGAGCATGGGTATATTACCCTCACAACAAATGGATCAGGAGAAGACTGATGCGATATTCTAAGGCACTCTTGGCTAGCGCAGGGCTCATGGCCCTGGCGGCATCGATGCCCGCTCAAGCCCAAACCGACTTGAGCCTGGCGCGGTTCTTCGGTGTGTGTGACGAGAAATCGACCGATATCAAGTCAGCGGTCGGCGAGGCCTGCATTATCGAAGCAATCATTCAAAGCTTTTCCGAGGCCGATAATGGGATCACCGTGACCGAACTGCCGGCGGACTGGGAAAGCTATTACGATCAGATCAAGACTTCGATGGTTGGTGGCAACGCCGCCGACGTCTTTGTCATGCACAAGCATCGCATCCCGGAATTCGCCACTATTGGGGCGCTCGCCGAAATCACGACGGAAGAATATGCGAATGTCGGCATCGATATCGACGACTTCACCGATCGGGCGCTCGATTCCGTGTCGTTGGATGGCAAGCACTACGGTCTGCCGTTGGATTTCCATGCCTATCTTTGGCACATCAATATGGACCTCATGGAACAAGCAGGTCTGGTCAATGACGATGGAACGCCGAAATTACCCTCGAGTCCTGAAGAAATGCTCGAGCACGCCAAAATGGTCAAAGAGTCGACCGGTGCAGATTACCTGACCGGCTTCTTTGATGGTACGGCGCCAAACATGAGGATGTTCGTAGCGTTGCTCGCTCAACAGGGTGTCGATCCTTATTCCGGGGATGAGGTTTCCCTCGATACCGAAGAAGCGCGCAACGCTGTCGAAGCCTTCAGTGCTTTGGCCGATGCAGGGTATATCGACGTCAAGATCCCGACCGAGAATGTGCGCGCACGCTTTTTCGCCGGGGATGCGGCCATCATTATCGATGGCACTTGGCGCGTGAACGCCAACGACGCTGCCATGGAACAGGACAATGTGGTAATCGAGAACTACTATATTGCCCAGCACCCGCAACTTTTCGGGGAGAGTGCGGCGTGGGCCGATACCCACATGTGGGCGATACCTTCGAGCCTCAAGGCAAATGATCCTGAGAAATTCGAGGCTGCCCTTCAGCTGCTTGCGCACATCAATGAGCACAATGTCGACTGGGCCAGAACCGGCCATCTTCCCGTGAGGAAATCGGTGTTGGAAAGCGCAGAACTCGCCGATATGCCCCATCGTACCGAGTACCGCGAGACGGCCGATATCGCCTATTACATGCCCGGCAGTCGCAAATACGGCGCGGTGCAGGAGGCGATCGGTCAGCGCCTCGTGGAGCACTATCAAAATGGCCGACCGATCGACGAAGTCCTGAGCGATATGCAAATCGACGTCGAAGACGCCCTCAACTAATTAAGTACACCTGACTGCCGGGGCGATCGATCGTCCCGGCTTGCACCCAAGGATTGAATGATGTCTGTCGAGGAAACGATCCCTCGTGCCGAGCTGCCACGCCCTCAATACGGCAGGCCGCAATGGCAATGTCTCAACGGGCCGTGGACCTGTCGCATCGATGCCATTGGCGGCGAGAGCGATCAACGGGACGGGATAGCGGACGGACGACCCATTGTGGTTCCGTTCGCACCGGAGAGTCGGCTCTCCGGAATCGCGCACACCGATTTCATCGAATCTATTTGGTATGAGCGATCGATCAAAGTCGACGGCGATTTGGAGAACCGCCGCGTCCTGCTTCACTTCGGCGGTGTCGACTGGCACGCCGAGATCTTCGTCGACGGCAATCACGTGGGCGAACATTTCGGTGGCTCGGTACATTTCGCGGTCGATATTTCGCGTTTCATTCACTCTGGCCAGAGCCATCGGTTGACAGTCCATGCCCGCGACATCACGCGCTCCCATGAGCAGCCCCTCGGCAAGCAAAGCCGCGAGCCCCACTCTTATGGGTGCTACTACACGCGTACGACCGGCATTTGGCAGCCGGTCTGGCTTGAAATCGTTGGCGAAAGCTATCTTCAGGACGTCGCCATCCTGGCCGATCCTGCATCGGGGAACATCGTCGTCACACCGGCGATCGGTCATTGCCGATCCGGGCTCGAACTTCTGATCGAGGCGCGATCCGATGGTACTACCGTCGCGTCGACCCGAGCGCCTGCGCAGCAAGGTATTCCCATCTCGTTGCCCATTCCATCACCGAAGCTTTGGTCGCCTGAGGTTCCGAACCTTTACGATCTCAAATTCGAGCTTGTACATGGCTCGAAGGTCATGGATGGAGTGAGTTCTTATACCGGTTTCCGGTCGATCGCCCTTGATGGGGATCGAATCCTTCTCAATGGAAAGCCTCTCTTTCCTCGATTTGTGCTCGATCAAGGCTTTTATCCGGATGGAGTGTGGACGGCGCCGTCAGACCGTGACCTCAAACGCGATATCGACCTCTCAATGGCGATGGGGTTCAATGGCGCTCGACTGCATCAGAAAGTCTTCGAGCCCCGCTTTCATTACTGGGCGGATAAGCTTGGCTATCTGACCTGGGGCGAAAGCCCGAGTTGGGGTTTCGACGTCGATGACGCCGCCGGTGCACGAAATTTCCTCGTCGAGTGGACCGAGATCGTCCAGCAATGCCGCAATCATCCATCCATCGTTGGCTGGACGCCACTCAACGAAAGCGGACACCGGATGGGACGTGCCGACACGCCAATCACCGTTATGCATCGCCGCCTGATCGCCGACGCCGCAGCCTTGACGCGTCGGCTCGATCCGAGCCGCCCGGTGAACGATTCGTCGGGTTGGGTGCATCGCGATACCGATTTGTGGACGGTCCACTGCTACGAACAGGATCCCGATAAGCTTCGATCCATCGTCGGACCCTACCCGCAGGTCTTTCATAATGCCCGGGCCAGCGAGCCTGACTATGAAGGTCAGCCCTTCATGCTTGCCGAGTTTGGTGGCGCGGCTTGGAATCTCGACGAGGCTGGCCCGGCGAAGCCGGCGTCGCGCGAATCCCTGGCCAGCCGTGGCGAAAACCAGATCACGAGTGCTTGGGGCTATGGCGACCCGCCGGCATCCACCGAGGAATTCGAGGCCAGGCTCAGGGCGCAACTCGATGCCGTGCTGTCGATTCCTCACCTCAGGGGGTATTGCTACACTCAACTGACCGATGTCGAGCAGGAGCAGAACGGAGCCCTAACTTTTGATCGGCGACCCAAATTGCCGTTGGAGACCTATCACGAGATCTTCTCCAAAGAGCCTCAGCGTTAGGCGCCGATCGCGACGAAAGACCCTCCAATGACAGACGCCGCTCGTGGCCGCGCGCCGGCCGTGCCGCTGATCGTACATGACCCCTATTTCAGCATATGGTCTCCTGCCGACGCCCTGACCGATTGCTGGCCCGTGCATTGGAGTGGCCGAACCCGGCCGATGTCGGGGATGGCGCGGATCGATGGTCGAAGTTTGCGCTTCCTCGGCGCGACGACCGGACTTGCCGAGCGCCCGATCGATGCCATGGAGCAGGTCGACCGGATCATCACACCCACAAGCACGGTTTATTGTTTCGAGGCGGGTGGCGTCAGCTTAAAGCTGCGATTTACGACGCCGGCGTTGCCGGACGATCTCGCCGTGCTGTCACGCCCCCTAACCTATCTCGACGCGGCGGTCGCGAGCTTGGATGGCGCCAGCCACGACGTCGAACTCTATCTCGATGTCAGCGCAACGTGGACTGTGGCCACCCCGGAAGAACCTGTCATCTGGGGCCGGCATCGCACCGATGACTTGGAGATCCTCTGGATGGGCGCTGCCCAGCAACGGATCTTGGCGCGCTCCGGGGATGAAGTGGGGATCGACTGGGGCTATCTCCATCTGACGGCGGCCCCAGGTCACGCGACAACGGGCGCCATCGGCGAGGGTCTGACCCTGCGCACCCGTTTCGCGGATGGCGAGGCGATCCCGGCGCGCGACGACATCGGCTATGGGGCACCGTTGACGATGCCGTCACCCGCGACCTCGCTCAATCGTCCGGATCTGACCGGAATGGCCGACGATCGCCCGCCGCTGATCGCTGCCGCAACGGTCACCGACCTTGGCCCGGTCAACGGGACGCCTCGCACATTATCCTGGGTCGTCGCTTACGATCAGCAATTCGCCGTGGAATATTTTCATAGACGCTTGCGGCCGCTCTGGATGGAAGAGTTCGGCAGCATGGCGGCTTTGATCGAGACGGCCTTTGCCGAACATGACCACCTGATTGCGCAATGCGACGCCTTCGATGCAGAAATTTTAGAGGCGGCTGAAGCGAGTGGCGGTGTCACCTATGCGAGACTCGTAGCCCTAAGCCATCGCCAGTGTCTGGGCGGCCATTCGCTGGTCCGAGATCGGGATGGCCGTCTCCTGCATTTCTCCAAAGAGAACTCGAGCAATGGCTGCATGGCGACAGTGGACGTCATGTATCCGGCCTCGCCGTTCTTCTTGTTTCACAACCCGGTGTTGCTTGAAGCGCAGCTCGAGCCGGTGTGCGCGATGGCTGCAAGTCCCGCCTGGCCTTTTCCGTTCGCACCCCATGACGTCGGCAGGTTCCCGCTTGCCAACGGCCAACTCTATGGCGGTGGCATGTATTCGACCCATCGCCACATGCCGGTCGAAGAATCGGGCGATATGCTACTGGCTCTGGCGGGACTGGTGACCATGACCGGCGACACCGCCTTCGCCGAGCGTTATTGGGAGCTGTTCAAAAGCTGGACCGACTATCTGGTCGAGCACGGTCTCGATCCGGAGAACCAACTCTGCACCGATGATTTTGCCGGCCACCTCGCACACAACGCCAATCTCTCACTGAAGGCTATTCTGGCGGTCGCCGCGTTCGCCGCCATCTGCAAGCAACGTTGCCTAAGGGATGATGGCGATCACTATCGCACGATCGCTGAAAAGTGGGCCGCGCAATGGCAGCAAATGGCGGCCGATGGCGATCACTACCGCCTGACTTTCAATGAACCCGGAAGCTGGAGTCAGAAATACAATCTGATCTGGGATCGCCTTCTCGGTCTCGATCTCTTTCCGGATTCGGTTGCCGAGACCGAATTGGCCTTCTATCGCCAACGTCAGAACAAGTACGGCCTGCCACTCGACAACCGCGCTCCCTACACCAAGCTCGACTGGATCCTCTGGACCGCCTGTCTGACGGGCAAACAAGAGGACTTCGACGCCCTTGTGTCGCCCCTCGGCGGCTGGCTGACAGAAACGGCGGACCGTGTGCCGCTCTCCGATTGGTTCATGACCGATACCGGACGCACCGCCCGAGAACGCGGCTTCCGCGGCCGAACGGTCGTCGGCGGTGTCCTCATCAAGCTCCTGCTCGATAAAGTCAAACCGACGCCATCTCAGCCTAGAGCGGCAAATCGCTAGCCAACCCGATCGCATTCCCGGCAAGGCACACCCAACCTCCTCCATCGAGCGTCAATTGAAGTAAAACGTCTCGATTTCTTTGCCGAGATCGATGTTGCGGTCGATATATTCGGTTAGGAATTCATGCAGGCCGCGTTGGAAGATGTCCTCGATGCGGCCGTAGCGGAGGCGGGCGTGGAGTTCGCCCGCGAGACGGTGGCATTCGCCGCCGCGGGAGGAGTAATGGCCGTTCAGGAGATCGAGGTTGGTGGTGATCTGGTGATAGCAGGAGCGCAGCGAACGCGGCGCTTCGGGCCGGAGCAGCATCAACTCGGCGACGTTCCAGGGTTTCACCCGGTCCTTGTAGAGCAGGTGATAGGCGCGCTGTGCCGAGACGGCACGAAGGATCGCCGTCCAATGGCCGTAATCGAGGCCACCCCCGACCTGCTCGTAGGAGGGCAGCAGCACGTGATACTTGACGTCGAGGATGCGCGCGGTGTTGTCGGCGCGCTCGTTGAAAATGCCCAGCGAGACGAAAAAGAAAGCGTCGCTTCTAAGCATGGTATTGGAGTGGGCGCCATTA
This sequence comes from Geminicoccaceae bacterium, assembly GCA_041750975.1. Taxonomy (GTDB): domain Bacteria; phylum Pseudomonadota; class Alphaproteobacteria; order Geminicoccales; family Geminicoccaceae; genus JBGSYN01. The sequence goes on along the minus strand of JBGSYN010000249.1, from coordinate 17,632 downwards.
AAGAGCGTGGCGCGCATCTTGAACCAGTCGAGCGTCTGGCTGAGATAGCCCCTCGAAAAATCCCGATCGCTCAGGGCGCGCGATTCGAGCCAGGCGCCGTTGATCGCATCCCACATGTCGACGGTAATCGCCCCGCGCACGGTCCGGGCATTGTGGCGTGCCGCCTCGAGCGAGGAGACCAGGCTCGAGGGATAGGTCTTGTCGCGGGCCAGAAAGTCGATGATGGCGACGGCATCCACTGTCGTGTGGCGCTCGAGAAAGGCGGGCTCGCCGCCCGAGGCGATCAGGGCCGAGCGCCATTCGGTCATCGCCCCCGTGGAGGTCATTGCCGACATCCGCTGCGCTACTTCCAGAAGTCGAGCCACATAGCTGATCCGCTCGACGTAGCGGCCGAGCCAATAGAGGCAGCTCGCGGTCCGGCTAAGCATCGGCCCCACCCGACATAAAGGAATGACCCATGGTCTGATTTTGGCTTTGGCCATTCTGGCTCTGCGTCTGGCCGCCCTGACCCTGGCTTTGGCTCTGCGCGCCTCGGCGGCTGACCACCCAGGTGTCCTTGGTACCGCCGCCCTGGCTCGAATTGACGACCAGCGAGCCCTCCTTGAGGGCGACACGCGTCAGCCCGCCCGGCACAATCTTCACCTCCTGGCCGACCAGCACGAAGGGTCGGAGATCGACATGGCGCGGCGCGATGCCGGCATTGACGAAGGTCGGGCAGGTCGAAAGGGCAAGGGTCGGCTGGGCGATATAGTCGGCGGGCCTGGCCTTCAGCTTCGCCGCGAATTCCTCGAGCTGCTCCCTGGTTGCAGCAGGACCGACCAGCATGCCGAAGCCGCCCGAGCCATGCACGGCCTTGACCACGAGCTCACCCAGATGATCCAGCACATAGGCCAGATCCTCCGGTTTCGAGCATTGATAGGTCGGCACATTCTTGAGGATCGGCTCTTCGCCCAGGTAAAAGCGCACCATTTCGGGAACATAGACATAGACCGCCTTGTCGTCGGCGATCCCGGCACCGGGCGCGTTGGCGAGCGTGACATTGCCGGCGCGGTAGGCATCGATGATGCCCGGTACGCCCAAGGCCGAATCCGGCCGGAACACCTTGGGATCGAGGAAATCGTCGTCGATCCGGCGGTAGATCACGTCGACCCGTTTCAGGCCCTCGGTCGTGCGCATGAAGACGATGTCGTTCTCGACCAGGAGATCGACGCCTTCGACGAGTTCGATGCCCATCTCGTCCGCGAGGAAGGTGTGCTCGTAATAGGCGCTGTTGTAGACGCCCGGCGTCAGGAGGACGACTGTGGGCGTGCCACTGCAATTCAACGGAGCGAGCGAACTCAGCGAGGAATGCAGCTCTTCGGGATAATGGCCGATCGGCTCGATCGGATGATCGGCGAAGAGCTCCGGAAAGAGCCGCATCATCACCTCCCGATTCTCCAGCATATAGGAGACGCCGGAAGGTGTCCGGCAATTATCCTCGAGGACATAGAATTCCTCGGGGCCGACCCGGACCATGTCGATGCCGGCGACATGGGTGTAGACATCGCCCGGCACGTTGACGCCCCGCATGATCTCGAGGAAGCCCTCATTGTTGTCGATCAGCGATGCCGGGATGTGGCCCGCCTTGATGATTTCCCGCTCATGATAGACATCGCGCAGGAAGGCGTTGAGCGCCCTCACCCGCTGCTCGAGGCCCCGTGCCAGGCTGTCCCACTCATCGCTGTCGAGCACGCGCGGAACGATATCGAAAGGGATCAGCCGTTCAGGGTCGCCGCCCTCCGTATAGACGGCGAAGGTGATGCCGACCCGCCGGAACAACAGTTCCGCTTCCTTGATTTTGTGCGCCAGCAACTCGCTCGTGCTTTGGTTCAGCCACTCGCGGACCAGCTCGTACTGAGGGCGGCCGCGCTGCTCCGGACCGTCCATTTCGTCAAACGCTTGAGATACCATGCCCCATCCGCAGCAACTGAGGTTTCGGTCTTGTTGTCCATCGAGCTTGGACAGCGCTGGCCAAGCCTGTCAACCACAGTTGCCGCGGTCGGGCGACGGATCGGGTCGAATTGCCTTGTGAATTAAGGAGCCGATGACCATTTCCATACCAATCTAGAAATCTGAGAGGTATCGTGGGATGAAAGGTGGGTTCGGCTGGCTCGGTCGCTTTTTACTGCTTACCGTCATTGTCGTTCTGTCATTGCGCGCCATAGTCTGACCGACGAAACATCTGGCGACAGCCAATGAGTGAATTTTCCAGGCGCATCGGCTCCAAGGCCGGCACCGCGGGGGGGAAAGCCTATGTGCCCGCCAAACCCGGCCGGCCTTGGCTCCTCTATATCCTGCCGACATTCGCGCTGCTGCCGCTCGTCTCGGGCATCCTTGCCGGCAACGGGGCCCGGACCATGGGCGCCATTCTGGCACTTGCCTGTTTCTATGGCGCTGCAATCTTGATGCAGCGCGGCATCGCCAATGCGCTTGACTATACCCGCCGCACCTTCACCAAAGCGCCGCCGCCCTTCAAGCTGGGTGCTGCTATTATGATGGCGCTCGGGGCTTTCGCATTGAGCTTCGTCGCCGACGATGCACCGCTTTTTCTGGGATTGGTTTACGCGGCCGTTGCCGGGGGCGCCACGATCCTTAGTTACGGGATGGATCCGCGCGGCGAAAAGGGCGTCGATTCGGAGGTCGCAAGCCGCGCAGGCATCAAGGCCCAGGACATCATCACCACGATCGATGAGGCCAATGCCAAGATCGATGCAATCGAGGCAGCAAGCCAGCCCTTGCGCAGCCGCGAACTCAAGGAGCGGATCTCACGGATCGTCTCCCGCGCCAGGGTGATCGTCGGCAATCTGGAGAAGGATCCGGGCGATATCCGCCGGGCGCGACGGTTTCTCGTGACATATCTCGATGGGGCGCGGAACGTCGTCAGCAAATACGTGGCACAGCAACAGGCCGGGGGCTCGCCCGATCTCGCGGAAAGTTTCCGGCATGTGCTCGAAACCATCGAGCGGGTCTTCGATCAACAGGAAATCGAATTGAAAAAGAACGACACACTCGATCTCGAAGTCCAGATCGACGTGTTGAAAACGCAGCTCGAACGGGAAGGGGTAAGCTAGCATGGCAACGACGGACAAGCAGGTACTCGACGTCACCACGCTGCCGGTCGCACAGGAGGAACTTGCGGCTAATCTGCGCGCGATGTCGGGCGAGTTGGCGCAGGATCTGGAGATCAAGCTCGACGGCGATGCCAGCCAGCAGGTGGCCACGGCGATGGCCGAGATCGATATGAGCGACAGCAACTCGATCATCTTCTTCGGCACCAAAGCGCAGCAGCAGCTCACTCAGGTTTCGGACACGATGCTCGAAGATGTCCGCACCAAGGATGCGGGACCGGCCGGTCAGGCGCTGCAGAATATGGTCAAGACGCTTCGCGAGCTCGATTTCGCCGACGTCGATCCGAAGGATAAACCCGGCTTTCTCTCGCGGCTGTTCGGTGTGAAAAACAAGGTCCTCGAATATGTTGAGCAGTATGAGGATGTTCGCGGTCAGGTCGATTCGATCAGCAACGATCTGGAGCGGCACAAGACCGGGCTTTTGACCGACATCACCAAGCTCGACAAGCTCTACGATGCCAATCTCGACTATTTCCGCACGCTTGAAGTCTACATCGCGGCCGGCCGCGCCAAGCTCAAGGCGCTGGATGAGAAGACCATACCGGATATGGCGAAGCGGGCCGAGCAGGCAGACGACGTCGTCGAAGCCCAAAATCTACGGGATCTCCGTTCGTCCCGCGACGATCTCGAACGGCGTGTCCACGATCTGCTTTTGACCAGGCAGGTGACCATGCAATCCCTGCCAAGCATCCGTCTGGTCCAGGAAAACGACAAATCCCTGGTCACCAAGATCAATTCGACGTTGGCCAACACGGTCCCCCTTTGGCGCCAGCAACTGGCCCAGGCGATCACGATTTATCGAAGCGGCCAGGCAGCGCAGGCGACCAAGGCCGCAAGCGATCTCACCAATGAGCTTCTGATCCAGAACGCCGAGAATTTGCGCGAAGTCAACGCCACGGTCCGCCAGGAAGTGGAACGCGGCGTATTCGACATCAAAACGGTCAAGAAGGCCAATGACGAGCTGATCGCCACGATCGAGGACAGCCTCCGGATCGCCGACGAGGGCAAGGCCAAGCGGCGCAACGCGGAAACCCAGCTGGGCGAGCTCGAAACGCAGCTCAAGGCTTCGCTCAAGGCCGCATCCGCCCGCCAGCAGCAGCTCCCGGGCGCGGGCAGCCCACCAGTCACAACGCTGCCCGCATCCTAGTTTCGGAGATCGACGGATGGCCCTGATGGGTAAACTGTTCGGCGAATTCGTCGACGTGATCGAATGGACCGACGACAGTCCCAACACGATGGTCCAGCGCTTCGAGCGCTACGGCAACGAGATCAAGTACGGCGCCAAGCTGACCGTGCGCGAGAGCCAGGCCGCCGTCTTCGTCAACGAGGGCGAGATCGCGGATGTTTTCGAGCCCGGGATGTACGAGCTCCTGACCGCCAATCTGCCCATCCTCTCGACCCTGCAGTCCTGGCGCCACGGCTTCGAAAGCCCGTTCAAGGCTGAGGTCTATTTTTTCAACATGCGCCGGTTCACGGATCTCAAATGGGGCACCAAGAACCCCATCATCGTCCGCGATCCTGAATTCGGGCCGACCCGGCTTCGCGCCTTCGGCACCTATGTCATCAGAACTGCCGACCCGGGCGTCCTGCTGAAGGAGATCGTCGGCACCGACGGCCATTTCACGACCGAAGAGATCTCGGACCAGCTCCGCAACGTGATCGTCTCGCGCTTTGCGACGGTCATGGGAAGCTCCGGCATTCCGCTGCTGGATCTGGCCGCCAACTACGATCAGCTGAGCAATTTCGTGACCGGGCGGATCGCCCCCGAATTCGCCAATTACGGGCTCGAGCTGACCAAGCTCCTGGTCGAGAATATTTCGCTCCCGCCCGAGGTCGAAAAAGCGCTCGATCGGCGGACCTCCATGGGCGTGGTCGGCGATCTCAGTAGATACACTCAGTTCCAGGCAGCCGAAGCGATGCGCGCGGCGGCGAGCAATCCAGGCGGCGATGCCGGCGCCGGTGTCGGCATGGGGATGGGTTTCGCCATGGCGAAAAATCTCGCCGACACCCTATCGACCAGCACTGCCTCCTCGCACGCATCGAGCTCGGCTTCGACGCCGCCCCCGGTGCCGGGAGGGATACGCTACCATCTTGCCTTGGATGGAAACGCGAGCGGTCCATTCGAGATGGATACGCTGGAGGAGCGCGCCCGCAGCGGGGCCTTGACACGGGAGACCCTGGTCTGGAGCGAGGGCATGGCCGGCTGGCAGAAAGCCGGCGAGGTCGCGGGTCTGCAACGCCTCTTCGTTGCCACACCACCACCCGTTCCAGGTGCCTGAGACAGCCGACCTCAATGGTAAGTGGACCGTGGGGCCGGCGGGTTGCGGTTGAGCCCGAAGCCGCGAAATCGGCGCCGCCGCGCACGATCGATCAACAGCTGAGCTGCGAGCAATGCGGCGCGGTTCTATCCTATGCGCCGGGTACGCAAACTATCGTCTGCGAGTATTGCGGGCATAGCAACCCGATCGAGGACAAGCCCATCGAGATCGTCGAGCACGATCTCGACGAGGCGCTCGGCCATGCCCGCGGCAGCGACGCGCTCGAAGCCGAGACCCAGACCGTCAGCTGCACCTCATGCGGGGCCACCTTCACCTTCGATCCGGATCGCCATGCCGGATCGTGCCCGTTTTGCGGGCAGGCCATCGTCACCTCGACGGGGACGCATCGACAGATCAAGCCCGCGGCGCTTTTGCCCTTCGCCATCACCCGGGCCGAAGCGCAGGACGGCATCCGAAGCTGGCTCAAGGGGCTTTGGTTCGCGCCCTCGAAACTCACCAGGTTCGGCAAGACCGACGGCACCCTCTCCGGAGTCTACCTGCCCTACTGGACCTATGACAGCCATACGGTCACCGACTACGCAGGCCTTAGGGGAGAAACCTATCTGGAGCCGGTCCAGGTGACGCGTACGGAGAACGGCAGGCGCGTCGTCAGGACGGAAATGGTCCAAAAGGTCAAATGGTATCCGGCCCGCGGCCGCGTGCAGCGTTTCTTCGACGATGTGCTGGTGCTGGCGAGCCATTCCCTGCCGAACTGGCTCACGGACAAGCTCGAGCCCTGGGATCTCGCCGATCTTCGCCCTTACACCGAGCAATATGTGGCGGGCTTTCAGTCGGAAGCCTATCAGATCGCCCTCAAGGACGGGTTCGCGACCGCCAACCGCAAGATGCAGGACCGGATCGCTGCCGACGTTCGCATGGATATCGGTGGCGATCTTCAACAAATTCAGAAGATGGACGTCCGCCACAGCGATGCGACGTTCAAACACGTCCTGCTGCCGCTATGGCTCGGGGCCATCAAATTCGGCGGCAAGACCTATCGCGTTGCGGTCAACGCCCGCACCGGCGATGTCCAGGGCGAGCGTCCCTACAGTGTCTGGAAGATCGCCCTCGCCGTGATCCTGGCGCTGGCGCTGGCCGCCGTGATCTACGGGGTGGCGCAGGTCGCGCAATAAGGCCGATCACTGGCCCTCGAGCGGGCGCACCTCGACGAACATCTCGAACAAGGTTTCCTGATCGGGCAGGCCGGTCTTCTCGAGATCATTGGCCTCCTGAAAGGCTTCGATCGCCGTCTGGGTATTCGGCCCGAATCGTCCGTCGACACCACCACCGAGATGTCCCGCCTCGACGAGCTTCTCTTGAACCTGGCGCATCACTTCCCGAAATAAAACCACGCTGCGCTCACCGACCTTCGCAGTCTCGAGCTCGGAGCGCTCGGTCAGTCGCCTGGGCGCCAGATATTTCAGAAGCTCGTTGACCACCTCGGCGAGCGGATCATCCGGGTTACGCGCGCAATGATTGTTGATCAGGGCAAGCAGCACGTCGGGTGACTGCCAGGGCGCAAGATCGAACGTATTCTCGCGTAGACGATTGCTTGCGGTCAGGTAACCGTCGATCCAGCTGGCAAAGAGCAGGACGCTCTGCTCACGCTTCGTATAGGCATCGCTGAATGCTTGGCATCGCTCGGCGGCGATGCCCTTGATGGCGAAAGCACCCTGTTGGTCGACGGCGTGGGCCGGTCCGGTTAGGCCGAAGAGGACCGCGAAGAAAACGATAATGATAGGCATAGGGACTCCGGTGCCGATGTCAGCTTCGGTTGGGCCTCGAAAGCCCACCCTTGCAATATGAGCTTCGCAGGCACCTACGACAGTCCCTGGGCAATGGCGATTGGGCTCTTCACCTCAGAATTTGTGCAGGAGCCTGACACCGAACGCAGCGTCATCGAGCATGTCCTGGATCGGACCGATCGAGGCGGCCCCGGCTTCGAACTGCGGCTGGCCGCTTTGACTCAAGGCAAGATCCTCGATGTCGAGCACCATGAAGGACATCGAGGTACCGGTCTCGGGCCGCGCCGCCGTTTCCGCCTGATGCGGATCGCCGAGCGCTCGGGGCATCGGCACGAGCGCCTCTTCGGCGCCCAGCACAATGGCGCCGGACGCAAGCCAGCCAGCGATTGCCGCAATCGCAATAAGAGTTGATTTTTCTACCACCACACAAAACCCCCGCACGAGAAGAGTGCGGCAAACAAAGCCTATCTTCTCAATGAGCAAGATCGGCGCGTTACACCAAAACATTAAGTGGGCCAACCGTCGGGAATCTATCAAATGTCGAAACGTTGCACGATTGCAACGGTCGCTTCTCAGCCCGTTCCGGCGAGCCGGTCGATGGCTGCAGCGACGCCGCCTTCGCCAAAAGCCGCACCGGAACGTTTCAGCGAAAGCTCGACGGCGCCGAGCGTTCCGATGATCATCGCCTCGTTGAGATCGCCCAGATGGCCGATCCGGAAGACCTTGCCGGTCAACTCCGCCAAGCCGCCGCCCAGGGCTACGTTGAATTCCGCGCGCGTGATGCTGCGGATCGCTTCGGGATCGATCGGCTCGCTGACGCGCACACCGGTAACGGCATTGGCCCGTTCGTGAGGGTTGATGGCGTTGATCTCGAGAGCACCTCCCCTGCCCCAGGCTGTGACCGCGGCGCGCACTGCATCGGCCAATCGCCGGTGTCGTGAGATCGCCTGATCGAGCCCCTCCTCGGCAATCATGTCGAGTGCCTCGCGCAGCCCGAAAACCAATTGTTCCGGGGGTGTTCCGTAAAACCAGCGATAGACCTCATCGCCGAGCCGGAATTGAACGTCCCAATAGGCTCGCGGCAATTGCGCGCTCCTCGTCCGCTCAAGAGCGCGCGGTCCCAAGGCCAGAAATGACATGCCGACCGGCATCATCAGGCCCTTCTGCGAGGCCGCCAGAGCGGCGTCGATGCCCCAATCATCCATCGCGAATTCCTCGATGGCGAGCGAGGCGATGGTATCGGCAACGAGCAGAGCCGGATGGTCGAGCTGGTCGAGCACCGCACGAAGGGCAGGCAGATCGTTGCGCACGCCGGTCGCCGTTTCGGTGTGAACCGCCAGAATGCCTTTGATCCGATGGTCCCTGTCCCGGCCGAGGATTTCAGCGGCGAGGTCGATATCGATGCCGCTGCGCCAATCGGTTCTGGTTTCGATGACCTCGAGGCCGAGCTTGCGGCCCATTTCTGCCCAGACCGCGGAAAATCGCCCGGTGGTTGGGGCGAGCACGGCATCGCCCGGAGTAAACAGGTTCTGCAATGCGGCTTCCCAGGCGCCATGGCCGTTGGCGGCGAAGGCAAAGACCTCGCCTTCCGTTTTGAAGATCGATTTCAGATCGTGCAGGCAGCCCGCGGCAAGCTCGCGAAAGCGCGGCGACGCGAAATCGATCCCGCTGCGCGCCACCGCCTGGAGCACGCGTTCGGGAATGTTCGTCGGCCCGGGGGTCTGGATGAACAAACGGCCGCGCGTCACCATGAAAAATTCTCCTTGGACGCCTCCGCCCGGTGGCAGCGCGTCACTTGACTAAACTCCGGGAAGTCCAGATATCCCGCCAATGGCATCGACACTCTACCAGCAGGATCTGCTGCGGCTGGCGGCACAAGCGCGCGGCGCCAGCCGGCTCGACGACCCCGATGGCTCGGCCACTGTCGACAATCCCTTATGTGGGGATCGCATCACCTTGGATGTGACGCTGAACGATAATCACATCGAGCGTGTCGGCTACAAGGTCAAGGCATGCATGCTGTGCCAGGCTGCGGCATCGGTGATCGGCGCCAACGCGCCCGGCCTGACGATCGAGGATGCGACCCACGCCGCAGCCGAAGCACGCGGCGTGCTCGCGGGCAAGATAGAAGCCGATCAACTCACATGGCCCGAATTGAAAGCCTTCGTGCCCGTGCGTGAGGTCAAGAGTCGCCATGAATGCGTGTTGCTGCCGGTTGAGGCCCTGGAAAGGGCGATCAAGGCTGCCCGAAGCGATCCTGCAGACTGATTGTCGGCGTCTCGCCACATAGGGGGCAAGCCGCATCACGGCTGAGCTTGACGATGTTGGTGGTTGCGCCGAGCGCATCATAGACTAAAAGCCGGCTTTGAAGACTGCTGCCGATGCCGGCCACGAGTTTCAAAACCTCGACGGCTTGCAAGCTGCCGACCACGCCTGCGACCGCACCCAGAATACCATCGCGGGCGCAGCTCTCATCGAAGACGGCACTTGGCTCCTTGCCGAATACGCAGCGGTAGCAGGGGTTCGGCCCGGGTTCGAAGGCGCGGAATACAGCCACCTGCCCATCGAAGCGGTCGATCGCACCGACGACCAACGTTCTTTCGGCGAAATAACAGGCATCGTTGACGAGATAGCGGGTCGCGAAATTGTCGCTGCCGTCGGCGATGACGTCATAGCGCTCGATCAGGTCCAGAGCGTTGGAGCCGTCGAGACGGCAATCATGAGCCTCGAGCGTGATATCAGGATTGATCGCCCGTGCTGCTTCGATGGCGCTCGCGGCTTTGGGCTTGCCGATCCGTGGTGTCGTGTGGGTGATCTGACGTTGCAGGTTCGAAAGGCTGACCAAGTCGTCGTCGACGATGCCGATCGTCCCGATGCCCGCGGCCGCCAGATAAAGCAGCATCGGCGAGCCGAGCCCACCGGCCCCGATAATCAGCACCTTGGCTTTCAGGAATCGCTGCTGGCCGACACCGCCCACCTCGCGCAGCACGATGTGCCGCGAATAGCGTTCGATGTCGTTGTCGCTAAGCTCCATGATGCTTTCAAGGTGTAGCGCTAGCGGTCTGCATCTTGCCAGCGCGGATTGATCCAGGGCTCGAGATTGGCGCGCGGCAAGGGCGAACGGCCAAGAATGAGGTCGGCGGCTTTCTCGCCGACCATGATCGTCGGGCCATTGAGGTTGCCATTTGTGATGCGAGGAAAGATCGAGCTGTCGGCCACCCGCAAGCGTTCGACACCGACGACGCGGCACTCGGGGTCGACCACCGTCATCGGATCGTCGGCATTTCCCATGCGGCAGGTGCCGCAGGGATGATACGCACTCTCGACATGCTCGCGGATGAAACCGTCGAGCTCCTGATCGCTCTGGACGTGACTGCCGGGCTGGATCTCGCGGCCACGATAGGGAGCGAAGGAAGTTTGGGCGAAAATCTCGCGCGTCAGGCGGATGCAGCGGCGAAAATCCACCCAGTCCTGCTCTTCGCTCATATAGTTGAAGCGAATTCGCGGAGGCTCTTTCGGATCGGCCGAGCGCAGGCTTACCGCGCCGCGCGACATCGAGCGCATCGGCCCCACATGGGCCTGGAAGCCGTGGCCTTCGGCGGCGGCTTTGCCATCATAGCGCACGGCGATCGGCAGGAAGTGATACTGGATATCGGGATAGCGGACACCCGCCCTGGAGCGCACGAACGCGGCACTCTCGAACTGATTGGAAGCCCCCGGACCACGCCGGGTCAGCAACCAACGGGCGCCGACCCAGGCTTTGCCCCAGAGGTTCCAATACTTGTAAAGCGTGATGGACTGGGTGCAGGCCTGCTGGATGTAGAGTTCCAGATGGTCCTGCAAATTGTGGCCGACACCAGCGCGATCCACTAAGACATCGATCCCTTGAGCCGTTAAATCCGCAGCACCACCGATCCCCGACAGCATCAAAATTTTCGGCGAATTGATTGCGGAAGCCGCAAGAATGATCTCCGCCGACGCCCGCAGGGTTTCGATCCGCCCTGCACGCTCGATCTCGACCCCGACGGCACGGCGATCGTCGAACTCGATCCGGCGCACGAAGCACCGGCGCAGTTCGACGTTCGGGCGGCGCAGCGAGGGCTTCAGATAGGCATCGGCCGCGGACCAGCGCTGGCCGCGCCAGACGGTCTGCTCCATCGGCCCGAAGCCTTCCTGCTTCTCGCCATTGTAGTCGTCGGTCAGCTCGAACCCGGCCTCGCGGCCCGCCTCGACAAAAGCGTGGAAAAGCGGGTTGGCGCGGCGGCCCCGGGTGACGTGCAGGGGCCCGCCCTTGCCCCGCCAGGCCGGATCGCCGCCATGACCGCAATCGTGCCAGTCCTCGAGGCGCTGGAAATAGGGCAGGACATCGGCATAGGCCCAGCCCGCGGCGCCGCTTTCGGCCCAATGATCGTAATCGCCGGCATGGCCGCGGACATAGACCATGCCGTTGATCGAGGAGGAGCCGCCGATGACCTTGCCGCGGGGGCAGGCGAGACGCCTGCCGCCCAGATGCGGTTCGGGCTCGGTCTCGAAGCCCCAATCGTAGCGCGCCATCGACATCGGCAGGCTGAGAGCGCCGGGCATCCGGATCAGCGGGCTTCTGTCCGAGCCGCCATGCTCCAACACCAGCACCTTGTGCCTGCCATCTTCGGAAAGCCGTGCCGCCAGGGCGCACCCTGCGGACCCGGCCCCGATGATGACGTAATCGGCCTGCATCGACCGATTACGCGCGAAGCAGCGATTTGAGGATGCCCGCGCCGTCTATCAGGCCGATCGGCCGGCCTGCCTCGGTCACGGCAAAGGGTGCCGGATCGTCGAGCTGAAGCCGGATCAGCTCGTTAAGGGGCATGGTTGCATCGACCATCCGCGTACCGGCGTCGAGCCCCTCAGCGGGCAAGGGCTGCATCACCTCGGCCGCGCGCAGCACGTTGAGCGGGTTCATATGGGCGACGAAATCGCCGACATAGTCGGTCGCCGGATGCAGCACGATGTTTTGCGGCGTATCGAGCTGGACGATCCTGCCGTCTTCCATGATCGCGATGCGATTGCCGAGTTTCAGCGCCTCGTCGAGATCGTGACTGACGAAGATGATCGTGCACCGCAGGCTCTCCTGCAGTTCCAGAAGCTCATCCTGCAGACGGTTGCGGATCAGCGGATCGAGGGCCGAGAAGGGCTCATCCATCAAGAGGATCGGCGCACCGGTGGCGAAAGCACGGGCGAGGCCGACGCGCTGCTGCATGCCGCCCGAAAGCTCGTGCACCTTGCGGTCGGCCCAGGCTTCAAGCTTGACCAACTCGAGTTGCTCCATGGCGCGGCGCTGACGTTCGGCTGCACTGATCCCGGCAAGCTCGAGGCCGAAGCCGACATTTTCGGTGACGCTGCGCCAGGGCAACAGGGCGAATTGCTGAAACACCATCGCTACGCGCTCGAGCCGCAGTCGCCGGAGCGCCCGGTTGTCGATCCTGGTGACATCGACCGGTCCCTGGCCGCTGGCGACTGTCAGGCTTCCCCGGGTCACCCGATTGAGCCCGTTGACGGCACGCAGCAGGGTCGATTTGCCCGAGCCCGAAAGCCCCATCAGGACGACGATCTCGCCCTCGCCGACCTTGAGCGAGCAATCATGCACGCCCAGGATCTGCCCGGTCGAAGCCTGGATCTCGTCGCGCGATCGGCCTTGGTCCATCAAGGGCAGGGCACGCTCGGGATGGTCGCCGAAGACGATGCTCACCCGATCGAAGGTCACCATGGTCTCGGCCAAGGGCTAACCTTCCTGCCGGCGAAACAGCCGGTCGAGAATGATCGCGATCAGGACGATGGCGATGCCGACCTCAAAGCCCTGGCCGATATCGACGGTATTGAGCGCCCGGAGCGTCGGCACACCCAGGCCGTCGGCGCCGACGAGCGCTGCAATCACCACCATCGAGAGCGAAAGCATGATGGTCTGGGTCAGGCCCGCCATGATCTGGGGCATCGCGTAGGGCAGCTGCACCTTCCACAGGAGCTGGCCGGCGGAGGCGCCAAAGGCCTCGCCCGCTTCGAGCAGCGGCTTGGGCGTCGAGGTGATGCCCAGATGGGTCAGGCGAATGGGGGCCGGAATGGCGAAGATCACAGTGGCGATCAGGCCAGGCACCATGCCCAGCCCGAAGAGGATCAGGGCCGGGATCAGATAGACGAAGGTCGGGATGGTCTGCATCAGATCCAAAACCGGCCGCAGCACCGTGAAGAGCCAGGGCCGCCTCGCCGCCATGATGCCAACCGGCACACCCAGCCCCATGCAGACGAAGGTGGCGGCCAGCACCAGGGCCAGGGTCTCGGTGGTTTCCTCCCAATAGCCCTGATTAATGATCAAAAGCAGGCCGAAGAGGACGAACAGGGAAAACCCGACCGAGCGCCGCAACCACCAGGCAAGCCCGGTGACGAGTGCCACCATCACCAGCGGCGACGGCGTCTGCAGCAGCCAGAGCAAGGCCTCGATCGCCGTTTCAAGCCCGAGCGAAAGACCGTCGAAGAACCATGCAGCGTTGGCAGTTAGCCAGTCGACAAAGGCCGCAGCCCAGTCACCGATCGGGATCTTATGATTCTGCAGCCACTCCATCGACTAAGGTTATGGCGCCGGTGGCTATGGATTCATTCATGAAAGGCCGAGGCTATCGCGCACCGCGGCCGGCCCGTCGCCGCCCTCATAAGTCGTTACCCCCTCAAGCCACGCTGGCAGCACCTCGGGATTGGCTACGAGCCATGCTGCCGCGGCGTCGGCCGGGTCCTCGCCATCATTGAGGATGGCACCCATCACCTCGTTTTCCATGGCCAGCGTGAAGGTCAGATTGTTGAGCAGGGCTCCGACATTGGCACATTCTTCGACATAGCCGGCGCGGGTGTTGGTGTAGACCGTAGCACCCCCGAGATTGGGGCCGAAGAAATCATCGCCGCCGGTAAGGTAGGCCATCTCGAGATTGGCGTTCATCGGGTGCGGTTCCCAGCCGAGAAAGACGATGCCCTCGCCGCGTCGTGCCGCACGCTCGGCTTGGGCCAGCATGCCCTGCTCGGAACTCTCGACCAGTTCGAAGCCGCCGAGATCGAAGGCGTCGGCGTCGATCATGTCGAGAATGAGCCGGTTGCCGTCATTGCCCGGCTCGATGCCATAGATCTTGAAGTCGAGCTGTTCCTTGAAGGCGGCGATATCGCCGAAGTCCTCGAGGCCTGCGTCGTGCAGCGACTGGTTGACCGCGAGCGTGTATTTGGCATTCTCGAGATTGGCGCCCAAACTCTCGACGGTGCCGGCCTCGCGATAGGGCGCGATGTCGCCTTCCATGGTCGGCATCCAATTGCCGAGGAAAATGTCGATATCGCCATTGGCGAGGGAGGTATAGGTCACCGGCACCGACAGGATCTTGATGTCGGTTTCATAGCCGAGGCCCTCGAGCACGGTTGTCGTCAGGGCCGTGGTCGCCGTGATATCGGTCCAGCCGACGTCGGAAAATCGTACGGTAGCACAGCTCTCGGGCTCAGCCGCCAGCGCCGCCCCTGCCGCCATTGTTGCCGCCATCGCCGCCCCCATCGCCGTCAGTGTCAATGCCAGGGATGCGGTTCTCTGGTGTGCCATGCTCACCTCCTCTATCGGGAATTCGTGCCTACCTATGACCCAGTTCTGCCGCCCGGCCCCCACCTTGTCAAATGGGTCTCGGTTGTGACCGCTCTGGCGAACGGGTGTGCCGAACGCTACCTCAGGATAGTGACAGATCAATTGTGAGATTCAGGGATTTGCAACGATGACCAGTCCCGAACATCAAGATCGCATGGGCAGTTTCGATTGGCTCGACCCGCTGCGGCTCGAGAGCCAGCTCGAAGAGGATGAGCGGCTGGTCCAGGCTACCGCCCGCGACTATGCGCAGGGCGAGCTGATGCCGCGCATACTCGAGGCCAACCGCCACGAAAAGTTCGATCCCTCGATCATCGGCGAGATGGGAGCGCTCGGCCTCTTGGGCGTGACGGTTCCCGAAGCCTATGGCGGCGCCGGCGCGTCCTATGTCGCCTACGGCCTGATCGCGCGCGAGATCGAACGGGTCGACAGTGGGTACCGCTCGGTGATGAGCGTCCAGTCGTCGCTCGTGATGTATCCGATCCTCGCCTATGGCGACGAGGCGATGCGCCTGAAATATCTGCCGGAACTCGCCGCCGGGCGGATGATCGGCTGCTTCGGCCTGACCGAGCCGGATCATGGCTCCGATCCCCAGAACATGGCGACACGGGCGCGGCGCGTCGATGGCGGCTATCGCCTCACGGGCTCGAAGATGTGGATCTCCAATTCCCCCATCGCCGATCTTTTCGTGGTCTGGGCCAAGGACGACGAGGGCGTGATCGGCGGCTTCGTCCTCGAGCGCGACACGCAAGGCCTCAGCGCCCCAAAGATCGAGGGCAAATTCGCGCTCCGCGCCTCGATCACGGGCGAGATCGTCATGGATGACGTGTTCGTTCCGGAGGCCAACCGCCTGCCGGGCGCCAAGGGTCTCAAGGGTCCGTTCGGCTGCCTCAACCGGGCCCGCTACGGCATTTCCTGGGGAACGATGGGGGCGGCCGAGTTCTGCTGGCACGCCGCCCGCAATTATGCGCTGGAGCGAAAACAATTCGGCCGGCCGCTGGCCGCCAACCAGCTCATCCAAAAAAAGCTCGCCGATATGCAGACCGATATCTCGCTCGGGCTCGAGGGTGCGCTGCGCCTCGGCCGGCTGATGGATGCGGGCGAGGCGGCACCCGAAATGATCTCGATGATGAAGCGCAACAATTGCATGAAGGCCTTGGCCGTCGCGCGGATGGCGCGGGACATTCACGGCGGCAACGGCATCGCCGACGAATATCACGTGATCCGCCACATGCTGAACCTCGAGGCGGTCAACACCTATGAGGGCACGGAAGACATCCACGCCCTTATCCTCGGCCGCGCCCAAACCGGCATCCAGGCGTTCTTTTGACCCGGAACATTGCGGATTTCGCCATTTGACGCTAAATTAGCGATCAGATGACATCTGCGAGGTTGGATATGCATTCTCTTGAACGCTATGCGGATCCTGGCGGACTGTCGTCGAGTGAGTCCATTCGTGTCGCCCATCTTCTTGAACTACCCGAACCGAACGAATTCGATGAGTTGGGCTTGGCGCGGCGCGTGAGTGATGGTCTCCCGACGGATTCGGCGAATCCTCTCATCGATCTGTTCGGCCGCAAGGAAATTATTGGCCCCTTGATACCGGAGGCGACGTTCCGACGGCTGAGAAAGAACGGCAAGCCGCTGCCTCCGCAATATAGCGAGCGGCTTTATTCACTGAGTAAAATCGTCGATGTGGTCAGTCGGGTTTATCATGGCGACGAAACACGCGTGCGCGAGTTCATGACGCGTCGCCACTCGCTCCTTGATGGAGAGACGCCGCTCAAATTGGCGCGCTCAGGTTCGGCCGGTGCTGATGTCGTTCTCAATCTCGTCCTGGGGGCCGAGGCCGGTTTCCCTGTTTGACAACCAGCAGGCGCCTCACCGATCCGCTCAAGGCCTATCGGATCGGCGATACCAAGGGCATTTACCCAATCTTTAGCGCCGAGGGCGCCCGCCACATGGGAGCACGCTGGCATAAAGCCGGTGATTCTATAATCTATGCGTCCGAGCACTGCGCTACCGCCATGCTCGAAAAACTTGTCCGCCTTGGCGGGAAACTGCCGACAAGGCAGCACTATATCGAAATTACCCTACCTGCAGGGGTCAGCTACGAGGTCGTGACGCCGGACCAATTGCCGGATTGGCACGAGCCCAATAGTGCAACCGCACGAGCGTTCGGCCACGACTGGTACCTGGAGAAGCGGAGCCTGATCCTGATCGTTCCTTCGGTCGTGGCGCGGGTTGAACGTAACATCTTGATCAACGCCGATCATCCGGAATTTCCAACGATAAGGACTGGCTTGGTGACGCCGTTATGGTGGGACCAGCGCCTTTTCGCTTAGTTTTCAGGCCTCGACCAGATTCTCGTCGCCACGGACGATGAGTTCGAGCACCTCATGCTCGTTGGTGTCGGCGATGCGACGCTCGCCGACATTGCGGCCGCGTTTCAACACCATGACCCGGTCGCCGACCTCGAAGATGTCATTCAGGCGATGGCTGATAATGATCTGGGCGACGTTCTGAGCCTTGAGTTCGGCCATGGTCTCGAGCAGACGCGAGGTTGCCGTCACCGAGAGGTTCGCGGTCGGCTCGTCGAGGATGACGACCT
This sequence comes from Geminicoccaceae bacterium, assembly GCA_041750975.1. Lineage (GTDB taxonomy): Bacteria > Pseudomonadota > Alphaproteobacteria > Geminicoccales > Geminicoccaceae > JBGSYN01. The sequence goes on along the minus strand of JBGSYN010000249.1, from coordinate 152 downwards.
TGGGCTCGAAACTGATGGCGCGGGCGATGGCGACCGCCTCATTCACCTGCTTGTAATGTTGATTCTATCACCCTTGCCCATTTTTTTGATGATATCTGCGGGCTCTTAAAGCTTCGCAGCGAAGGAATGGTAAAATGATCGCCTAGCATTCT
>JBGSYN010000248.1:0-3602 GCA_041750975.1 Geminicoccaceae bacterium | reverse complement strand
CAGATGGGGCGGCTCGTCGGTCATGGCATAGCGCAGCGTGCCTTCGGCCGCTGCCGTCGTCGCCATTGCCCATGTGATCACTGCCGCGACGGCAGTGGCTCGCAGCAAGGAAACAGGCCGCTTTGCGCTTAACAGGTCTGTTTTCACCATCGATGCCCTACTCCTGCGTTTATTGTTGGGTCGATATATTGTCGCGATCCACGTCGGTTATCGACATCAACGGAGCTTGAGAGCGGTTGCCGGGCGTGTCAAGGCAACAGAGCAGGGTTAATCGTCTGTGCTGCCCGTTCTTGCCAAAGCTCAGCACCTGGGGCAGAGGTGTTATCGAGACCAAGACAAACCAGGGGGAGAACAATGCGTTCGAGTTGCATTTATGGGGTGGCAGTTTCAACGCTTCTGATCGGATCGTCTTCGCTCGCCGTTGCGGCCGATCTCGACATCTGGTGGACCAAGGGAATCACCCAGGAAGAAGACGAAGCGCTGCTCGATATCATTGGCCGGTGGGAAGAGAAGACCGGCAAGGATGCGGAGATCAGCTTCTACGGCACGGGTGATGTCGAGACCAAGGTCATCGCTGCTCTCGAAGCTGGCCAGCCGCCGGACCTGACATTTAGTTTTGGCTATGATGTCGCCTTCACCCCGACATGGGCGTATGAAGACAAGCTCGCCGATGTCTCGGACGTGTTGGGACCGATCGAGGATCAATTCCAGGCATCGGCGCTCGACTCTGTTCGGTTATACAACAATGAGACCGGGGAGCGGGCCTATTACGCCATTCCGTGGACGCAGATGACCCCTCATGTGCACTACTGGAATGATATGCTCGAGACCGCCGGCTTTACCGCGGACGACATTCCAAACGAATGGCAGCCGTTTTTCGATTTCTGGTGTGAGCAGGTCCAGCCGGCGCTGCGCGAGAAAGGCGAGCGCGTATACGGGTTGGGGCTTGGTACCGGCACCTCCTCCAATGATCCTTTCTTCAATGTTCATATCTTTTTGAACGCTTTTGGTGCTGAGATCATCGGCGAGAACGGGGAGCTTCGTATCAATGATCCCGAGATCAGGCCGCGCGTGGTCGCTGCTCTCGAATCATTCACGAAGCCAAGCTTGAATGGCTGTGTGCCGGCGGACGCGGTCACTTGGGGCGGGGCGGATGACAATGTTTCGTTCATCAACAGAAAGAACGTGGTCGCGTTCAATCCGACATTGTCGATCCCGATTTCCCAACTCGCCGAGAAGCCGGAAAACTACCACGAGAACCTGAAGACGCGGACCTGGCCGAACGGTCCGGATGGCAAGCCGACACCGGCGATGATTTCAGTAAAGCAGGTGTTGACGTTCAAAAACTCGCCCCACTCGGAAAACGCCAAAGACTTTATCTCGTTTCTGCTGCAACCAGAGAATATCGGACCGATGCTGAAGTCAATGCAGGGCCGGTTCTTCCCGGTCATGCCGGCGCTTCTCGACGACCCGTTCTATACGGACCCCGCCGACCCGCATCGTTCGGCAATGTACAGGCAGTTCACCGAGACCGAGAACATCCCGTTCCCGCAGACGCGCAATCACGGCTATGCCAAGGTGATGGCGGAACGCTTATGGGGCAAAGCGACAGGCCGCATCATCCTGGACGGATGGTCGGCGGACGAAGCCGTCGATGAATTGGCGGACCGCATGGAGGAACTTATCGTCGTCCAATAGAAAGTATTGCTGAATGGCGGTATCCACGATGGCCCCGCTCGTGCCGGCGGCACGACGGGGTCTTTCGTTCGAGGCCGCATGGGGCATTATATTCCTTATTCCCTATGCGGTCGTCTTCGCCTTCTTCGTCGTCTATCCGATTGCCTATGGCGCCTGGCTTGGAAGTAATATTGCAGGCTATGAGCGCGTCTTCGACGATCCCATCTATTGGCGGACCGTCAAGAATACGCTGGTCTTTTTGATCGTCGGCGTGAACTTGAAGATGCTCATAGCACTGGCGCTCTCGAGTTTTTTCGTATTACCCCACCTCTGGATACGAATTGTCGGCGTCTTTTTTATTCTCCCCTGGGCCGTTCCGCATATCCCTTCAATTCTTTCAATACGCTGGTTTCTCAACTCCGAATGGGGAATGCTCAATAATCTGATCTGGGAAACGACCGGCGTATTCGGCCCGTCATGGCTCAGCAATCCGACCATCGCTTTCGGTTGCATCATCGCCGTGCATGTTTGGAAGTATCTGCCGTTCTGGACGCTTATTCTCGTCGCTGGGCGCATGGCGATCAGCCGCGACCTCTATGAGGCCGCCACCATCGATGGCGCCAGTCCGTGGCAGCGTTTCCGCTTCGTGACATTTCCGCAGATCCGCAATCTCTTCATCACCAGCACGTTGCTGACGACCATCTGGTCGCTCGGCGACTTCAACAGCGTTTATCTCTTGACCGGCGGCGGGCCCGCCGAACGCACCAACACGCTCGCGACCCTGGGCATACGCTACGGGTTCGGCCAGGCCGATCTTTCCGCCGGCGTCGCCACTATGATCACCGGCTTGCCGCTCTTGGTGCCATTGGTCGTGTTACTCATTCGCCGCCTCAACCGGCAAGCGCAGAGCTGAGATCATGAACCAAAGCATCCGCAACCAGCTCCTGTTGATACCCGTAGCAGCGCTCGTGCTCATCTGGACCCTGCTGCCGCTCTATCACATGCTGGTCCTGTCGCTGACCCCGACAGATGCGGCGTTCGCCGGAAAACTCTGGCCCGACAATCCGACCTTGAAGAATTATGCCACGGTGCTGACCCAAGGGGATTTTTACCTAAAATATTTCTGGCAGCAGCTCGGCAACAGTGTTTTTGCAGCGGCGATGACGTGCATCATCGTGCTCTCCGTGGCGTCGTTTGCGAGCTTCGCGATCGGCCGGCTCAAGGTGCGTTACGGCGATGTCGTCTCGAACGTGGCACTCATGACCTACCTCATTCCCGCCGCTTTCCTCGCAATCCCGATGTACCAGGTCATGGCGACCTACGAGCTCATCAACACGATCTGGGCGCTGATCCTGTCGGTTGCGACCTTCACAACGCCTTATGCCATCTGGGTGCTCAGGCAATATGGGAATTCGGTTCCGTTCGAGCTGGACGAGGCAGCCAAGGTCGATGGCGCCACGCCGCTGCAGATCTATCGTCTGGTCTATATTCCACTGATCCGGCCCGCCCTTCTGGCGATCGCGACCTTCGCGCTGTTGCACGCCTGGAACGAGTATCTCTACGCCTTCCTGATGCTCTCGAACGAATCCGAGATGACCATGCCGGTGGCGATGGGGCTTTTCTTGAACAATGACGATGCGCCCTGGCCGGTGCTGATGGCGATGGGCGTCATCTACTCGCTGCCGCCAGCGACACTCTATTATGCCGTTCGAAAATATATGGTGACCGGCCTTACCGCCGGCGGTGTGAAGAGTTGAAGCCGAAGCAGGCTCAACGAATATCTTAGGGGAATGCGCATGAGCCGAATTTTCACGGCGGCACTGGCGACGGAGATCAACACCTTCTCGCCGCTTCCGGTCGATCTGCAGAGCTTTAAGGAGCAGCTACTGGCGCGCCCGGGTGAGCATCCCGATCGTCCGACCACG
>JBGSYN010000247.1:0-2427 GCA_041750975.1 Geminicoccaceae bacterium | reverse complement strand
TATGCATCGATGAAACGCAAGGACACCTATGACTACGACGGCATCAAGCGACCGTTAACCTACCAGTGGCTTCCCTGACGCTTGGGGTATCCAAGGATCGATTCGGCAGGAGTTGTCTTCCTGTTACCCAATAAGTCGCCGACCCGAGCCTTGCCCCATGATCACGGTGTGCCCTCTATCGGCCAACCATGGCGAATTACTTCGGGCCGAAGCCGCCTGTCATGCAAGCTCGAGCCGGAGTGAACGGCCGACTGCCTTCGCAGCACTTTGCATGGTCTGTAGCGTCACCGAGTCGTTGGCGGGATCGAGAAAGCGATCGAGTTGGGCCCGGCTGGTGTTCATCCTACGGGCCATTTCCGCCTTGCTGATCTTCTGCTCCTCCATCACCTGGGCGATCTGGCGGGCCAGCACACGCTTGATGCCCGTGTTGGTGCTCTCTTCCAATCGGCCCTCATTTTCGAGGAAGCTTTCGAAAGACGAGCCGATTCGTCCTTTCTCTTCGGTCATCAGTCCAGATCCTTCATTCCCCGGGTCGCTAGATCGAGAACTTTCTTCGAGGTTTTCTGGGTCTTCTTGATGAAGCCATGCAGCAAAACGGCCTGCTCTTTCGCAACGCAAAAAATCACCCTGCCGATCTTTCCGCCTGTCAGGCTCGAGCGCACTTCCCAAAGGCCACCTCCCCGTGACCGGCATAGCGGCAGCCCGATAGGCCAAGCAAACTCGAGATCGCGAATATCGTCACCGACGATCTTGCGGTCGGGAGCCGACAATTCCAATAGCCATTCCCGAACAGGCTCCCTCCCCCCCGGCAACTGAAAAAACGTGGCAGGAAGTCGCTTGAGACCAACTATAGATTACAGTACCAAATATGGTACTGCATGTAAAGTCGCTTGGTCTTGTCAAAAGTCCGGTGCGATCACCAGTCAATTGCGTCAGAGAGCAACCTCTGAAACAGATGCCGTGGGCATCAAGCGTCCGCGACGAATTTCGGGAGTTTTCTTGCGATCCTGACGGCCTTGGCAGGCAGGCGGGAATAGTGCAGCCTGGTCCGCCGGTCGTCGCGGAGTTTGAAAGCGCCATTGCCGGACTCGTTGGCGTTATGCCGGACATCCCATTCGGCGAGCGCTTTCTCGAGGTCTCCCTCGGCATCGACCCGTTGCCAGAACTCGGCGAACTTTTCCTTCGGATCCTCGAGCCTGATACTTACCGCGTTTTCTCGCCCCCTCAGAAACACCCGGACATTGGCGTTGGCGGTCTCGACCAGATCCTCGCAGACGGCGAGCCTTAAATCCTCCCTGACATTATTGTCAGCGTCCTCATAGGCCGGATTGCGTGTGACGATGCCCGGATAATAGGCCGCCGTGATGCCCCAACCGAACCGTTTGAGAAACGATCTGGCGGTCGCTTTCGGATCGCGGTGCAAATGAACATAGAACGCGCGGTCGCCGTAGAGTTCATCGAGGCGGCCGAGATACCAGGTCAGGCGGTTGTCCGATTCGATATGATTATCCGGAAAGGTCAGCCGCTCATCCCCGATGATGTTCATTTTGCCCTGATGCGCCGCCGTATAGTTGTCCATGTGCTGGCAGGCCCGGACGAAGGTCGTCGAACCGGACCGGCCGGTCGTGAGAACGAAGACATTCATGACATTGCCGCCGACACCCGTTGAACAAAGCCTCGACCGTAGTCAATGACCGGGAGGCCTCGAGAAATCACGTTTCGGTCCTTTCCGTAATCTGGCGATTGGGGTCGCCCTGACGATCGGGTGACATCGGTCGGCCTTGCAGCAGCTCGCGCCTATAAGGAGTCCGAACCGAAACGGTCTATTCCCCACCTCGGATCCCTCGAAGGCCAAAAAAACATTGGCCGTGAATCCGTGACACGCAGGCAGGCCAACGGTCATCGACCGCCCTGCGCCAACGCCATCGGCAGTCGCCACACTCCCGACCCGCCCCCGCACGCGCATGGCTCAGGTGGCCATATCGTAGCATATACGACTATATTCCTTGTTCCTCGGAAGAATACGTGGTAGGCTCGTACTGGCGCTTACCGAATCGAGGAAGTTATAAAATGGGGCAAGACCCTACCATGCTGCCGGCCGAGACTACTGAAAATCCAGGACCCAGAAAACGCGGCCCGAACACGCCCGAGGGCAAAGCCAGATGTTCAATGAATGCGCTGAAGCATGGGCTGCGGGCGGAGAAGTTTCGGTTGTTGCCGGAGGAGACGGTCGAGGAGTTCGAGGCGTTTGCGGAGGAGATCAAGCAGGATTTAAGGCCTAGATGTGCCATGGAGCGGCAGTTCGTCGAGGCCATCGTCATCGCCTTCTGGCGGGAGGTCCGGGCCGACCGGATGGAGGCCGACGTCATGTCGGACATGCCGCCCACGAGCCCGGACCGCGTGCATGGCAGCAATCTCGTCAACAAG
>JBGSYN010000246.1:0-8188 GCA_041750975.1 Geminicoccaceae bacterium | reverse complement strand
GGCAAGCCGGCGTTTTGCGGCCTAGTGTTGGGTGTCGGCGGGCCGGAGGGGGTTTGCCGTTCGGGGATATAAGGGAGGCTTGGAAAAAGATGCGCGACGATTGCGTGGACGAGGATTGCGATCTGGCGGTGGCGGCGGAGGATCGCCGGGCGTTGTCGAGGCGCCGGCTGCTGGGGGCTGCCGGTAGTGTGGGTGTCGGTGTGGTCGCCCTTGGGGCGGCATCGGCTTTAGCTCAGGAGGCGGCGCAAGAAGGGCCGGCGACGCCGCCGAGCACGATCACGACGCCGCCGCGCGATTTCGGGCCGACCGGTGCGCCGAGCAATTATTTCTGGGATCCGGACGTCATCGCCATCGATCCGAGCTTCAACGGTCTGGCCCAGCCGAACGCGCCGATCCAGCGGCTTTGGACGGGAGCGCTGTAGGCCGAGGGTCCGGCCTGGAACGCCCAAGGCAAATATCTGGTCTTCAGCGATATTCCGAACAACCGGCAGATGCGCTATATCGAGGACGACGGCCGGGTGACGGTGTTCCGAGCACCTTCCAACAATTCCAACGGCAACACCTTCGATTTCCAGGGCCGGCAGGTTTCCTGCGAGCATCTGACCCGCCGCGTCGTCCGCTACGAGCTGGACGGTTCGATCTCGCTGATCGCCGACAGTTTCGAGGGCAAGCGCCTCAATTCACCCAATGATGTGGTACCGCATCCCGACGGCAGCCTCTGGTTCACCGATCCGCCTTATGGCGGCCAGCTCTACGAGGGCACGCCGGACGTCGCCGGCGGTCCGTCCAATCCGCTGGGGCTCGTCAACAACAAGGTCGGCCAGCCGTTGGGCCTCGGCGACGATCAGCGCGAGCTGCCGACCCAGGTCTATCGCTGGGCTCCGGACGGCGGGCTGACGGTCGTCGTCGCCGATGACGGCGTGCCCGATCCCAACGGGCTTTGCTTCAGTCCCGACTACCAGCGCCTGTATATCGCCAGCACCGGCAAGGGGCCGGGCGATCAGGGGCCGGGCGGCAAGGGCGAGGTTTTCGTGCTCGATGTCGGCGCCGACAACACGCTCTCCAACCAGCGGGTCTTCACCGACTGCATGGTGGACGGCGTCAAATGCGGCCCAGACGGGCTGCGCTGCGACGTCTATGGCAATCTCTGGGTGTCGAGCAATGCCGGACGCTCGATCGGCTATAGCGGTGTCACCTGCTGGAATCCCGACGGCCAGTTGCTCGGCCGCATCCGGATCCCGGAAGTCTGCGGCAATGTCTGCTTCGGCGGCCCGAAACGCAATCGCCTGTTCATGGCGGGAAGCCAATCCCTCTATGCCGTCTACATGGCGACGCAGGGGGCGGCGCCGGGCTGAGCCTCGCCTCGTCTGATGCGGGTGTCCGGTTTCAGCCGTCGAGTCGGACGGTTCGCAGGCGCAGCGCGTTGCCGATGACGGAGACGGATGAGAGGCTCATGGCGGCGGCGGCGATGATCGGCGAGAGCAGGAGGCCGAAGACGGGATAGAGGATGCCGGCGGCGATGGGGACGCCGGCGCTGTTGTAGATGAAGGCGAAGAAGAGGTTCTGCCGGATGTTGCCGATCGTGGCGGCGGCGAGGCGGCGGGCGCGGACGACGCCGGTGAGATCGCCGTTCATCAAGGTCATGCCGGCGCTTTCGACGGCGACATCGGCGCCCGTTCCCATGGCGATGCCGACATCGGCCTGGGCGAGGCCGGGCGCGTCGTTGACGCCGTCCCCGGCCATGGCGACGACGGCGCCGCTCCGCTGCAGATCGGCGATGATCTTGAGCTTGTCCTCCGGCATGACGCCCGCGTGAACGGCGTCGATGCCGAGTTGGCGGGCGACGGCGTTGGCCGTCGTTTCGTTGTCGCCGGTCGCCATGACGATCTTGAGGCCGAGTCGGTGCAGGCTGTCGATCGCCTTGCGTGTCGTAGGCTTGACGGGGTCGGCGACGGCGACGAGGCCGGCCAGTTCTCCGTCGATGGCCGCGAACATGACGGTTTCGGCCTCGCTTCGACGCTGCTCCGCTGCCGCTTCGAGATCGGCGGTTTCGATCTTGTGCGCTGCCATCAGGCGGCGGTTGCCGAAGAGGATCGTGTGTTCGCCGACGGTCCCCTTCACCCCTTGGCCGGTGACCGCGTCGAACGCGCTTGCTTGGGTCAGTTGCAGATTCCTGTCGCGGGCGGCGGCGGCGATGGCCTCGGCCAGGGGGTGTTCGCTGCCCTGTTCGAGCGAGGCGACGAGGCGCAACAGTTCGTTCTCGTCCCGGGAATCCGCAGTTTCGATGGCGACCAGCTTGGGCTTGCCTTCGGTGAGCGTGCCGGTCTTGTCGACAACGACGGTGTCGACCTTGGCCATGCGTTCGAGGGCGGCGGCGTTCTTGATCAGAACACCGGCCTGAGCGCCGCGGCCGGTGGCCACCATGATGGAGATTGGGGTCGCCAGGCCGAGCGCGCAGGGGCAGGCGATGATGAGCACGCTGACGGCTGCGACCAGGGCGAAGGCGAAGGCGGGTGCGGGGCCGAAGACCAACCAGGCGACGAAGGCGACAAGCGCAATGAGAACCACCGCCGGGACGAAGTAGCCGGCGACGGAATCGGCGAGGCTTTGGATCGGGGCTCGCGACCGCTGGGCTGCTGCCACCATGGCGACGACCTGATTGAGCGTGGTGTCGGCACCGGTGCGGTCGACGGTAAGATCGAACGAGCCCGTGCCGTTCAGAGTGCCGCCGGTGACGCGATCGCCCTCGGTCTTTTCGACCGGGACCGGCTCGCCGGTAAGCATCGATTCGTCGACGGCACTGCGTCCGGAGACGACGACGCCGTCGATCGGCACCTTGTCGCCGGGACGCACCCGCAGCCGGTCGCCTTTGGCGACGTCATCGAGGGGGATGGTTTCGGCCGCGCCGTCCGCGCCAACCCGCAGCGCCGTTTTCGGCGCCAGATCGAGCAGGGCTCTGATGGCGCCGCCGGTGCGCTCGCGGGCGCGGAGTTCCAGGACCTGGCCGAGCAGGACCAGGGCGATGATCACCGACGCCGCCTCGAAATAGACGGGGATCGTCCCGTGCTGGCGCATCTCGGCGGGGAAGATCCCCGGGAGCAGCAAGGCGATCAGGCTGTAGAGAAAGGCAGCACCGGTGCCGATGGCGATCAGGGTGAACATGTTGAGGTTCATGGTGCGGAGCGATCGGAAGCCGCGCTCGAAGAACGGCCAGCCGCTATAGAGGACGACCGGCAGGGCGAGCACCAGCTGCAGCCATTGTTCGGCCGGTTCGCTCATGAACGGCAGCAGATCCAGGCCGGTGAGATGCTGGCCCATTTCGAGGATCAGGAGGGCAATGGCCGGAGGCGTCGCGACGATGAGCCGTCGGGTAAAATCGATCAGTTCGGGGTTTTTCGCATCCGCCGGCGGAATGCCTTGAGGCTCCAGCGCCATGCCGCAGATCGGGCAGCTGCCGGGGCCCTCCTGGACGATCTCCGGGTGCATCGGGCAGGTATAGGTGGTGCCCTCCGGCTGGGGCTCGGGTTCGCGGTCGGAGAGATAGTGCTCGGGGTCGTGGGTGAATTTCTGGTGGCAGCCCGCCGAGCAGAAATGATAGGTTTCGCCCGCGTGGGTGGCGGTCGGTTTGCCGCGGTCGCGTGGAACGGACATGCCGCACACGGGATCGACGGCCTGATCCTGTTCGGTTGCGATTCGGGCGTCGTCCATTGCGGTCAATTCCTTCGAAGCTCTGGCCAGAAACCCGCCGATGCAACGTAGCGCCATCATCCGGCGGGGCCGGCAACAATACCCCTAAAGGGTATTTATGGGCATTGGGTTCGAGCGATCAAGAGGCGTCGACGCGGCGGCGGAATGTCAGGACGCGGTACAGATACGCCAGGACCAGGACGACGATGACGATAGTGGAGACCGGATTGAGCCAGTTCGATACCTCTTGATACTGGCTTTCGAGGAAGTAACCGGCTGCAGCGAGGAGCGCCGTCCAAACGATCGTCCCGAGCGTGGAATAGGTCAGGAAGCGGCCCAATGGCATGTCGGAGATGCCTGCCGGCACCGAGATCAGGGTTCGGACCGCCGGCACGAGGCGGCCGACCAGGACGGCGATACCGCCATGCCGGGCGAACCAGGTGCAAGACTTTTCGATTTCCTGGGGAGTAAGCGTCATCCACCGGCCGTGTCGCACCGCCCAACGCTGCAGCCGCTCGTCCCCGACCCAGACCCCGATATAGTACCAGAATACGGCACCCAGGATAGAGCCGAGCGTTCCGGCCAGAACGGCTCCGACGATGTTCAGCTCGCCACGCGCCGCGGCAAAGCCAGCGAGGGGCATGATCAGCTCCGACGGAATCGGCGGAAAGACATTCTCGAGCAGCATCAGGGCCGCGATCCCGAGATACCCGCCTTGTTCTACGAGGTTCGCGATCCAGTCGAACATTGTGCTTCTCCGGGATTCACCCGCTAGAGTGTCATAGCCAATCGGTTGCGCTCGGCCCTGGAACCTGAGAACTAGATCCCAAGTTCCTCGAAGCTCAGAAATGGCAGGAGATCGCCTGGCCGCACCGAGGTGAGATCGTCGTCGAGTTCGATCAAACCATCGGCCTCGACCAGCGAGGTCAAGATGCCCGAGCCTTGTCTGGCGACGCGCTGCAGCCGGCCGGATTCGAGGCGTCCCCTGACATATTCGCGGCGTCCTGCATGCTTCTTCATCGAAAAGGCACTTGGCAGCATCGCCGCGCGCGGCTCCTTCCAGGCCGCCCCGGCAAGACTCAAAATCATCGGGCGCGCCAGAACCAGCGAGCACACCATGGCGGCGACCGGATTGCCCGGCAGGCCGATGACCAGGGCCCGGTCGAGTTCGCCGATGCCGAGGGGGCGGCCGGGTTTCAGCGCGATGCGCCAGAAATGCATCGAGCCGCGATCGGCGATGGCGCGGACGATATGGTCCTCGTCGCCTTGCGAGGCGCCGCCGGAGGCAAGGATCAGATCGTGGCTGCCGGCGGCCGCCGCAAGCGTGTGGCGGACGGTGGCGGCGTCGTCAGGCAGGATACCCAGATCGGTGACGGCGACGGGAAGCCTTGCGAGGAAGCTTTTCAGCATCGGCCGGTTGGCATCGAACAGACCACCCTCGGCAAGCCTGCTGCCCGGCTCATGGACCTCATCACCGCAGGAGAGGATGGCGATCTTGAGTTCCTTGAAGACCTCGATTCGGGCCTCACCAAGCTCGGCGGCGATGCCGATATCCTGGGGACGGAGGATGTGGCCGGTCTCAAGGATGGTGGCACCGCACGCGACGTCCTCGCCCCGGCGACGCCGATTGGCGCCGCGGCGGAGGGCGGCCGGCAGCCGAACCCGTCCATCCTCGAGTGCGACTTCCTCCTGCAGGGCTACCGTGTCGGTGCCTTCCGGCATGCGGGCGCCGGTCAGCACGCGCAGCACCTGGCCCGGGGAGACCTTGCCGCTGAACGGATGACCTGCTGCGGCACGCCCCGCCTGGACCTCCAAGCCGGCGGTATCGTTCAAGCCTTTTTCAGGCATGGCGAACGCCCAGCCATCGACCGCCACATTGTCGAAGCCCGGAACGTCACGGCTGCTGGTCAGGGGTGTTGCAAGGACGCGTCCGACCGCGTGATCGAGCGCAACCGTTTCCGTTCCAACGCGACAGGTAGCGGCTGCGCGCAGGCGGCGGCGGGCCTCGCGAAACGGCATCAGGCTCCGGTCGTAGGTGAAACAATCCTGGAGCGACGGGGTCGTCACGAGCCCATCTCAAGGCGTTTCAACGCGAAAGCCGCAATGGCGTCGATATCGTCGAGATCGAAGACCGGCAGAGTGCAACCCAATTGTTCGGGGCCGGCGTCCGATGCGATCGCGAAAATGCTCGGATCGTCCGCCGCCAGCAGCGGTGTCGCGCGGATCGCCCGGTGCGTCTCGATCTTAGGATGCCGGTCCCGCTTGAAGCCTTCGACGACGAAGAGATCGGCCGGCGCCATCCGTTCCAGCAGGGCCTCGAGCGGCGGCTCGGCATCGCCGCGATGCTCGTGCGTCAGCATCCAGCGCCTGGAGGTGGCGAGCATGGTTTCCGACGCACCCGCTTCCCGGTGGCGATAGCTGTCCTTGCCGGGCCGGTCGAGATCGACGCTGTGGTGGGCGTGTTTGACGGTGGACACCTTGAGACCGGCTCGCGTCCAGTGCTCGACCAGGCGCACCAGCAAGGTGGTCTTGCCGTTGTTCTTCCAGCCGGTGATGCCGAGGATGAGCGGGCGTGCGGGCAAGCCTGTCTCGTGTGAAACCAACTAGGCATTGTTGGATAAGACCTTCCGTGGCTGCGGGTCAATCATTCCGCCGATGACGCCGTCAAAGGATCGAGTATGCTTTGAGGATGAAATCCAATCGGACCATAGGTCCGCGCCTGCGGATCGATCTCGGACCGGACCGGGCGCTTGGACCCGGCAAGGCCGATATCCTGGAGGGTATCAAGGAAACGGGCTCGATCGCGGCCGCCGGGCGGCGCATGGGGATGAGCTACAAACGCGCCTGGCTGCTGGTCGAGACTATGAACGCCTGTTTCGAGGACCCGCTGGTGGTGACCAGCCGCGGCGGCCAGGCTCGTGGCGGCGCCGAGCTGACGGCAACGGGGCTCCGCGTTCTGAATTGCTATCGCCGGATGCAGGATCTCACCGCCGAAGCGATCGCCGAGGAGTTCGAAATATTGCGGTCCCTGCTCGCCGATAGCCGTCGGCGCTCACAATCGTAGCGGCTCATACCCGCCAACGGCGCCATTTACCGTCTATCATGCAGACGAAGCGGACATTGCCGATCGGCGTGAACGAGGCGAAACCTACCGGTCACAAACGGATTTTGCGAGAAATTGGCAAAAGTGGCGATCGAAGGTCAAAGGAATGCAGGACGACGGCTACTTCGGCGAGATCGTCGCCGAGCGATACGACGATGATGCCGCAATGTTCGATCCCAAAGTGGTCGATCCCGCCGTGGACTTCCTGGCGAGACTTTCCGGCGACGGACGCGCGCTGGAGTTTGGTATCGGCACCGGGCGGATTGCATTGCCGTTAGCGCGTCGGGGCGTCGAGGTCGCGGGCATCGATATGTCCAACCCTATGGTCGCAATGCTTCGAGCGAAACCGCATGGAGCTGAAATCAAAATCAAGATCGGAGACTTCTCGACAGCCACGGTCGAAGGCGCATTTGCGGTCGTCTATCTGGTCTTCAACACGATCAACAATCTGACGACGCAGGCCGCTCAGATTGCGTGCTTTGCGAATGCGGCGGCACATCTGGCACCTGGAGGGTGTTTTGTCGTCGAAGTCGGCGTTCCGGCGTTGCAAAGACTGCCTGTGGGGCAAAAGCTGGTGGCCTACGATGTCAGTGAAACACACTGGGGTATCGACGAATACGACGTCGTGACGCAGGCATTTTGGTCGCATCACATGAAACTCGTCGACGGCAAGCTAGAACGCAATTCTGTGCCGTTCCGCTATGTCTGGCCCTCAGAATTGGACCTCATGGCTCGGATCGCGGGATTGTCCCTTCACGAACGCTGGGGTGGGTGGCAACGGGAGCCCTTTACCAACCTCAGCCAGAGCCACGTCTCGGTATGGATAAAAAGGGCTGCCTGAACGGGCTTCGGGAAGATCTGCCGCCCGGAAATGACGGACGGTCGCCCGATCGCCGCTTCCGTGCGGCGATCGGCAGGTGGTCGAGCCGATCGGCGGCAGCTTGGTCGGCATCGACTTCAATGCCATCGATCAGGTGGACTGAGGAAGGCGGGCGATGACCTTGATCTCAAAATCGAAGCCCGCCAGCCAGTTCACGCCGACCGCGGTCCAGTTCGGGTAGGGCTGCTCGCTGAACATCCGGTCTTTGACGGCCATAATCGTCTCGAACTGATTGGCCGGGTCGGTGTGGAAAGTGGTCACGTCAACGATGTCGTCGAAGGTGCAACCGGCGGCCTTCAGCACCGCCGCGAGATTGTCGAAGGCAAGCTGGACCTGCTTTTCGAAGACCGGCTCGGGCGATCCGTCGTCGCGGCTGCCGACCTGGCCCGAGACGAACAGCAAGTCGCCAGAGCGGATCGCCGCCGAATAGCGGTTGATCTCGTAGAGCGCCTGCCGGCCAGCGGGGAAGATTGCATCGCGTTTGGTCATCGTTTCACTCCTATTTGGATAGTGCAAGC
>JBGSYN010000245.1:0-3442 GCA_041750975.1 Geminicoccaceae bacterium | reverse complement strand
TGGCGGATCGCTCGCCTGTGCGACCTGCCACGTGATCGTCGATGAGACCTTCTTCGAGAGCCTTGATCCGATTTCCGACGAGGAAGACGAAATGCTGGATCTGGCACCGGATTGGACGCCGACCTCAAGGCTCGGCTGCCAAGTGCGGCTGCGCCTCGATCATGACGGACTGGTGCTGAAAGTGCCGCGTTCGACGACCCTTTTGGGCTGACGGCCAATGTCCATTTCCCTCGATCGTATCAAGGAAACCGTCGGTCTGCCCGATGGGGCGCGGGTCGTCGTCGCGATGTCCGGCGGCGTCGACAGTTCGGTCACGGCAGCGCTGCTGGGGGAAGCGGGCTATGAGGTCGTCGGTATCACGCTGCAGCTCTATGATCATGGCTCGGCAGTGGGCAAACCGGGGGCCTGCTGTGCCGGCCAGGATATTCAAGATGCGCGGAACGTGGCCGAGAGGCTGGGCTTTGCGCATTACGTGCTCGATTTCGAGGCGCGGTTTCGGGAAGCGGTGATCGATGATTTCGCCGATAGCTATCTTGCCGGAAGAACGCCCATCCCCTGCGTACGCTGCAATCAGCGGGTCAAGTTCCGCGACCTTCTGGGTATCGCCAAGGATCTTGGTGCGGCGGCCCTGGTCACCGGCCACTATGTCCGGCGCGTCGTCAAGGGCGGCCATGCCGAACTCCACCAGGCGGCCGATATGCCGAAGGATCAAAGCTATTTTCTCTTTGCGACGACAGCCGAGCAGCTAGAGTATTTGCGCTTTCCGTTAGGTGAGTTCGACAAAGAGGCGACCCGCGCTGAGGCTGCTCGACTAGGTCTTTCGGTGGCGGACAAGCCTGACAGCCAGGATATCTGCTTCGTGCCCGAGGGACATTATTCGAAGGTCGTGACGAAGCTGCGCCCGGAGGCTTCGAGCCCTGGCGACATGGTGCATGTGGATGGCCGTATCTTGGGCGATCATCCGGGTGTCAGCCACTTTACCGTGGGCCAGCGGCGCGGCCTCAAGGCTTCGGTCGGCGAACGGCTCTATGTTCTGAGGCTCGAGCCCTTGAAGAACCGTGTCGTCGTCGGCCCACGTGGATCCACCTACTGCGCGCAGATCGGCCTCAAGGACGCCAATTGGCTGGTTGACGCCGATGTCCTGGACACCTTGTCCGAGGTGACGGTCAAGCACCGCTATAACGAGCCGGCGGTGCCGGCTGTTCTGCGGGCGGAAGAGGCTGGTGTGGCACGCATCGCGTTCAGGAAGCCGGAGACGGGCGTGGCACCCGGGCAGGCCGCTGTCTGCTATGACGGCTCGAGGCTTTTGGGGGGCGGCTGGATCGATACGGCACCCCTGGCGATGGACGAGGTGCCGGACCTACTGTCGGCTTGACAGTCCACGCCCTCGTCCATACATCGTGGCCACCCCGAAAGCCCACATGTGGCGGAGTAGCTCAGTCGGTAGAGCAGAGGAATCATAATCCTTGTGTCGGGGGTTCAAGTCCCTCCTCCGCTACCAAGCCCGAACCCGCCGCCGATCGTCAGTGAGCCATGATGGCATCGAGAATGTCGGTTGATTTGTGGTGTTCGGACACGCCGTCGATCAGGATGACGTCACCTTCGCTGTTGTTGCGCCTGAGCGGCAGGATGGCCTGGTAGTCTGATGAATGATACCATGCCAGGGCCTGCTGCCGATTCGGAAAGGCGAGGACGATCAGATCGCCGGGCCAACTGCCTTCCAGCACGGTGGGCGTGGCGCCATGGACCAGAAACCTGCCCCGGTAGGGGGCGAGTGTGGCGTCGATCATTTCGATATAGTCGATGATTTGTGAGTTCAGATCGACCTGGCGCAGATGAGCTACAGCATAAGTCGTCATGATTTCGTCCTCTTTCGATGATTGCCGTCATCGTCATCGGATCATTCATGCATGGCGTCGATTACGTCGGAGGTAATTGGCGGCGAGCCGCCAATCTTGCTAATTTGCGCCCATGAATGAGGGTGCCGTATCCTTTGGCGACGTGTTGCGCGAATGGCGGGGCCGCCGGCGCCTCAGCCAGCTCGATCTCGCCGTTGCAGCCGAGATCTCGCAGCGGCATCTGAGCTTCGTCGAATCGGGGCGGGCGAAGCCGAGCCGGGAGATGGTGCTGCGTCTGGCCGAGCATCTGGCGATACCCTTGCGGGAACGGAACATCCTCTTCATGGCGGCGGGATATGCGCCCCTCTATCGCCAGCGGAAGTTCGACCAAAGCGAACTCGAAGCGGCGCGCAACGCCGTTGAGCTTATTCTCAAGGGACATCAACCCAATCCGGCGCTCGCTGTCGATCGACATTGGAACCTGGTCACGGCTAACCGTGCCGCAACGCATCTCATGTCGGGAGTGGCGGCGCCGCTGCTGCAGCCGCCGGTGAATGTGTTGCGCCTCAGCCTGCATCCGGACGGCCTCGCGGCGCGGATCGCCAATTTCCGGGAGTGGCGCGCCCATGTCCTGGCGCGGCTCTCGCAGGTTGTCGAAAAATCCGGCGACACGGTGATCCTGGCGCTGATCGAGGAGCTTCGAGCCTATCCCGCGCCTGTCGGTGCCGCACCGCCGAAGCCGGTCGACGCGGCCGCCCTCGGCGGCATTGCGATACCGTTCGAACTTTCAATCGAGTCTGGACCTCTGCGTTTCTTGAGCACAACCACGGTTTTCGGTACGGCGCTCGATATCAGCCTGTCGGAACTCGCCATCGAATCCTTCTTTCCGGCGGACGAGGAAACATCGGCGATGATCGCCAAGCTTGAAGGCTGATCGGGCTACGCAACCTTGACGCCGCAAGGCACCCGGCGCATTCGAAAGGGTGACCAAGCGAACAAAAGGGCGAGGTACCGCAATGCAGAATGGGGATGCGCTTCCATCCGCAGTGACGGTCATCGAGGTTGGACCGCGGGATGGCTTTCAGATGGAAAAGACGTTCATCCCGACCGCCGCCAAGGTTGCCGTGATCAACGAGATGCTTGATGCGGGCTTGCGCGAGATCGAGGTGACGAGCTTCGTCAGCCCCCGGGCGGTGCCGCAACTGGCGGATGCGGCAGAGGTTCTGGCGGCGATCGACAGGCCGGAGGGGGCCGTGTTCACGGCATTGGTCCCGAATGCCAAGGGTGCCGAGCGGGCGGTTGCGGCCAGGATTGGGGCGATGATCACCATTCTTTCGGCGTCGGAGACGCACAACCGCAAAAACGTCAATCGTGCTGTCGAGGACTCGCTGAAAGGCTGCGAGGCGATCGTCGAGATCGCGGGACAGGCCGGCATCCCGGTTCATGGCGCCATCGCTACGGCATTCGGCTGTCCGTTCGAGGGCGAGATCGCTGTCCATCGGATCGTTTCGATCGCCAAACGCTATGCGACACTGGGAATCCACCGTGTCGGGCTCGGCGACACCACCGGGATGGCAACGCCGAGGCTGGTGCGCGAGCGTGTC
>JBGSYN010000244.1:0-42596 GCA_041750975.1 Geminicoccaceae bacterium | reverse complement strand
GCGGATACCCCGGCCGATCTACCCGCTCGATCCCCTCGAGAAACGGTGAAGCGTCGGCCTCACCGGAGGTGAGTTGCGAAGCTAACATGTCGCGGGGAGCTTGAGGGGCAAACGCTTTGTCCCTCATTTCCCGATCCGACGCGGAATGGCGCGTTGATCGTTCGCGTCAATTGGTCCATTGGAACCGGCGACGTCCGGAGAGCAGCAACGAGCCAGCATGACCCTGCCCAATTTCATCATCATCGGCGCCGCGCGGTGCGGTACGACCTCGCTTTACGAGTATCTGCGGCAGCATCCCGATATCGCGATGAGCGACATCAAGGAAACGAACTATTTTGCCTGGGAGGTCGAGAAGGACCGAACTGCAGATGTCCCGGTGCGGCGCCTGGAGGAATTTTATCCGGTTCGTACATGGGCCGATTATCAGGCGCAGTTCGGGCATGCGGGCTCATGTCCGGCGGTCGGCGAGGCGACGCCGCGCTATCAGTTCGTGCCGGGGGTGGCGGAGTGCATTCATGCGCACCTGCCGGAGGTCCGACTGATCGCAATCCTGCGCGATCCGACGCGGCGGGCGTGGGCGCACTACATGGTCAAGCATCGACTCGGCCGGGAACCGCGCGGCTTCATGGAGGTGATCGAGGACGAGTTGCAATGGCACGAAAACGTCCCGCTCGCCGCCGGCGGGGGCTGTCTGGTCCAGGGCTTCTATCACCGCAACCTGATGCGATTTCTCAAGCTTTTCCCGCGGGAGCGGCTTTTGGTGCTGCTGCACGACGATTTGCGCAGCGACGCGGACGGCACTGTCAGGACGATATTCCGATTTCTCGGAGTCGATGACGGCGTGCCGCTCGATCTCTCCAATCGGTTCGCCCCAGCCGGAATGGCGCAGAGTACCGCGCTCGAGGCCCTGATGACCAATCCGATCTCAGCGGCCATCGAACGGAACATGCCACGGAGCATGCTCAAGGCGGTGCATCTGGTTTCGAAGCCGTTGCGCAGGCGCAACACAGTCCGGCCCAAAATTCCGCCCGAGGCCGAGACGATGCTGCGCGAGATCTATCGGCCCGATATCAGGGCGCTGGAGACACTGCTCGACCGTGATCTCCGCACCTGGCTCGCGAGAGGGTCGAAGTTGGGTCAGGAACCGGCTGCAGTCGAAGCATTGACATAGGGGCCACCAATCGGTGCCGGCCGATGCGGGAGCTTGGATGGTTTCCGTCCTCGGGTGTTTCGACCTCGGGCGACGCCTTCTCGCTGGTCGACAACCTTCGCCACCTGTTCCTGCCGGCCCTAGCGCTGGCGCTGTTTCGTACGGCAATTTTCATGCGCTATGCCCGCTCCGGCATGCTCGAGGTCCTGAACCGCGACTATATGCGGACCGCCCGCGCCAAGGGTCTCCGGCCACGCACCATCATCTTGCGACACGGGCTGCGCAACGCCCTGATCCCCCTGACCACGGTCTTGGGCCTGACCCTGCCGATCCTCTTTGGTGGCTCGGTCGTGGTAGAGACGATCTTCCAGTGGCCGGGCATCGGCCTGATGTTCATCGATGCTGTCGTGTTCCGCGACAGCCCTGTCATTATGGGCTACGTGCTGATCACTGCCGTGATCGTCATGGCGGCCAATCTCCTGACGGACGTCGCCTATTCGATCCTCGACCCGCGGGTCAGCTATGACTGAGTTGGCCGTCGATCCCGCCAATGCTGCGGCCTCGAAGAGCCTCTGGGCCGAGGCAGCACGACGCTTCGTCCACCATCGCCTCGCCGTGATCGGGCTCGTTGTGCTTACGCTACTCGTATTGAGCGCCGTGTTCGCCCCGCTTTTCTCACCATATTCGCCGATTGCAATCGACCTCCAAGGGCGCAACCTGCCCCCAATGCCGGGCACCTTTTGGGCACCGATGGGACCGGCAGGGACATCCTTGCCCGCATCCTCTATGGCGGGCGCATTTCCCTATCGGTAGGTGTGGTCGCGGTGTCGATCTCGGCCCTGATCGGCATCGCCGTCGGCTGCATCGCCGGATTTTACGGCGGCAAGCTCGACATCGTCCTCATGGGGGTCGTCGATACCTTCCAGACATTTCCCCGCCTCGTGATCATCATCGCGTTCGTCGCCGTTGTGGGGCCCAGCATCTTCAATGCGATGCTGGTTATCGGTCTGCTCAGTTGGCCCGCCATAGCACGGCTGACCCGTGGCGAGATCCTGTCGCTCCGCGAGCAGGAGTTCGTGCTGGCTGCGCGAACGCTGGGCACGCCCGAAAGGGTTATCATCATTGAACACATTCTGCCGAACGTGCTGAGCCCCATACTCGTCGCCATCACGCTCGACATGGCGACCGTAATCCTGCTCGAGGCGTCTCTGTCCTTCCTCGGGCTCGGGGCGCAGGCGCCGACGCCAAGCTGGGGCAACATGCTTCGCGACGCGCGGACGCTGTCGATTCTCGAGACCCAGCCCTGGATCTGGATACCTCCCGGCGCGATGATCGCCATCGCGGTTCTCTCCATCAATGCGGTCGGCGACGGGTTGCGCGATGCGCTGGATCCCCGCCACGTCGTCGGCGCACGGACCTGAGCGGATGACCCTGATGGACCGCACGCAGGCCGAACGGCATGTCCACACCGCGCAGGCATCGCATCTCCTGCGGGTTTCGGGCCTCAAAGTAGTCTTCGCGACCGGAGGCGGTACGGTACACGCGGTCAATGACGTGTCGTTCTCGCTCGGCGTCGGCGAAAGCCTCGGGATCGTCGGCGAAAGCGGATCGGGCAAATCGGTAACGATGCAGGCCATCATGGGTCTGCTCCGCAAACCCATTGGCCGGGTCGAAGCAGGCGAAGCCAGGTACCAGGGCGCCGACCTTTTGACGATGCCAGAAGAAAGCGCGCGTGCGCTGCGCGGCAGCGAAATCGCGATGATCATCCAGAACCCCATGTCGTCGCTCAACCCGGTGCTCACCATCGGCCGGCAGCTTACCGAATCCCTTGAGGAACATCGCGGCCTGAGCCGGAAAGTAGCCGATACGAACTCCGCCGAATTTCTTGAGCTGGCTGGAATTGCCCGCCCGCGTGAGCGGATGCTGACCTATCCTCATCAGTTCTCGGGGGGGCAGTTGCAACGGATCGGAATCGCCATGGCGTTGTCCTGCGATCCGAAGATCCTCATCGCCGACGAGCCGACGACGGCGCTCGATGTCACCATCCGGGCTCAGATCGTCGAACTCGTCGCAAGCCTCCAGAAAAGACTGGGCATGGCGATCATCTGGATCAGCCACGACCTCGCCCTTGTCGCCGGCCTCGTCGACCGCATCGCCGTGATGTATGGCGGCAGTATCGTGGAGGAAGCGTCCGTCAGGCAGATCTTCCAGGAGCCTCGGCACCCCTATACACGCGGCTTGTTGCGGTCGATCCCGTCGGTCGCGGCGGCGCGTGGGCGGCTTGTCCCCATCCCGGGATCGCCGCCCAACCTGATGGAGCAGCCGGACCGCTGCGTGTTCGCACCGCGTTGCGCGCGTGCACGGGACCGCTGCCGAACTGAAAAACCGCGACAGGAGAGGGTGGCCGAAAAACACCGCCTGGCCTGTTTCGAGTGGCGTTCGATCCCCAAGACAGAGCCCCTACCAGCCTCCGAAACGCGGGCCCCTACGGTCCGGAGGGAGATTTCGGGAACTATCCTTTCGGTCACCAACCTTAAGGTGCATTTCCCCATCCTGAGGGGTGTCTTGCGTCGACAGGTCGGGGCCGTTCGAGCAGTCGACGGGGTGAGCTTCGACGTCATCCCGGGCGAAACGCTGGCGCTTGTCGGCGAAAGCGGCTGCGGCAAGTCAACGGTCGCAAGGACCATCGTCGGCTTGAACCAGCCCACGGGCGGCAAAGTCGAGATCGAAGGTGTCGATTATGCCAAGGTCTCCGCCTCGCGCCAGACCGACCGCAGGCGGGCCGTGCAGATAATCTTTCAGGACCCTTTCGGCTCGCTCAATCCACGCTTGACGATCGGCCGCATCGTCAGCGAGGGCCTCCGAGCGCAGCGCATGGGCAACCGGCGCGACCATGATCGGCGGGTGTCCGAACTCCTGGCGCTTGTCGGCCTTGGCGACGCCATGCGCCATCGCTATCCGCACGAGTTGTCGGGCGGCCAGCGTCAGCGCGTCGGTATTGCCCGCGCGTTGGCGCCATCGCCCCGGCTGATCGTCGCCGACGAGCCGATTTCCGCACTTGACGTATCCATCCAGGCGCAGGTCATCAACCTTCTGGCCGATCTCAAATCAGAGCTCGGCCTGACCTACCTGTTCATCGGCCACGACCTGTCGATGGTCCGGCATTTCAGCGACCGTGTTGCGGTGATGTATCTTGGCCGCATCGTCGAGATGGGACCGGCAGAAGACGTCTTCACCCGAATGCTGCACCCGTACACGGCCGCCCTCGTCTCGGCCATCCCGGCGCACGATCCTGACCAAGCCGGTCGCCAAAGGATCATCCTCGAAGGCACGGTACCCGATCCGTCCAACCCTCCGCCCGGCTGCCCCTTCCACACGAGATGCCGCCACGCAACCGATCTCTGCCGGACCGACACGCCGCCTCTCGAACGTTTCGATGCCGGATCGGTTGACGGTCCAGGACACGAGGTGGCCTGTCATCACGCGGTGCGGATAGAGAGCGCCCGCGAGATAGAAAAATGACCATCCGCAACGTCCTCTTGATCGGAGTCGGATGCAGTTTGACGTCGTGGGCGCCGGCAAACTCCTACCGGCCCTGACGCCTCACTTCGCTCGACCGCCTTCAGGGGGTTCGCGCACCAAGCGGGCAATGCCTTCGACAAAGCGGTGGTCGTTGCAGCGGCCATTCGCGCGCTCGAGCGGTCTCGTGGCGATAATGCGTGGCGGACGAGATCGCAGATCACCCGAGCATCATATCGACGGCACGGTCGGCCGCGGCCAGGGCCGGCGCGTTGGTGTTGCCGTGCGGCACGGTCGGCATCAGCGAGGCATCGAACACGCGCAGGCCCTCGATGCCCTTGACCTTGAGATCGGGAGTCAGCACGGCCATCGGATCGTCGGCGCGTCCCATCCGTGCTGTGCCGCAGGGATGCCAGTTGGTCTTGACCGTCTTCCTGCAATAATCCTCGAGTTCGCTGTCCGTGGTAATGTCGGCACCGGGCATCAGCTCGCGCTCAATAGTGTCGGCCAGGGGTCTCACCTTCAGACCTTCCCGCGCATAGCGAACCGCTGCGACTTGCAGGCGCATATCGTCCTCGTGGTCGAGATAGTTCGGATTGATCAGCGGCAGGTCGAACGGGTCGGCCGAGCGCAGCCTGACCGTGCCGCGCGATTTCGGCTGCAGCACGCAGCTGGTGAACGTGACGCCATGGGTCGGCTCGAAACCGAGCACGTCCTTGTCGCCATAAATCGAGGGCACGCAATAGAGCTTGAGATTGGGGCGACCCTCGGGCTCCAAGGGGTTGATGAAGGCGCAGGCCTCGACGCCGGTGCTGGAGACCGGTCCGCCCTTGAACGCCAGATAGTTGAGGCCGTTCCGGATCATCCGCCAGCCCGAATCTTCGCCGAAATAGCCATAGTTTCGGTTGGTGGTGGCGATCAGCGGCACTTCGTGATGGTCGTGGAGGTTGGCACCCACACCTTGGGCATCGACGCGCACCTCGATGCCATGCTCGCGCAGGTGCTCGCCCGGACCGATGCCGGAGAGCATCAAGATCTGCGGCGTGACGAAGGCGCCGGCGGCGAGGATTACCTCACGCCGGGCCCGGACCTCCACGATCCGGGTGTCCTTGCGATACTCGACGCCGACGGCGCGACCACCCTCGAACAGGATGCGCATGACCTTGGCACCGGTTTTGACCTCGAGCAGCGGGTTCTGGCGGACCGGTTGCAAAAACGCCTGGACTGCACTGCAGCGCTGGCGTGCGCCGGTGGTGGTCTGCATCAGGCCGACGCCACGCTGGTCGCCCGCATTGAAATCATCGGTCAGCCGGACGCCCCGGGCCTGCATCGTCTTCATATAGATGAAGCTCATCTCGGCGAGATAGACCGGGTCCGAGACCTTGAGCGGGCCATCGATGCCGTGGGCCTCGTTATTGAGCCGCTGATTGCCCTCCTGCTTCTTGAAATAGGGCAGCATGTCGGCCCAGCCCCAGCCGGCACCGCCCGTCACTTCGTCCCAATGATCGTAGTCCGCGGGGATGCCGCGCATGTAGACCATGCCGTTGATCGAGCTGCCGCCGCCCAGCACATTAGCCTGCCAGATGGCGACCCGCCTGCCGCCGAGCTTGGGCTGCGGCACTGATTGGTGTTCGATCAGATAGGGGCCGCCCTTGAGGAATTTCAAAAAGCCCGCCGGCATGCGAATGAGCGGATTCGAGTCCGGTCCACCCGCCTCGAGCATCAGGACGGAAGCCTGGTGCTCGGCGACCAGGCGATTGGCGGTCACACATCCGGCCGAGCCGCCGCCGACGATGATATAGTCATAAGTCCCGCCGTCCGCGGCTTCGTTGGTCGACGCATCGCTCATCGTTCAGCTCCCCTCAATTGTTGCCGCCCATCAGCAATCCTCGATCAAAGTACATCCCGCGATTAATCGAATGGAAGCCGGCCGTTTCTCAGGCAAGCGGGATGGTCTTCGAAAGTCTACGCTGCGACAATGATCACCGCATGATTTCGGCGCCGGTCACGGCCATTCGGCGGTTGCGGGATTTGGCGGGTGCGCTATCGCCTTGGCGCAGAAGACACAAAGTCAGGAGAAATCGTGCGCAGCGTGCTGTTTGTTTGTACCGGGAATATCTGTCGGTCGCCGATTGCCGAAGCGATCGGGCGGAAGATGGCCGTCGATCGAGGTACGGAGGTCGTCTTCGACAGTGCCGGCGTCAGCCCTGAGGAACGGGGCAATTCGCTGGACCCGAGAGCGGCGAGGATTCTGATAGCACGCGGCTATACGGTGCCGGATCGCATGGCGCGTCAGGTGACGTCCGAGGATTTCACCGACTTCGGCTGGATCGTGGGGATGACCCGCCGCCATGAGGCAGCGCTCAGGCGCGCTGCACCGGAGATTTCGTCCGCCCGGATCAGGCTGTTTTCGACATTCCTTAAAAACCCGACCGATCCTGATATTGCCGATCCCTGGTATGGCGGCGGGCCTGACTTCGTAGCGGTCATGGATCTCTTGGAGGCCGGCATGCCACGGTTGCTTGACGCGGTTGCGCAGCGGTGATGTCGGAGGCTTTGAACGATCGTCTCGTCGGCATCGTCGAGACCGAGATTGCGGGCGTCCAACCCTTGCACGGCGGCTCGATCGCCAAGGTTCTCAGGATCGACCTCGTCTCGGGCGACCGCCTCGTCGTCAAATTGCCGGCACGAGAAAGCGATGCCAATTTCGACATCGAGGCCTGGATGCTCGAGACGTTGCGGGAGACGCGGACGGTTCCTGTCCCAAGCGTGGTCCATGTCGAGAAGGATCTCCTGCTGCTCGACTGGATCGATCACCAGACCGGCCCACCCAGTTCAGCGGCCCAACACGACGCCGCCGAGCGCATTGCAGCATTGCACAATATTTCCGGCCAGGCCCATGGCTATGAACGCGATACGGTCCTGGGACCACTGCCACAGCCGAACCCCGTGACCGGCTCCTGGGTGGAGTTCTTCAGGGACCATCGCCTGTTGCGGATGGCGGGTCTCGCGCGAGACGGCGGTTCGTTGCCGTCATTCACCTTCGAGCGCATCGAGGATCTTGCTACAAAGCTCGACGAACTCTTGCGCGAACCCGATCAGCCCTCCCTGCTCCACGGCGATCTCTGGGCGGGCAATATTCTCTTCGGCGGCGGTCGGCTTCAGGCAGTACTCGACCCCGCGATCTATCGCGGACATCCGGAAATGGAACTCGCCCATATGACGCTGTTCGGGCCCTTCGACACCATTTTTTTCGACCGCTATGCCGAGATCCGCGGCATCGAGCCGGACTTCTTCGAGGTACGGCGGCGGATCTACACACTCTATCCCCTGCTGGTGCATCTGCACCTGTTCGGGCGCACTTATCTGCCGCCGATCGCCAAAATATTGGATCGCCATCGCCGCCGCTGATAGCCTTGCCTCATAACAGGGATAGAGGGAGACGAGACATGGCTGATACCGCGGATATTTTGGTCTTGGCGGAAATCAGGCCAAAGGCGATGGCGCAGCTCAAATCACACTACGCGCTGCATCGGTACGACGAAGCGGGGGACAAGGCGGCCTTTCTCGAAGCTTGTGCGCCGAAAATCAGAGGCATCGTTTCCAAGGGCGAGGTCGGGGCCACTCGCGAGCTGATGGAGCGTTTGCCCGCGCTCGAGATCGTCGCCTGCTTCGGCGTCGGTGTCGATGCCATCGATCTGGCCTATTGCAAGGAATGCGGCGTGCCCGTGAGCAACACGCCGGACGTGCTCTCGGCGGAAGTCGCCGATCTCGGCATCGGGCTGACCATCGCCCTGATGAAACGCGTGCTCGAGGCCGATGCCTATCTTCGGGCCGGCAACTGGCCGTCATCGGGTCCTTTCGCGATGGGCACGAGTCTCGGCGGCAAGACGATGGGGATCGTCGGCCTTGGCCGGATCGGCAGGGAGCTTGCGAAACGCGCCGGGGCCTCGGGCATGAAGATCGTCTATCATGGCCGTAACGCCCAGCCCGAAATGCCCTACACCCATTATGCGGACTTGCAGGCGATGGCCCATGACGTCGATGTCCTGGCCCTCTGCACGCCGGGTGGCGCAGCTACCCGGCATCTGGTCGATGCAGCAGTGCTCAAGGCCTTGGGACCCGAGGGCTACCTTATCAATATCGCCCGAGGTTCGGTCGTCGACGAGCCGGCGCTGGTCAAGGCCCTGGTCAACGGGGAAATCAAGGGCGCCGGGCTCGATGTCTTCGCCGACGAGCCCCAGGTCCCGGCAGAACTCTTGGGGCTCGCCAACGTAATCCTGACACCGCATATCGCGAGCGGCACCGACGAGACCCGGGACGCCATGGCGCAACTCGTGGTCGACAATCTCGACGCACATTTCGCCGGCAAGCCTTTGCCGACGCGGTTCGTCTAGGAGGGCCATCATGCCGACGATCGAACGCATCGAGCTCATGATGGTGGACCTGCCGCCGCAGGTGATTCGCACCGACGCCATTCAGTCCTTCGTCAGCCAGGAAACGCCGATCGTTCGGATCTTCGATAACGACGGCGCCGTCGGCACCGGCTATAGCTACACGATCGGCACGGGTGGCTCTTCGATTCTCCGCCTGCTGCACGATCACCTCTGCCCGGAGCTGATCGGCCGCGATCCGGAGATGATCGAGGAAATCTGGCGGCTGCTCCTGTTCAAGACCCACGCCACCGCAGTGGGTGCGATTACCTCATTGGCGCTGGCAGCGATCGACACGGCACTTTGGGATCTGCGCTGCAAGCGCGCCGGACTGCCGCTCTATGTCTTGGCGGGGGGTGCCCAGGAAAAAGTGCCCCTCTATTCGACCGAAGGCGGCTGGCTGCAGCTCTCCCGTGAAGAGCTGGTCGATCAGGCGATCCTGGCGAAAGAACGGGGCTTCAAAGGCTGCAAGGTGAAGATCGGCAAGCCGCACGCAGCGGATGATCTGGCAAGGCTCGAAGCCGTCCGCGCCGCCATCGGCGCCGAATTCGAGGTCATGACCGATGCCAACCAGGCCTTCACCGTGGACGAGGCCGTCCGGCGCGCCGGCCTGTTTCAGGGCCTGGACCTTGCCTGGATCGAAGAGCCACTGCCGGCCGACGATGTCGCCGGCCACATCGATCTGGCGCGGGCGACGTCGACACCTGTCGCGGTCGGCGAATCGCTTTATTCGCTGGCGCAGTTCCGGGATTACTTGGAACGCCGCGCCTGCTCGATCGTCCAGGTCGACGTTGCCAGAATTGGCGGGATCACGCCCTGGCTCAAGGTCGCGCATCTGGCCGAGGCCTTCAACATTCCGGTTTCGCCGCACTTCCTGATGGAGCTGCATGTCTCCCTCGCGGCAGCCGTACCCAATGGCCGTTGGGTCGAGTATATCCCGCAACTCGACGACATCACGGTCCAGACCATGACTATCCATGAAGGTTTCGCCTTGCCGCCGGATGATCCGGGGATCGGCATCGAGTGGAATTTCGAGGCTGTCAATGCGCGCCTCATCGAAGGCACGCCGATGCGCATCGACTGATCATTTACATCGGACCCGAGACGATCTTGCCGGTTCGCTTGTCGTAGGCCTCTAGGCTCAGATAGCTGCAGCCGCCAATCGTCAGGATCCGGCCCGGTTGCGGCAGGACCAACAATGCTCCCTGATCGAGCAGCCGACCGGACAAGCCCTCGGTATCTCCGAAAACCTCGACGATGCCTGGAACCATCGTATGCGCCATGATCTTACCGTCGGCGCGGCCGACCGCCCCAAGCATCGATGCAGGGGAACTCGAAACCGGAAAAACCGCAAGCAGCTTCCCGGTACGATCGGGATTGCCACCTGCGTCGATGGTCAATAGCATGCTAACGGTACCGACAATCAACGTCGCGGCGATGAGTGCGATGAATGCAAACGGCACCTGAGTCGTCTGTCTTAGGGAAAGCGTCGATGCGCCGCGTCGAGTCATCTTTGTTCGATTGCCCAAACCGGCTATATAGCGACACTACCTCTCGCCGCAGCTCGGGCTTGACCAGAGGCCGGCTCGCTGCTCAGCTGGTGCTCTTCTCTCAAGTCAGGTTTCGAAGTTCATGATCAGCCAGGCACTTGCGAGAGCCTACCACAATGTCATCCCAGCCGACCACCCGGTCGGCGACCGGCATATCGTCGATGTGCTGATCGAAGAGCGAGCGCCTCATTTGCTCGGCGATCCCCAGATCCGTTGGCTGTTCAAGACCTTCGTCTATCCGCTGGTGCAACATCGAGAGGCGGTCGAACTGATCGACACGATCGCGGATTTCACGGGCCATGAGATGATGTCTCTGGCAGCTCGAGAGCTTGCCTTTCGGTTGACCGTAAACGGCCTCGAGAACGTGCCCACGGACGGCCGTGCAATCCTGGTCGCCAACCACCCCACCGGCCTTGCCGACGGTGTCGCGATCTTCGATGTCCTCAGCAGGGTGCGGAAGGATTTCCGCTTTTTCGTCAACCGGGATGCGCTGCGCGCCGTTCCCGGCATGACCGATATGTTCATCCCGATCGAGTGGGGCCGAAACCGCAGATCGGTCGGCAGCAGCCGGGCGACCTTCCAGGAAGTCTCGCGCGCGATGCGCCAAGAAGAGTTGGTCTTGATCTTTCCGTCGGGCCGGCTCGCCTACATGAGTGCAACAGGTCTGCGCGAGCGCGACTGGCTGCCGACGGCGGTGACTCTGGCTCGCAAATACAAGGCCCCGATCATACCCCTTTACGTTCGGGCGCGGAATTCTCTAATATTTTATCTCGTATCTCAGATCAGCGTCGAACTCAGGGACATCACCCTGTTCCGCGAACTCCTCAACAAGCGCCGCCATCAGTTCGGTCTGACCTTTGGCGCGCCGATCGAGCCTGACAGCCTGCGTCCCGATCCCGAGCATGCCATTCGCGATCTCCAGCATTATGTCGAGCGTCTCTTGCCGCTGCAGGCCGACGGCCGCCGCTGGGACATGCTTGCACCACGCTTGCGCCGCGTCCGCGGCCGCTCGGGAACCGCAGCGATCCGGCCCTGATCAACTCTGTTTCAGAGTTTGCATCGCCGCTGAAATGCCGCTTGTCTTGGAGGCGATGCCGAATTCGGCCAGCCCCAGTTCGACGCCGGCAAGGGTTCCCATCAGCGCCAGATCGTTGAAATCGCCGAGATGGCCGATCCGGAAGACGCGACCCTGCAGCTTGGCGAGCCCACTGCCGAGAGACATGTCGAAACGCTCCAGCACATGCGCCCGGAAAGCGTCGGCATCGAACCCCTCCGGCATCGACACCGCGGTCACCGCACTCGAATATTCTTCCGGTCGGCGTGCCACCAGGGCCAGACCCCAGGCATCGACGGCGGCGCGCGTGGCCCGGGCGTGTCGCCGGTGACGCGCAAACACGTTCTCGAGCCCTTCCTCGTTTAGCATGTCGAGGGCGGTATCCAGGGCGAAAAGCAGGTTCGTCGCGGGAGTGTAGGGAAACATGCCCTGCGCATTGGTCGCAAGAATCGACTGCCAGTCCCAATAGCCTCGCGGCTGTCTTGCCTGTCGGTTGGCATCGCGTGCTGTCGCGCTGATCGCGTTGAACCCGAGCCCGGGCGGCAGCATCAGGCCCTTCTGTGAGCCCGAAACGGTGACATCGACCCTCCAGCCATCGTGGCGCACCTCGATACAGCCGAGCGATGAGACCGCATCGACCATCAGCAATGCCGGATGTCCGAGCGCATCGAGCACTTCACGCGCTGCGCCGATATCGCTCGTGACCCCGGTCGAGGTCTCGTTATGCACAAGGCAGAGCGCTTTGATGGCGTGGTCCGTATCCTCGCTCAGCCGTGCCTCGAGCTGAACGGAATCCGCACCGCGGCGCCAGTCGCCCTGCAGGACCTCGACCTCGAAGCCGAGGCCGCGCGCCAGCTGCGCCCAAAGATTCGAGAAATGCCCGGTCTCGCAAATCAGGACATGATCGCCTGGCGAGAGAGTATTGACGAGCGCCGCTTCCCAGGCACCCGTGCCCGAACTCGGATAGATGACGACCGGGTCGGCAGTGCCGAATACGGCGCCGATCCGTTCGAGAATATGCCTCGTGAGATCCTGGAATTCCGGACCGCGATGATCGATCGTCGGCCGGTCCATGGCGCGCAGGATCCGATCCGGCACGTTGGTCGGCCCCGGTATCTGCAGCCAATGCCGCCCCGCCGGTCTGTTGTAGCCCATTTTCGCCTGACCTCGCGTTCATGACCCCCACGGCCTAGAGTGGACAGCAACGAGGCACGTGTCGAGAGGCTCAACTCCGTGGCAACCGTCACCATCCGCCCCAAAACCCATCGCGATATCCAAGGCGCTTTGGAGCCGAGACTCAAAAGGGCGCTCGAAGGCGAGGTCCGGTTCGGCAGGTTCGACCGCGGGCGCTATGCGACCGACGCCTCGATCTACCAGATCGAGCCTCTTGGGGTCGTGATTCCACGGACGACGGCAGACGTCGAAGCGACCCTGGAGATTGTCCGCGATGAGGGCGTTTCCGTCACGTTTCGGGGCGGCGGGACCTCGCAGGCAGGTCAGACCGTCGGCGCCGGTCTCGTCATCGACACGAGCAAATATCTAAACTCGACGGACGATCCCGAACCCGGGGACGAGAGTGTCTGGGTCGAACCCGGCATCGTCCTCGACGAACTCAATCGCCGGCTGAAGCCGTACGGACTGATGTTCCCGGTCGATATTTCGACCGGTAGTCAGGCGACGATCGGGGGGATGACCGCCAACCACTCCTGCGGCTCGCGCTCGCTACGCTACGGCGTCATGGTCGACAATGTTCAAGCCATCGATAGCGTTCTCGCCGATGGCAGTCGAACCAGGTTCGGCCTCGAGGGCGACAATGAATGGCCGGTCCCATCGGAGATCAGCCGGACCGTCTCGACCATCATGGTGCGGGAACGAGACGAGATCGCGGCAAGGTTTCCAAAAACCGCGCGACAGGTCGGCGGCTATAATCTCGACCGCCTCGATCCGGGCGGAGACGATCTGACCAAGCTCTTGGTAGGTTCCGAAGGTACGCTCGCCTATTTTCGCAAGATAAAGCTCAAGCTGACCGCGCCGCCCCGGAACAAGGTCCTCGGGGTCTGCCATTTCCCGACCTTTTTCGAGGCGATGGACAGCGCCCAACACATCGTCAGGCTCGATCCGACCGCCGTCGAACTCGTCGACCGCTCGATCCTGGATCTTGCCAGGGCAATCCCCGCATTCGCGTCGCTCCTGCCGAGTTTCGTGCGGGGCGAACCCGACGCGCTCTTGCTGGTCGAATTCGCGGGCGACGACCTGGGTCTCCAGCAGTCGAAGCTCCGTCAACTCGAGGACCTCATGGGCGAACTGGGCCTGCCGGGTGCGGTCGTGGAAGCGGAAGCGCCCGCGTTCCAGAGCGATATCTGGGAACTCAGAAAGGCGGGGCTGAATATCGTGATGTCGATGAAGGGCGACGGCAAGCCGGTCTCCTTCATCGAGGATTGCGCCGTGCCGCTGGAACACTTGGCGGGGTATACGAGCCGGCTCAATGAAGTCTTTGCCCGCCACGGCACCAAAGGCACCTGGTACGCCCATGCCTCCGTCGGCTGCTTGCATGTCCGTCCGATCCTCAACCTTAAGCTCGAGGCCGAAACCTTGAAAATGCGGGCCATTGCCGAAGAGGCGATGGCCATGGTGCGCGAGTACAAGGGTGCTCATTCGGGCGAGCATGGCGACGGCCTGGCGCGCTCGGAATTTCATGAGCCGATGTTCGGGCCGCGAATCGTGCGCGCTTTCGAGGAAGTCAAGGACAGCTTCGATCCCGATGGCCTTCTCAATCCAGGCAAGATCGTCCGCAGCTCCCGAATGGATGACCGGACCCTGTTTCGGTTCAAGCCGGGCCATGCGCCCTTGGCGCTCAAGACGGCCCTCAACTGGTCGGAATGGGGCGGGTTTCTCGGGGTATCGGAGATGTGCAACAACAACGGCGCCTGCAGGAAACTCGCGGACGGGGTCATGTGCCCCTCCTACCGGGCGACACGCGATGAGCGCGATACAACCCGCGGCCGAGCCAATAGTCTAAGGTTGGCGCTTTCCGGCCAGCTCGGCGAGGGTGCGCTCACCGATCGGGCGATGTACGACACACTCGAGCTCTGTGTCGGCTGCAAGGCCTGCAAGCGCGAGTGCCCGACCGGCGTCGACATGGCGCGCATGAAAACCGAGTTCCTCTACCATTATCACAGGCGGCATCCCCGCCGGTTGCGGGAACGGGTGATCGCGGAACTGCCGCGTCTTGCGCCGCACCTCTCGAAATTGGCGCCGCTGGCCAATCTCGGCCAACGCGCCGCATCTTATGCCGGCCTTGGATTCGATCGCCGCCGAACCCTGCCGGCATGGCGGACCGACAGCTATCGAGCAGCGGGCGCCCAGGGCCCGGGCGATCCAGTGCTACTCTTTGCCGACACGTTCAATCGATATTTCGAACCGGACAATCTGCGGGCGGCCGAGACGGTTCTGGGTGCGTTGGGATTTGCCGTTGAGACGGCCGATCCGAGCGACGAACGGCCGCTTTGTTGTGGAAGGACCTACCTGGCGGCCGGAATGGTCGAGGAGGCGCGGCGTGAGGCGCGGCGCACGGCCCGGGCCCTAACACCCTTCGTCGAAAGCGGAACGCCGATCGTTGGTCTCGAACCCTCATGCCTGCTGACGCTGCGCGACGAGTTTGCAGTGCTGCTACCGCAAGACGAATTCGGTGGCCTCGGTCAGGCCAGCCAAATGCTGACGGAATTTCTCGACAAACACCTGGAGCGCATGCCCGTTCGGAACGATGCGGCGGAAATGGACGTTATTTATCACGGTCACTGTCACGAAAAGGCTTTCGGTACCGTGCCGGCGTTGCATCGCGTGCTCGAGGCCCTGCCCGGCTGCCGGCCCCGGGCGATCGGCGCGGGTTGCTGCGGGATGGCGGGGGCGTTCGGCTATCGCGCCGAGACCTTCGACACCTCGATGCGGATGGCGGAAGCGTCGCTCCTGCCCGCAGTCAGGGAGGCTGCACCATCGACCGAGATTGTCGCCAACGGCTTTTCCTGTCGTCATCAGATCATGGAAGGGAGTGGCCGCGAAGCGCGCCATATCGCCCAGTTCATTGCCGATTCCCTGCGCCTCTGAGCAGTGCTGCAGACGGACAACCGCTTGCCGGTGGTGCTTCCTGGTCTATGGTCGCAGGCAATCAGGCATCAGCAACCAATCATTGGAGGAAGGCCCGATGGCCCTGCACAAACTTTTTATCGACGGCGAATGGATCGAGGGCTCGACCAGCAGCACCAACATCAATCCGTCGAACACCGACGATATCGTCGGCGAGTATGCCTACGCCGATGCCAAAATGACCGAAGATGCCATCGCCTCCGCCCGTGCTGCCTTTCCGGCGTGGTCGACGAGCGGCATCCAGCAGCGTTTCGATGCCCTTGAGAAAATCGGCAACGAGATCGTGGCACGCAAGGAAGAACTTGGTCGTTTACTGGCGCGCGAAGAGGGCAAGACGCTGCCCGAGGGCATTGCCGAGACCGTTCGGGCGGCGCAAATCTTCAAGTTCTTTTCTGGGGAAGTGCTACGTCTGACGGGCGATAAGCTTGCCTCGGTGCGGCCCGGCGTCGAGGTCGAGGTGACCCGCGAGCCGATCGGCGTGGTCGGCCTGATCACACCCTGGAACTTCCCGATAGCCATCCCTGCCTGGAAGATCGCGCCGGCCCTCGCCTACGGCAATTGCGTCATCTTCAAGCCGGCCGATCTGGTTCCCGGCTGCGCCTCGGCACTCAGCGAGATCATCGCCAATGCCGGCCTGCCTGCGGGCGTCTTCAACCTGGTCATGGGCCGCGGCAGCGTGGTGGGCGAGACCATGCTGAAGTCGCCCGATGTCGACGCCATCAGCTTCACCGGCAGTGTCGCCACGGGCAAGCATATCGCCAGCACCTGTGCCGCCCGCCTCGCCAAATTCCAACTCGAGATGGGCGGCAAGAACCCCCTCGTCGTGCTCGACGACGCCGATCTTCAGACGGCCGTCAATTGTTCCGTGCAAGGCGCCTATTTCTCGACCGGCCAGCGCTGCACGGCCTCATCACGCTTCATCGTCACCAAGGAGATTCATGACCGCTTCGTCGACGCGATGTCGCAAGCCATCAACGACCTCGTGGTCGACGACGCTTTGAAACAAGGCACGCAGATCGGCCCGGTGGTCGACCAGAGCCAGCTCGATCAAAACCTCTCCTATCTTGAGATCGGCCAGAAGGAGGGTGCCAATCTGGTGCTGGGCGGCGAGGTTCTGGAGCGCGACACTAAGGGATTTTTCCAGCGTCCGGCACTGTTCACAGAGAGCCTCAAGGAGATGCGGATCAATCGTGAAGAAATCTTCGGGCCGATCGCCTCGGTCATACGTGTCGATGATTACGAGGAGGCCCTGGCGACAGCGAACGACACGCAGTTCGGGCTTTCGACCGGTATCTGCACGACATCGCTGAAATATGCCTCACATTTCAAGCGGCACGCGCAGGCCGGACTTGCGATGGTCAATCTGCCGACGGCGGGCGTCGATTATCACGTGCCCTTCGGTGGCCGCAAAGGCAGTTCCTACGGGTCGCGGGAGCAGGGTCGCTATGCGGCGGAGTTCTACACGACCGTGAAGACCGCCTACACCCTGCCAGTCTAAGCGAGAGCGATGCCGATCGACATCGAGACGCTCCTGCCATTGACAGTTCATGACGTCGAGGTCCGCCTGGCCGGACCTGACGATGCCGACGTCATGGAACGCCTCGGTGCCGGCCTCAACGCGCATCAGGGCGATCCGACCGACCACCTGACCGCCGAGGTCATTGCCCGCGATCTATGCGGCGAACTCGCGGAATACGTTACGCTGATCGCCCGGGTCGGAGATTCCGACGTCGGCTATGCCTTGTATCACACCTCTTACGATACCGGATTCGGTGTGCCCGGCTATTATGTGGCGGATCTTTATGTCGATAAGGATTATCGCGGCAACAATGTCGGCAGAGCGCTGATGGCCGTCATCGTCCATAGCGCCAAGCGCTCGGGCCGCCGCTATCTCTGGTGGGCCAGCAAACTTTGGAACAAGCCAGCCCAGAAGGTTTACGCGGCATGGGGGGCGTCATCCGAAACGGTCATGGCGCACGCGCTTTTCGGCGAGGCGTTCGACCGTTTCGATGCCGACATCGAGAAGCTCTAGACCACTCTGTGGGTGGACCGCCCGTCTATCAGACAGGCATTGCACCATGGCTGCGGTGACCGAGCAGCGACAGGAACTCCCGGCGCGTCGCGGGATCTTTGCGGATTTGTCCGAGAATCCGGCTGGTCACCATTGACGTGCCATGCTGCTTCACACCTCGGGTCGTCATGCAGTGATGGGTGGCTTCGATCACGACGCCGACGCCCTTGGGCTGCAAGACCTCGTCGATGGTATCGGCGATCTGCGCGGTCAGGCGCTCCTGGATCTGCAGCCGGCGCGCAAAGGCGTCGACAACCCGCGCCAACTTGCTGATGCCGACGACACGATTGACCGGAATGTAGGCGATATGGGCCCGCCCCATAATCGGCGCCAAATGATGCTCACAGAAGGAGGTGAACTCGATGTCCCGCAGGATCACCATTTCGTCGTAGCCTTCGGTCTCGTCGAAGGTACGACGCAGTAGTTCCGCAGCGTCCACCTTATAGCCAGCGAAATACTCCTCGAATGCCTTGGTGACGCGTTTCGGCGTGTCGATCAATCCGCTCCGGGCCGGATCATCGCCTGCCCACTGCAGTAGCGTATGCACGGCCGCTTCGGCGTCGCCGCGCGTTGGCCGATTAGGCGCGTCGACGACGAGCCGGGGAGCGAGCTTGGTGACTTCGGATTTCGATGACTGTGCCACAAGGCCTCCTGCGGGCATTGCATTTTCCAATATTTCATAAACACACACGGTGCCGTCTACGTCCCATGAGGTAGCGCGGATGTGTGACGAATAGCTATGCCGGGCTGCTGAACTTTTTGTGATCGTGGTTCGGAACGGCCGGCAGTACGCAGGATTTTCATAAATATGCTTCTCAAGTCGTAAAAAGTTACCCACCAGAAGCGCCGGGACGGCCCGCATGGATCGAACCTCAACCCACAAAGAGAGCCCCGCAAACGACGGCGACAGCGCTGCCGTTGGCGACCGAGGCTGCCTGGAAGCGTGCAATCCTAGCTTGCGATCAAGGGCAGACGAGCATAGTCCGGCTATGCCTTTTCGCCTGAGCCTGGTCGTTGCTGCTTATAATGAGGAGGCAAGCCTCCCAGCTTTTTTCGAACGGACCATTCCGGAAGTCGAGAAGGTCACACAAGATTATGAAATTATCTGCGTCAATGATGGCAGCACCGATGCGACCCTCGACACTTTCATTGCGGTCCGGGCCTCGAACCCGAAGCTTAAAATCCTGGATCTGACGCGGAACTTCGGCAAGGAGGCCGCCCTCAGCGCCGGTCTCGATCACACCTCTGGCGACGCCGTGATCCCCATCGATGCGGATCTCCAGGACCCGCCAGAGCTCATCCCCGAGCTCGTTGCCAAGTGGCGGGAAGGCAATGATGTCGTGGTGGCGTTGCGCCGTGATCGCAGCAGCGATTCTTTTCTCAAACGCAGTTTTGCAAGCCTCTTCTACCGGGTGATCGCCCGGCTCAGCGAGGTACCCATCCCAACGGATGCGGGTGATTTCCGCTTGATGGATCGGCGAGTGATCGACGCTCTGCGCCAGGTGCCCGAACGCACGCGCTTTATGAAGGGCATTTTCGCCTGGCTAGGTTTTCGCCAAGCGCACGTCACTTATGTTCGGCACTCGCGTGCAGCTGGCACGACCAAATGGCAGATCGGGCGACTCTGGAACCTCGCTCTGGACGGGATCTTCTCCTTCACGACCCTGCCCCTTCGGATCTGGACCTATTTCGGGCTCGCGATCGCTTTTTTCGCCTTGGTTTACATGGTCTTTATTATCCTGCGCACCGTAGTCTACGGTGTCGACGTTCCCGGATACGCTTCAATCATCGTCCTCATCTTGTTTTTCAGCGGCATGAACATGATCGGTTTGGGCGTGATCGGTGAGTATCTCGGCAGGATCTTCGTCGAGGTCAAACAACGGCCGATCTATCTTGTTCGCGATGCGATCGGATTCGAGCACGCGCATGGGCGAGGGGCCGGCAAGGACGACGCTCAACACCATGACAGGGTCGGCGAACGCGAGGCGCAGGACGGTCATGGTTGGTGAAGCCGAGCTACAAGAACGGCCCTTTTCGTCCACCGCACCCTTGGCTGCGGCTGGCACTGCAATATGCTCGTTTCGGCATCGTTGGGCTGACCGCAACGGCGGTTTATACCATCGCTTTCGTTTTCTGGATCGAAGCGGCGGGCCTTGCGCCCCTTGTGGCGAATGTGGCTGCGTTCTGTGTCGCCGTGATGGTGTCCTTCTTCGGCCATTTCTATTGGACGTTCCGCCCGGATCGGCAAAGCGGCGTCAATTCACCTTCCGCTCAAGCCGGAACGGCGCTGCCTAAATTCGTCGTCGTGGCGTTGAGTGGGTTTCTCCTTAATTCGCTCATCGTCTTTCTGGTCGTTAACGTGCTCGCCCTGCCCTATCCCTATGCTATCGTTTTCATGGTCTCCATCGTGCCCATCCTCACTTTCGCCATGAACCGGCTCTGGGCGTTCGCCTAGCGAGGCGGCGTTCCGAAGGTTGAGATCGAGAATGGACGACAGAAATCCTGCGAGCAGTGCCTGAACGCCCAGCGCCAGAGAGGTCACCGAGGGCACGACGAGGCGCATCATCCAACTATAGTCGAGATCTCCAAAATCGGCTCGCGCCCAGGCGAGGACGGCCGCCATGCAACCCGCACACCCTAGAAGAACGAGAAGACCGCCTGCAATCGCCAGCCGCTCGAGCGAAAATGCGCGACGCCATTGCCGAAAGCGTTGGCTTGCCGGAAGCAACTGCTCATTGATGGCAAACTGCTTCGCAAGCACGAAAAATATCGCCATCTGGCTGCCGATAATCACGAGCCCCATCGCAATGACGAGCGTATGCACGTCGAACACGGCCGAACCTACGACCAGCGGCCCTGGAAGGACGGCCAGGAGAGCGAGCAATCCTGAGCCGGCCAGCGTCAGCCCGGGATAGAGAAAAAGCCAGGCGGGCGCGTACATCAACAAAAAGCGCAGATGCCGCCAGCCGTCGCGCCAGGGACGCAGGTGAGGTGGGCGATCGCGCCCGTCAGGGCGCAATGTGGTCGGGACTTCGCCAATCTTGAGGCCGGCGAACGTCGCTTTGACGACCATCTCGGTCGCGAACTCCATGCCCGCCGTCTTGAGATCAAGGGCCAGCACAGCATCCCGTTCGAAACCGCGGAGGCCGCAATGAAAGTCACCGATCCAGCTGCCGAAGAACAACCGGCCGATCGCGCTCAAAATGGGGTTGCCGAGGTAACGATTGAGTGGCGGCATGGCGCCCGGAGCAATTCCGCCCTTGAAACGGTTGCCGATTACGAGTTGGTCGCCCGCTTGGAGGCGTTGGAGAAATGAGTCCAATCCTGTGAAATCGTAACTGTCATCGGCATCGCCCATGACGACGAAGCGGCCTCGCGCGGCACGGATGCCGCCGATCAACGCGGCGCCATAACCGCGCTCGGCAACCGAGACGACGCGTGCCGCATGCTGTGCGGCGATTGCCTGGCTGCCGTCGATACTGCCATTATCGGCGATGAGGACCTCGCCCGCGACGCCCGCACGAGCGAGGAAGCCTCGCGCCTTGTCGATGCAGGTCCCGAGCGTTTGCGCCTCGTTCAGGCAGGGCATGAGAATGGTAAGTTCAAGAGGCCGGGCCTCAGGCCATATTGCGTCTGTCGCCGCCGCTGCTCGCATTGTCCACCAAGCTTGAAACGCGAATGCCGTAACCCCAAAACTCGAATAACAGGGAACTTGTTCCGGCTTTAGGTTGCTTCAGTAGCGGGCATTCAAGGCTCATCAGCGGACGGGTGGGAGGAGGCATGAGCCGTGCGGCTTCATCGAAACCAACGAGCCCTTTATTCGGCTCGCCAATGACAACCAAAACCTGGATCGCCATAGTCCTCACCCATTTAATCTTCGTCCTCCTCGTCCTGCTGCTCCAGGAGCGCTACTGGAGCCAGTTCTGGATTGACAGCAATTACCGGGGACCGCGAAATTTCCTCTATCATCTGGCCGGTGCAGCCCTTGCCGGGATCGTCGTGACCATCGCGACGAGAGTGACCTTGGCACCGACCATAGCGGCGGAACCGAAGCTGCCGCCTAGGACCGTTGCCCGTAGTGCTTTCGTCAGCCTCGTCCTGGTCACGGGCCTTGCCCTTCCCCTGGTAACGAGCTTGTTCATCCTCGATAGCTTTCCGAATTCAGGCGACGAATACAGCTTCGTGCATCAGGCGCGAGGCCTCGCCGACGGTGAGTTCTGGTACGAGCCGCCGCCACTCGGTCGGGCGATGGTCGCAATGCGAACCTGGGTGTTCGAGAACCGGTGGGTTGGTCAATATTCGCCGGGCTGGCCGTTACTGTTGGCTATCGGAGAATGGCTATATCTGCCACCCGCCGTTGTCGGCCCCATATTGGGCGCTGGCACGACCGGTCTGCTTCTGCTCATTCTATGGCGATGGTCCGATCCCTGGACCGCAATCGCTCTGAGCGCGATTTTCGCCACGAGCGCCTTTTACATTTTCAACGCGGGCTCATTTTTTTCGCATATTCCAACCGCACTTTTTGTCCTTACCTGGGCGGTGATCGGCAGGACGTATCTCGAGCGGCCTACATTCATGGCCGCATTCCTTGTCGGAATGTCGCTCGGCGCCATCGGTCTCATACGAACCTATACCGCTCTGTTGCTCGGCCTCCTCTTCGCCGCAGCAATGCTTTGGCGACGCCGGAAAACACTAAAGACCGACTGGCTGATCGCTTTGGGTGGCCTGCCCTTTTTGTGTCTGCTCCTCGGCTACAATTATCGCGTCATGGGCGATCCGTTCGTCAGCACCTACGCCGCCGACTTCGAGAGTGAGCAGATCCGCTTCATGCTTAGCCTGGGTGTGTTCAAGACAACCGTGCGATTCGCCGAGGAGTTCGTTGCCTGGACGTCACCGGTCCTCGTCCTCTTATTCGTCGCTGCCTTCGTGGCAAAGCTTTTTGCAAAAAGGCTCGCATTTTACGATCTGGTCCTGCCGCTTTTCATTATCGCTTACGTGGTCCAGGGCTGGGACGGTGGCAATCGCTATGGGCCACGGTACTATGCCGACATCTATCCCGTAATATTCTTGACCATCGCCACGGGACTGCCAGCGCTTTACGGCCGGCTCGGTTATTGGGGCCGCTGCGCCGGCCCGCATGTGGTAATTATCGCACTATTATATGGCTTAAGCGCGCTGCCCTATGTCGGCCAGCTGCTTTACACGGTCGTGCGCGAGCGGCAGGACCCCTACAAGCTTGCAGCAGAAGCGAAACTTGACGACGCGATTGTCCTGCTCAAGAGCCCGTCCGGACTCGCCTCGGCGATGAACATTTACGATCTGGCACGCAACACACCCGGGCTGAGAGACCCTGTGCTCTATGCCAACGGTCTCGAGACGGACGTCACAGCCCTACGCAAGGCGTTTCCGAACCGCTCGATATGGATCTACGAGCGGCCAGCGGATTCGGCTTTAGGCACGCTGAGGCCGGCGCCATGAGTTTCGTTGAATCTCTCCATGCGCGCCACGTCTTCGGCCGTCGCATACGAGTGTTGGCCGGGCATTTTGCGAATCTTGCGCCGCAAAATGCTTCCGTGCTCGATGTGGGCTGCGGTGACGGACAACTCGACAAGGTGCTGCTTGCCCAACGTCCCGACCTTTGCCTTGAAGGCATCGATGTGCTGGTTCGTCCCGACACCGCGATACCGGTCCGGCCTTTCGACGGCGACACCATTCCGAACGCCGACAAGAGCGTCGATGTGGTCATGTTCGTCGATGTGCTGCATCATACCGAGGACCCGATGATCCTGCTCAAAGAGGCGGCACGGGTGGCGCGCCATGCGGT
Source organism: Geminicoccaceae bacterium (assembly GCA_041750975.1). Taxonomy (GTDB): domain Bacteria; phylum Pseudomonadota; class Alphaproteobacteria; order Geminicoccales; family Geminicoccaceae; genus JBGSYN01. Next base: position 18,852 of record JBGSYN010000244.1, on the reverse strand, counting down.
CCTGATTAAGGACCATACGCGTGACGGCCTATTCGCTAGCGGGACCTTGAGGTTCATGGACCACATCGGTAATGCCCGCCACGGGGTTGTCCTGCCCTACAATTATTGGCCGAAAGCGCGTTGGCACGCCGCCTTCGGGACGATCGACCTTGCCATCGATCGATGGATTTCGAAGCTCGGTCTTTATCCCTGGCCGGCCTCGGCGATCTTCGAACGCGAGTTGCACTTCATCACTCAGCTGAAACCGCGCCGACGCTAACTGCGAGGCGCGGAGACAACTCGACCTTTGAGAGATCCACGGCCCGCCAGAAGACCACCGGCGCCAGCGACCAGCAGGAGAATGATCAGGTAATTGCCGGCAAGAACCCGATCACTCTCTCGTGGAAATGCGAGGAGCACCAATCCCATAAAGAGTATCGTCGATAGAGAAATGCAAAAGCCGCGGCTTCGATATCCCTCTGCAAAAAAGTGCAGCGTAGCGGCGAGGACTGCGAGAAACGCAAATAGTACCACGCTCTCCGTAAGCGCCACGGCAGCCGCATTTTGCGCATAAATCGTCAGGTAGTCCCATCGTCCCAGCGGCGAACTGAACGATTCAAGATCGTAGATCCGCTCAACGTTGGAAAAATAGAAATGGGTGGTCCAGCCATAGCCTCCAGCATAGTGGGCAATCGCGAAATAGACGAGCGATATGGCGGCCAGAAAAACCAGCGCCCGGCGCCAATCTAATGCCCCCAAAGTCAGCATGACCAAAGCCAAAACACCGCCGAAAAGCAGATTGTCGGGGCGAATAAACACGGCAATGACGAGAATTGCGAGGGCCGGCGCAACTTCCCGCAGCCTCAAGAGACACAAGGACGCTCCGAGCAACGCAAGTGCCGAGAGCATATCCGGCGTCGATTGCCGTGCCAGCGCCAGCAGATGTGGCTCGAACAACAATATTCCGCCAAACAAAAGCCACAGAAGACCTTCGAAATGGCGCCTGATCCAGACGAGAATGACCAGGCAGGCGGCAGCATAGCCCACGACCGAAATAAGTGACGAGGCCAAAACCGGGGACAATCCCGCCTTCATGGCACCAGCGATCACCAGCGGGTAGACGGGCTTGGTTGCATAAAAAGGCAGTTGAGCGACAAAATGCTCGGCGTGAGTAGCCATTTCATGGCGATAGCCCTGGTCGATCGGCGGCGGTGGATAGACCTTATTGACCAACTCATCGTAAACCTGATCATCGACGCCCGCACGAACGGCCTCGTAGGTCAGCCTGTGCAGGGCCTCAACGTCCTCGATCGAATACGAAAACGCCACGCCGATGTAGGGGATCATATCCCAATTATATTCGGGGTACAGGCTGACGATGATCGTACTCGCGGCAACAAGCAAAGCCAGTGTCATTGCCGCTATCCGATTGGCGAGTGGGCGAAACTCCGTCGGTTCGACCGCCAGGGGGCTCATGCCATCCCAAGCAGTGTCGGCATCGCCTGCAACCATTCATCGGTTCCTGACGTCGGCTAGCCTCTCGCAGGCACAGCGCCTGCACGATCCATAATCGCTTGCAGAGCCAACAGAACTTGCTCGTAAGGCCGATAGCCGATGGTCAGCACGCCGGGTTTGCCATCTTTCACCGCGAGCAAGGTCGGATAGCCGCTCACGCCGAAGGATGCCGTCTGCTGCCATTCCTTCTGGATGCCCTCGGCGACCGCCGGGTTGGCAAACTGCCGTGCAAAGACCTCACCTTCGACATCGAAATTGCCAGCCGCTTCCTGCAGCACGGCGAGGTCCGTGATGTCCTCGTTGTGCGCGTAGAAGCGCTCCTGGAGATGAGCGAAAAACGGCAGGCTCAGGGCCGGATAGACGGAGCGGACAATACCCACCGCCCGGCTCGGCTTCTCGGTGTCGTAGACGAACGTTTCCCGGTCGAAAAACAAGAAGTCGAAGGGCTGCCCGGTCAACTCGACGACATGCTGCCAATGCTGGCGGACTTTAGCGCGATCGTTGCCCGTCATCGGCTTGCTGCCGCGATCGCCCAGCGAGCCCGTGATCAGCGTGAATTTCGTTTGATCCTGATAGTGTTCCTGTAACTGACGCAGTACGGGGCTGAAGCCCCAGCACCAAGAGCACATCGGATTGGCGAAATAGAGAATTTCGATCATCGTGGCCGTTCCCTTCAGACCAACGGGATCCGGCCTTGCGGAACGAACGCATGGTCGGAGTGGCGTGATTCGAACACGCGACCCCCGCCTCCCGAAGACGGTGCTCTACCAAGCTGAGCTACACTCCGATGGCCGCGGTTGATAGTGAAGAAGGCACAGTTCCGCAAGACACTGTAACACATGCGGTGACAACAATAGGTCAAAATGCCCGCTGAACCGCAAAATCGACCACATCCGCCATGATGGCACGCGCTTGTGACTGGGGGTACCGCTGCAATTGGGCCTTGGCCTCTTCACCGAACGCGAAAGCTCGGTCGAGTGTGCGCTGGATCGCATGGTGCCGTTTCAAGAGACGCTGGGCCTCGGCCAGATCGCCCTCGCGCTGCTCGCCTTCCTCCAAGGTTCGGCGCCAAAACTCCTGCTCCGCGGGGGACGCATCGGTGACAGCGAAGACGATCGGCAGGGTGATCTTGCCATCGTGGAAATCGTCGCCGACGGTCTTGCCGAGGAGAGCCTGTGCCGCCGAATAGTCGAGGGCATCGTCGACAAGTTGGAAAGCAATACCGAGATTGGCGCCATAAATCGCCAAAGCTTCCTCGTCGCCGGCCCCGCGCTCGGCGATCACCGGCACGATCCGGCACGCTGCCTCGAACAGGGCCGCGGTCTTCGCCCGGATCACCCGCATGTAGGCAGCCTCATCCGTGCTGGTGTCGTTGGCGGTAATCAGCTGTGCCACTTCGCCCTCGGCAATCACCGCGGAAGCGTTCGAAAGAATTTCGAGGACCCGCACGTTGCCCACCGCCACCATCAACTGGAAGGCGCGGCTGAACAGGAAATCGCCGACCAGGACAGCGGATTTGTTGCCCCAGACCGCATTGGCGGTGGCCGATCCGCGGCGCAGATCGCTGTGATCGACGACATCGTCATGCAGCAGCGTCGCGGTGTGAATGAATTCGACCGCGGCTGCCAGACCAAGATGACGTATGTCACGGTATTCGCAGAGTCTCGCGGATAACAGTGTCAAGGTCGGGCGAATACGCTTGCCGCCCGCGGCGATAAGATGTTGCGCCAATTGCGGAATGAGCGGAACTTCGCTTTGCAGTTTGTCGATGATCAGGCGGTTGACCTCGATCATGTCGGCAGCGACGTAGTCGCGCGCCGCGTCGAGACTCGAGACGGTCGGCGTGAGCGGCTCTCTGGCTAGCGACACAGCAGTCAACAGACGTCCTCCATGCCGATCGTCGGCTGCAGCACGATCGATGGCGCCCCAAATTTCTTCGCATTTCGTGGTATCACGCGATTATGCTCTTTGGCAAACCACGGCAATTTTCCGATAATTGGCATAATTCTTGGCAATCGAGCGACGGCTTTTCTATTTCCCCGGGTCTGCGCTCGTCAATGCGAAGACCTCGAGCCAGCACACACCCAGACGAGGCGGCTGAATGATAGAAGTGGTACGAACCAACGATCTCGTCCACCTGTCTTGGGCGCAGGCCGTCCTCAATGCGGCGGGAATAGACTATCTGGTGCTCGACGCACATATGAGCAGCGTCGAGGGCAGTATAGGTATTTTGCCGCGCCGTCTCATGGTGCCGGACGATCAGCACGCCCGCGCCCAAGCCGTTCTCGAAGATGCCGTGTCGGAAACTCATGACCCGTCCTGAAAACGGTTTGGAGATTGGCCAGAGATGGGTCGATGAACTGCTCGGCGGCCGGATCAAAGTGTGGCGCACACCCGACGTCTATCCGCCCGCAATCGACGCCTTGCTCCTGGCCGCAACCGTCGATCTTGCTCCAGGCAGGACCATTCTCGACGTCGGCATCGGCAGCGGTGCGGCGAGCCTCGCCCTCTTCGCCCGCGAACCCGCCTGTCATGTTTGCGGAATCGATCTCAACGAACCGGCCCTCTCCCTGGCCGCTGCCTCGGCGCAATTGAACGGCTTCGGCGACAATCTGCGGGTTATCCATGGCGACCTCGCCACGGCGTCGAAGGCGTTGAAAAGCCGGCAATTCGATGTCGTCATCACCAATCCGCCTTTTTACGAACCGGCATCCGTCCGCGGCTCTCCCAAGCCGGCGCGGTCCGGGGCGCATGAAGAATCCATGCCGATCGAGGTCTGGCTGGACCTCTGCCTGAAACGGGTCCGCTCGCGGGGCTGGCTCCATATCATTCACCGGGGAGACCGGATCGCGGGAATTCTGGCAGGTCTGGCACCACAGCTTGGCGATCTGCGCATCCTGCCTATTTTCGCCAGGGCCGGTTCGGAGGCGGCGGTCAGGGTGATTATTGCCGGCCGCAAGGCGTCTCGGGCACCGGCGCGACTGCTGCAGGGTCTTGTCTTGCACAATGCCGACGACAGCTTCACCGAAGCTGCCGAGCAGATCGTCAAACACGCCCGGCCACTGCACTTGACCGGAAAGGGATAGGGACTCGATGGCATCGACTTTTTTGGGGCTGCCGACCGGCCGGCTGATGACGTGGCCGCCATTTCGAAAGGGCACCACCATCCCCCTGGTCCGGCTATCGGGCGTGATCGGCAGTGTCGGCACGCGCTCCGGCATGACGTTCAAATCGACCAGCCGCCTGCTGCGCGCCGCTTTCGGCATGCGCCGGGCCCCGGCCGTAGCGCTTTCCATCAACAGCCCGGGCGGCTCGCCGGTCCAATCGGCAATGATCTCGAGCCGCATCCGCGAGCTTGCGGAAGAGAAGAAAAAACCCGTTATCGTCTTTATCGAGGATATTGCAGCGTCGGGCGGCTATTGGCTGGCCTGCGCCGGCGACGAGATTTTTGCCGACCGATCCTCGATCATCGGCAATATCGGCGTCATCGCCGCGGGTTTCGGCTTCACCGAGGCGATCCAGAAGCTCGGCGTCGAGCGCCGCGTTCATACCACCGGACCGCACAAAGGACTGCTCGATCCGTTTCGCCCCGAGCGCGACGGCGATCTGGCCATCCTGAAGGATCTGCAGGACGATATCTTCGACGCCTTCAAGGAGCATGTTCGCGCGCGCCGGGGCGATCGGCTGAAGCTCGACGAGGCGATGCTGTTCGACGGCCGGGTCTGGGGCGGCAAGAGTGCCACTGCAGGCGGCCTGATCGACGGCCTCGGACATCCGACGACCGTGCTCAAGGAGCGCTACGGCAAAAATGTCCGGATCCGCCTGCTCGAGCCCAAGGGCAGTTGGCTGTCACGCCGGTTCGGCGGGAGCCGGTCGCGCGACTGGGCGGCCGAGCTTGCAGAAGAAACCCTGGCAACGATCGAAACGCGCATGATGTGGCAGCGTTATGGTCTCTAAAAGCGTGAAGTGCGGGTTCCCTCGACGCGCCGACACGCCTAGACTTCGCTTATGTTTGGTCTGACCTTGAACAAGATCATTTTCACGGTGCTCATCATCGTTGCCGTTTGGCGCGGCTTTCGCTGGCTCGAGCAGGCACGTGCCCGCAGCGAAATGGCTGTCAAAACGAAGCGGGAACGACAACAGCCACCGCCAAGCGCGCCGCGCTCCCCGCCTCGCCCCCCGCCAAGGCCCGCGGTCGACCTAGTGGCTTGCCCGAAATGCGGCGCCTATGTCCCCAACGGTACTTTTTGCCGCGACGAATCGCGTTGCGATTTGAAGAAGAAGTCGGACGGCAATGGTGGGCGGAGCCACGCCGCTTGACCGGATCATCCTGCCGGTGTTGATCTCTGCCGGCCCCGACCATCACAGTTCTGCGATCACTCCCCTGGATACCGGCAATCGTGGCGTCATTACCCGCCGATAAACCCCAAGGCTTCCAAGATCTCATCTTGAGGCTCCAGCATTATTGGGCCGCTCAGGGCTGCGTCATTGTCCAGCCTTATGACATCGAGGTGGGGGCCGGGACATTTCACCCGGCAACGACGCTTCGGGCCCTGGGGCCGGAACCTTGGCGCGCCGCCTATGTCCAGCCGTCGCGCCGCCCGACCGACGGCCGCTACGGCGAGAACCCGAACCGGCTGCAGCACTATTATCAGTTCCAGGTAATCCTGAAACCGTCGCCTCAGGATCTCCAGGAACTCTATCTGCAGAGCCTCTACGCGCTCGGTATCGATCCGAGGTTGCACGATCTGCGATTTGTCGAGGACGATTGGGAAAGCCCGACCCTCGGCGCCTGGGGCCTTGGGTGGGAAGTCTGGTGCGACGGCATGGAGGTCTCGCAGTTCACCTATTTCCAGCAGGTCGGCGGCTTCGATTGCCGGCCGGTCTCGGGCGAACTGACCTACGGGCTCGAGCGGCTGGCGATGTATGTCCAGGGCATCGAAAACGTCTACGATCTCGATTTCAATGGCCGCGGCTTCACCTATGGCGAGGTCTTCCTGCAAGCCGAAAGGGAATATTCGGCCTTCAATTTCGAGGTTGCCGACACCGAAATCCTGTTCCGGCATTTCGCGGACGCCGAGAAGGAGTGCGCCAGCATTCTCAAGCGCAATCTCGCATTGCCCGCCTATGATCAATGTCTCAAGGCGAGCCATCTGTTCAATCTGCTGGATGCCCGGGGCGTCATCAGCGTCACCGAGCGGGCCGCCTATATCGGCCGTGTGCGCAGCCTCGCTTGCGCTTGCGCCGAGGCTTGGCTCAAGAGCCGCGGCCATGCCCCGACCTCATGAGTGACCTGCTGCTCGAACTCTTCTCGGAGGAAATTCCGGCCCGCATGCAGACTCGGGCTGCGGAGCAATTGCGCGATCTTCTTAAGGAAGCGCTGGCGGCGGAAGGCATCGCGTGGAGCGAGGCGGAGGCTTTTGCAACTCCGCGACGTCTGGCACTCGTTGCGCATGGGCTGCCTCCGAAACAGCAGGACCGGCCAGTCGAGCGAAAAGGGCCTCGCGTCGGCGCCCCTGAGGCGGCCATTGAAGGTTTTCTGCGCAGCCTTGGAGATGTCGATTACCGGCTGGAGGAGCGTGACGAGCGCAAGGGTCAGGCGGTTTATGCGATCTACACGGCCATGGGCCGCGCCACGGCCGAGATCCTGGCCGAGATCATGCCGGCGCTTTTGGCAAAATTCCCCTGGCCGAAATCGATGCGCTGGGGCGAGGGCGAGGCGCGCTGGGTCAGGCCGCTGCACGGCATCATCTGTCTGCACGACGGTGCGATCGTGCCCTTCGAATTTGCCGGAATTAAGACCGGGCGTATTACACGTGGCCACCGTTTCATGGCGCCCGATGCGATAGAGATCCCCGATCACGACGGATACCAGCCCCAGCTGGAAGCTGCTTATGTCATGCTCGACGGCGATCGTCGCCGGAACTTGATTGCCAAACACGCCACAGAGCTTGCCCAGAACCAGGGCTTGCGATTGCGCGACGATCCTGGACTTCTACACGAACTCGAAGGCCTCGCCGAGTGGCCGGTGCCGCTGATGGGGCGGATCGATAGACAATTCATGACCCTGCCGACCGAGGTTCTGGTGATCTCGATGCGCAGCCATCAGAAATATCTGGCGGTCGAGACGGTGGAGGGAGAGCTTGCGCCCTGGTTCGTCACGGTCGCCAATATCGAGGCTGCCGATAGCGGCGCTGCCGTCATCGCCGGCAATGAGCGGGTGCTGAGGGCGCGGTTGTGGGACGCCAAGTTCTTCTGGGATCAGGACCTTGCGACACCGCTCGAGGATCGCCTGCCCAAGCTCGAAACGATAGTGTTCCATGCGGAACTCGGAACACTTCGGGAGAAGGTGGAGCGGATCGAGCAGCTGGCGGCAGTGATTGCAAACGCAGTCGATGCAGATGCGAAACACGCAGCACGTGCCGCGAGGCTGGCCAAATCCGATCTCGTCACCGGAATGGTAGGCGAATTTCCGGAGCTACAGGGCCTGATGGGCTCCTACTACGCTAGGGCCCATGGCGAAACCGAGGACGTTGCAAAAGCGATCGCCGATCATTACAGCCCGCAGGGACCGAATGACGGCTGCCCCAGCGCTCCTATCGCCGTCGCCGTCGCCCTCGCCGACAAGATCGATACGCTTGCCGGGTTCTTCGCAGCCGCGATCGCACCGACGGGCTCGAGTGACCCCTTCGCTTTGAGGCGTGCGGCTCTTGGCGTCATCCGGCTCATTCTCGAGAACGGAGTTCGCCTTGATCTTCGGAATCTATTGCTTCACGCGGTTAATGGATACGCCGACCGTTTTGACGAAATGCGTCCTGATTATATCCAAGGCAACCTTTGGCTATTCGTCCTCGATAGGCTGAAGGTCCAACAACGAGAGAACGGCGTCCGTCACGACATCATCAATGCCGTGGGAGACGACGAAAAAGGTGATTTGGTAGGGATCGTTGCTCGTGTGAGGGCGCTACAAAGGATGATCGAGACGGCTGACGGCGCCAATCTGCTCGCTGGATACCGCCGAGCTGAAAGTATTGTTACGCAAAGCCCTGAGCTCAAAGGGCAAGATTTCGATTCTGAATCCTACGACAAGTCACTGTTCACTCAGGAAGAAGAACATGAACTTGCCTCGCAACTTGAAGAAATAAATGCTGACATTCGAAACGCAGTAGAAGCCGAAGCGTTTGAGGAGGCGGTCCGGGGTGCAGCTAGAATACGTGTGCCTATCGATCGGTTCTTCGAGAATGTAATGGTCAATGTCGAAGATGATAAAGTGCGCTTGAACAGGCTTCGATTACTCGCAAGCATTCCGACGGAGCTGGCACCACTAGCCGATTTTTCAGTTATAGAACACCTTTAGAAAATAAAACGGAACCGCAGATGACCAAATGGGTGATGAGCTTTGGCGGCAAGGATACGGAGGGGCGGGCCGAGATGCGCGACCTTCTGGGCGGCAAGGGCGCCAATCTTGCCGAAATGGCGAGCCTTGGTCTGCCCGTACCGCCCGGCTTCACCATCACGACGGAAGTCTGCACGCATTTCTACGCGAACAAAAAGTCCTATCCCCCCGAGGTCGACACCCAGGTCAAGGCGGCGGTGGCCAAGGTCGAAAACGAGCTCGGCCTGAGGTTCGGCAATCCCGACAAGCCGCTCCTCGTCTCGGTCCGGTCGGGTGCGCCGATCTCGATGCCCGGGATGATGGACACGGTGCTCAATCTCGGCCTCAATGACGAGACCGCCGAAGGGCTGATCGCCATGAGCGGGGACGCCCGCTTCGTCTATGACAGCTATCGCCGTCTCATCCAGGTTTACGGCGACGTCGTGCTTGGGATCGATCACTACCTGTTCGAGGAAAAGCTCGAAGAGCTGAAGCAGGACCAGGGCGCCCGCTTCGATACGGACCTCGATGCCGGGGATCTCAAGGGCCTTATCGAGACTTATAAAGGCATCGTCCATACCGAGTCCGGCAAGGTCTTCCCGCAGAACGCCCAGGAACAGCTCTGGGGGGCGATCAGTGCGGTTTTCAGCTCCTGGATGGTGCCGCGGGCGATCACCTATCGCCGCTTGAACAAGATCCCCGAGAAGATGGGCACCGCGGTCAATGTGCAGGCCATGGTATTCGGCAATATGGGCGATGACTGTGCCACGGGCGTCGCCTTCACGCGCAATCCCTCCACCGGAGAACACGCCTACTATGGCGAGTTCCTGGTCAATGCACAGGGCGAGGATGTGGTCGCCGGCATTCGCACGCCACAACCGCTGACCAAGTCCATGGCCGAGCAGAACGAATCGGCGAGGACCTCGATGGAGGTCGCGCTGCCGCAAGCATATGCCGAGCTTTGCGAGGTTTTCGACCGGCTGGAACGGCACTATCGCGAAATGCAGGACGTCGAATTCACCGTGCAGCAGGGCAAGCTCTATATCCTGCAGACGCGAACCGGCAAAAGGACCGCCACGGCCTCGCTCAAGATTGCCGTCGAGATGGCGGGCGACGGACTGATCACCCGTAACGAGGCGATCCAGCGCATCGATCCGCCGACCCTCGATCAACTTCTGCATCCCCAACTTGATCCCGAGGCCGAGACCAAGGTGATCGCGCGCGGACTGCCCGCTTCGCCCGGTGCGGTATCCGGCGCGGTCGTATTCTCGGCGGACGACGCCGAGCGGTTGGCCGGCGAGGGCCGTAAGACGGTGCTGGTTCGGATCGAGACCTCGCCCGACGATATCCATGGGATGCACGCATCCGAGGGCATCCTGACCTCGCGGGGCGGCATGACGAGCCACGCCGCCGTGGTCGCGCGCGGCATGGGCAAGCCCTGTATCTGCGGTGCCGGCGACGTTGCCATCGACTATCAGGAACAGCTCTTTCGCTGCGGCGGCGTGACCGTGAAGGCTGGCGAGTTCATCACGCTGGACGGGGCCAAGGGCCTCGTGATCGAAGGCAAGGTCGCGACCATCGATCCAGAGCTTTCCGGCGACTTCGCGACGCTCATGGAATGGGCCGACGGGGTCCGCCGCCTCAAGGTCCGCACCAACGCGGAAACGCCGGTCGATACGGCGACGGCCGTCAAGTTCGGTGCTGAGGGCATCGGACTTTGCCGTACCGAGCACATGTTCTTCCAGGGCGAGCGGATCATCGCCGTTCGCGAAATGATTCTGGCGCAGGACGCCGAAGGCCGCAAAGCGGCGTTGGCTAAGATCCTGCCGATGCAGCGTGATGATTTCCGCGAGATTTTCGAGATCATGGCCGGCCGGCCCGTGACCATTCGCCTGCTCGATCCGCCGCTGCACGAGTTCCTGCCGAATGAGATCGAAGAGATGGAGGAACTCGCCCGATCCCTGGGGGTGTCGGCAAAGCAGGTTAAGCGCCGTATCGCCGATCTGAGAGAGACCAATCCGATGCTTGGCCTGCGCGGCTGCCGTGTCGGCATCCTATACCCCGAAATCTACGAAATGCAGGCCCGGGCCATCTTCGAGGCAGCGGCCGAACTTGCCGAATCGAGCGGCAAAGGCGTCGTCCCGGAGGTCATGGTGCCACTGGTGATGGGCCGGCGCGAACTCGAGCTGATCCGCCAGCGCATCGACGATGTCGCGGCCAAAGTCGCCAAGGAACACAGCATCAATCTCGAATACCATGTCGGCACTATGATTGAAGTGCCGCGCGCCGCCGTTTGCGCCGGCGAAATCGCCGAGGTCGCTGCGTTCTTCAGTTTCGGCACCAATGACCTGACCCAGATGGGCATGGGCCTGTCGCGCGACGATTCGGGCAGCTTCATCGATGCCTATATCGACAGCAAAATTTTCGATTTCGATCCGTTCCAGTCGCTTGACACTAAAGGCGTGGGCCAGTTGATCCGCATTGCCGTCGAGCGTGGCCGGGCCTCGAAGCCGGATCTCAAGCTCGGCATCTGCGGCGAGCACGGCGGCGATCCGGCCTCGATCGCCTTCTGCGAGGAGCTCGGCCTCGACTATGTGTCCTGTTCGCCCTATCGCGTGCCGATCGCAAGGCTGGCGGCGGCGCAAGCCGCAATCGAGAGGACCGCCGTCAAAGATTGAGCCAGGGTGGCATGTCGACGCGAACCTCGCTGCGCGCCGCCTGGAGCGCCGGTAGCGGTGCATCGAGTGCGAGGCGATCGAGACGCATCAGTGCAAGGCCCCGGTCGCCAGCAACGGCGCGGATCTCGCCCACCTCTCGCTGGCCGTCGAGTATGGGTGTGCCGCCTTCGGGTGCCGGGCCGTCCAGCCGGATCGGCAGAATCCGTTTGCGCACGAGACCGCGATATTTGGTGCGCGCTGTCAGCTCTTGACCGACGAAGCAGCCCTTCTTGAAGTCGACCCCGGCAAGCTCCTCGAAATTGCTTTCCAGGAGCAGAGATTTTTGCGGCACCAGTTCGGGCTCGCCTTCGGCGACACCGAGCACCATTCTGTGGCGCATGAACTCGACCGCATCGAGACTGTCGAGCGCAGCAAACGCCGATGACCGCTTGGGCAAGACGGCACGCAGACCGAGCTCCGCGAGGCGCGGGTCGACCGCAATTACCCCGCCCTCGAAGGGCTTGGCGTTGCCGCGTGTCGCGCCGAGGCCAAAGCGCTCCGGCAAATCGTCGCCGCAAGCCAGATGCACCTCATAGCTCTCGCTCAGATCCTCGATTTCGCACTTCGAGCGCAGCCGATACATCATTAGGCGCCGCTTCAGATCGTCGAGGCCGGATCGCTGCGCGTCGAGCAGAATACGCAAACCATCGTCATAAAGAACGAAGTCGAATAAGTACTTTCCCTGCGGTGTCAAAAGTGCCGCGAAGAGACTGTGGTGGGGACTGAGCCGGTTGACATCGTTGCTGATAAGGCCTTGCAGAAACCCGCGGCTGTCCGGACCCGAAAGGCTCAGGACCCCGCGATCGGCACATCGGAGATGACCTGTTATCATCGCTGCATCCGTATCGTGATTGGTGGCGTCGCCACCCCTACTGCGTCGCAGTTGGGCCCGCCGCACTGCCTTCGCAAGGTCGAAAGGCCGGCGTGAACCGGACTGCGAATTTCTCGAAGGAGTAACGTTGAGCGATCAGAACCTCGATCTCGGCATGATCGGCAATTGCATCATCTCCGCGCTGATCGATTCCAAGGCATCGATCGTCTGGAGCTGCTTTCCTCGTTTCGACGGCGATCCGATCTTCTCGAGACTGCTCGATGGCGGTCGGGAACGCGGCTTCTTCGGCGTCGATCTCGACGGCTTTGCCTCGAGTTACCGAAGCTATCTCGAAAATACGGCGATCCTGCGCACGCGACTGACCGACAAGCAAGGCGCCGGTGTCGATGTCATCGATTTCTGCCCACGCTTCGAACAGCATGGACGGATGTTCCGTCCGACCATGATCATCCGTATGGTGGTTCCCTTCGGCGAGGCGCCCCGGATCCGTGTCCGGCTGCGGCCGCTCTTTCAATATGGTGCTACGATCCCGGTCGTCACGCGAGGCAGCAATCATATCCGTTACGTCGACGACATCATTTCGGTGCGTCTCACCACCAATGCCTCCCTCACCTACGTCCTCGACGAGACATATTTTCATCTCGACCGGCCGATCACGCTGGTACTCGGTCCGGATGAGAGCCTGCGCAGCGCCGTCATGGAAACCGGCCGCGACTTTCTGGAAAAAACCACGGCCTATTGGCGTCAGCTTTCCGGCCGATTGCATATTCCCTTCGAGTGGCAGGATGCCGTGATCCGCTCCGCGATCACCTTGAAGCTCTGCAGCTTCGAGGAATCCGGCGCCATCATCGCTTCGCCGACGACCTCACTGCCGGAAACCGACGAGCAAGGGCGTAATTGGGATTACCGCTTTTGCTGGCTCAGGGACGCTTATTTCGTCGTCCGCGCGCTCAATCGGCTCGGCTACATCGAGACCATGGAGGAATATCTCGAATATCTGGGCAATATCATCGCCTTGCGGGACGACGGTTATCTGCAGCCGGTCTACGGTATCGGGCTCGAGCAGAAGCTGACTGAAACCACGATCGATAGCCTTGAGGGCTATCGTCAGAACCGGCCCATTCGGATCGGCAATCAGGCTTACGAGCACGATCAGCATGACGGCTACGGTTCCGTCATACTGGCCGTTACCCAGGCTTTCTTCGATCGGCGGCTACGCCAGCCGGCGGGGCCCACGACCTTTAGGCGGCTCGAGCTTCTGGGCGAAAAGGCCTGGGAGGTTCATGACGTGCCCGATGCGGGGCTTTGGGAGTTCCGCACGAAGGCCCGCGTCCATACCCATTCGAGCGTGATGTGCTGGGCCGCCTGCGATCGGCTTGGCCGGATCGCCACCCACCTCGGCTTTGACGACCGTGCCGACTTCTGGCGCGATCGTGCCGACAGGATCAAGCAGACGATCATCGCTCGGGCTTGGTCGGATGAACGCAACAGCTTCGTCGCCAGTTTCGACGGCAATGAGCTCGATGCCAGCCTGCTGCTCCTGCACGAGGTCGGCTTTCTTGACGCTGACGATCCCAAATTCGTCGGGACGGTCGAAACCATCAGCCGGGAACTTGTGCATGGTCCGTATGTTTACCGCTATGTCGCAGCCGATGATTTCGGTCAGCCGGAGAATGCGTTCCTGACATGCTCGTTCTGGTATATCGAGGCGCTCATCGCCATTGGCCGGACGGATGAGGCGCGGAAATTTTTCCAGCACATGCTCGATCGGCGCAATGATCTCGGTCTGATGTCGGAACATATCGATCGCGATACTGGTGAACTTTGGGGAAATTTCCCGCAAACCTATTCTCATGTGGGCTTGATCACCGCGGCGATGCGTCTGAGCCGCAACTGGGATGAAGTCGTCTGATATTCCTCGCTGCATTTGGGATATGAACACTGCCGAACCGTCTCGTCGTCGTCTCCAATCGAGTCACACCAATATCCGGAAAACAGGCGGCTAATGCCGGGGGTCTCGCGGTGGGCGTTCATGCGGCGCTACGTGACGCGGGCGGCCTCTGGTTCGGCTGGAGTGGTGAGACCACCAGCGATTCGCCGGGCGAGACCAAGGTTTTCCGCACCGGCAAGGTAACATACGGACTGGTCGATCTGCGCGAAGCCGATCTCGAGGCCTATTATGGCGGATTCTCGAACCGTACACTTTGGCCGCTGCTGCACTATCGGCTCGATCTCGCCACCTTCGATCACCAGTGGTACGCCACTTATCGGCGGGTCAATCGTTTGTTCGCCGAGCGGCTCCAGCCGCTGCTCGAGGACAACGATCAGATCTGGATCCAAGATTATCACCTGATTCCGATGGCGACCGAGCTCAGGCGGCTTGGCGTGCAGGCGCGGATCGGCTTCTTCCTGCATATTCCCTGGCCACCGGCCGAGTTGACCGTCACCCTGCCCTGGCATCGTCAGCTTGCGAGCGACATCTGCGCTTACGATGTCGTCGGCTTCCAGACTCAGGTCGACGTTCGACACTTCCGCCAATATGTCGTCTCGGAGCTGCAAGGCACGATGTCCGATGACGGTGCGGTTCGCGCCCTCGGCCGTTCGTTTCACGCGGAAGCCATCCCGATCGGCATCGACGTCGACGATTTCGCCACAATGGCCGGATCGCGCGACGCCACCAACCAGGCAAAAAGGGTCAAGGACACCTTGCACGGCCGCGGCCTGATCATCGGCGTCGACCGGCTCGACTATACCAAGGGCATCCAGGAGCGCCTGCGCGCCTTCGAACTGCTGATGCAGGATTATCCGAGTCAGCGCCGCGCCGTCACCTTCATGCAGATCTCGGCGCCGTCGCGTGAGCAGGTGCCGGAATATGCGGACCTCAGGCGATCGGTCGAAGGTCTCGCCGGCCATATCAACGGCACCTACAGCGAAGCCGACTGGGTGCCGCTCCGCTACATCAATCGAAGTTATAGCCGCAGGGCACTTTCCGGCTTTTTCAGGATGTCGGACGTCTGTCTCGTCACCTCGTTGCGGGACGGCATGAATCTGGTCGCGCTCGAATATGTCGCGGCCCAGCTCGAGGATTCCCCGGGGGCCCTCGTCGTCTCACGCTTTGCGGGCTGCGCCGGCTATCTCGACGGCGCCATCGTGGTCAATCCCTACGATCACGCTCAAGTCGCCGAACAGCTGCATTCCGCTCTCATCATGGGCGTGGAGGAACGCCGCGAACGCTGGCGGCGAATGATCGAAGGCGTGCGCAAGAACGATATCCACGCCTGGCGCAACCGGTTCCTGAAGCGGCTTACGGAGGGGACGCCGTCGACGGACGAGGTCGTCTCACCGGTTCCTTATGCCGCGAGCTGAACCACCGTCCCGCCTAGTGCCTCTATTGCGGCGCATAAGGATTGGCGTTGTGGCGGACGGCAAAGCGTAACGGCACGCCTGGCAGTTCGAAGGCCTCTCGGAAACTGGTCTCGAGATAACGCATATAGCTCGCGGTCATAGTGTCCGCGGGTTTATTGGAAAACAGCGTGATCGTCGGCGGCCGCATGGCCGTCTGTGTCGCATAGCGGAACTTGACGACTCGGTTCTGCACCATGGGCGGCGGGTGTTTGCTGGTCGCATCCATCAGCCAGCGATTGATCGCCGAGGTCGGAAACTTGGTGTTCCAGCGGTCATGCGCTTCGAGAATCAGGTCCGGCAGGCGATCCATGTTCTTGCCGGTAACAACCGAGATCGGGAGCACCGGCAGGCCCTTGACCTGGCTCAGGCGGTGGGTGACGCGAAAGCGTAACTCAGCGACGGCGGCATCAGGATCAGGCACCAGATCCCACTTATTGGCGGCCAGCACCAGCGCCCGGCCTTCATCCAGCGCGAGATTGGCGATCGTCACGTCTTGCTTTTCCAAGGCTTCGCGGGCATCGACCATCAATAGGACGATATGGGCTCGCCGGATTGCCGTGATCGTCGCCGAGGCCGAGATCTGTTCGAGGCGTTGGTCGATCCGCGCCCGTCGCCTGAGCCCCGCCGTATCCACAAGCTCGATCTTGCGGCCTTTCCAGGTCCAGGCAACATCGATGGAATCTCTGGTCAGTCCCGGCTCCGGACCGGTCAGCAATCGCTCGGATTTGACCAGGCGATTGACCAGTGATGACTTCCCGGCATTGGGGCGGCCGACAATGGCAAGCCTGATTGGCCGATCCTGCTCATCTTCGGCCGCGTCATCCGGATCCTCGGCAACCGCGAAATAGGGTCTGATGGCATCCGCCAGCTCCAGGAGCCCTTCATTATGCTCGGCCGAGATCAGAATGGGTTCGCCAAGCCCGAGCGACCACGCTTCCTGCGCCATTGCCCTGACCGCCTTGCCTTCGCATTTGTTGGCAACCAGGATCACCGGCTTGTTTTGCCGGCGGAGCAGTTCGGCGATCTCCTGATCGAGCGGGGTAATGCCATCGCGGGCGTCGACCAGCAAGAGACCGAGATCGGCCTCCTCCAGTCCCTTCAGGGACTGCGCACGAAGCCGCTCGCTGAGGCTCGCTTTATGGACCTCGAGGCCAGCGGTATCGATCACGGAGAATTCGAGGTCCGAGAGCCTGGCCTCGCCATCGATCCGATCGCGGGTGACACCGGGCGTGTCATGGACGAGGGCACGACGACTTCGTGTCAGACGGTTGAACAATGTCGATTTGCCGACATTGGGCCGGCCGAGGATGGCGACCTTGGGAGATGGTGCGGACATGTCAGGACCCGGAAAGGAGCGTCAGCGATAAGCCAGGAGATCGCCTGCTTCGGTCATAACATAAAGCGTGTTGTCGGCAACAACCGGTGCCACCTTGACCGGCGCCGGCGCATCGACTCTGCCGAGGAATTCACCGGTATAGGGTGACATGCTGACGATCTCGCCGGTGGAACTTGCCAGAATCAACCGATCGCCCGCCAGTATTGGCCGCGTCCATCTGACCTTCCGGGTGTCGGGATCGTCAGGATCGATCAGCAATGCGAGGCGCGTCACCCATCTGATGCGGCCGCCCTGTCGCAACAGACAGATGACTTCGCTGCGCTCGGTGACGATGAAGATATAGTCGCCTGCGACCCATGGCGTTTCCACCGAGGTCACCTCGGCATCCCAATCACGAGTCCCTCGCCTGAGATCGAGCGACGCCATCTCGCCGCCATTGCCGGCGACGATCGCCCGCTCCCGGTCGATCACAGGACTGCCATTGATGTCCGTGATGCTGGCGATGGCGAGTGTCCGCCGCGGTCGAATCACGGTATCGGACCAGATAGTCGCCCCGGATTCGAGCCGCAAGGCGAAAATCTCGCCCGAGGAATACGGGGTAATGACGGTCGTTCCGTCGGAGGCCGGCGATGCGCCGCCAAGGATCGCCGCCTGCTCGAACAGGCCGGCATGGCGCCACAGCACGTCGCCGCTCGCGGCAGCGAGTGCGACCATCTGATTATCGGCCGTGATGACGAGGAGGCGGCCATCGACAAAGGTCGGGGCGCCGCGGATCGGCGCGAACAGCTGCTGATTCCAGATTTCGACGCCGCTGTCGGGATCGAGGCCGAACACCTCGCCATTGGTCGTCGTCAGAAACAGGATGCCATCGCCGAATGCCAGCCCGCCGCCGCGCAGACGGTCGCTATCGTCCATGGCATCGGGCTGAAACGACCAGATGCTGGAACCGTTCGACGCCTGAAACGATCTGACTTCGCCATCGGCGTCGACGGTATAGACCCGCCCGCCGACGACGATCGGTTCCGACAGCAGCCGCGAAGAACCGGAACTACCCTCGCCGATATCGATGCGCCAGGCCTGAGTGATGGTGTCCGGCAACGCCGGATGATGCATGGCATGGGCCGCATTGCCGCCGTTCTGCGGCCAGTCGGGGTTCACCTGGGGCGGCGGCAGAACAATGTCGACCTCGGCAATACGCGGATCCGCACTGACGTCCTCGTCGATCAGCATCACCGCAATGCGCTCGCCCGGGAGCGGTATTTCTTCACCGGCGCCGAAGTAGCCACCGCAAGCGCTGGCCATGAGGCAGCACGCCAGGATAGGGCAATGCCGGATCAACTGGCGCCTTCCCCCTTGTCGTCGAGTGCGGCCGCCAACTCATTGGCGCGCCGCCGCTGACCGGGAGTGGCTTCGGAATCCTCGGCGATACCGGTCAGGATTTCTCGCGCCTCGCTGACTTTGCCATCGCGGATCAAGGCCAGAGCCGTGAGCTCACGCGCCAGCAGGCGCCACGGAGCGCCGGGCTGGGTCAAAGGTTCGAGTTCAGCAATGATGGCTGCGGGCGACAGTACATCGAAATCACGTGTCACGCGCGCCAAAACGGCGACCTCGCGCAGCAGCGGATCGGTCGCCTCGTTGCCGGCGACTTCCTCGAGGATGCCCGCTGCGCGTTCCGCCTCGCCGGCCTCCGCCG
>JBGSYN010000243.1:0-2066 GCA_041750975.1 Geminicoccaceae bacterium | reverse complement strand
CCGCGGACGATCTCTTCGAGGCTCTTGCCCTCGAATTCGGTGCCCTTGGTCAGATTGTTGAGATTGGTGACATAGGTCTGATGGTGCTTGTCATGGTGCAGATGCAGGGTCTGCGACGACATGTGGGGCGCCAGGGCCTCGTAGTCATAAGGCAGATCGGGCAGTTCAAAGGCCATCGTTCCCTCGCTTTCACAGTTTTGAATGGGCCATTACAGCCGACACATAAGCATTGGCCGTCCTTAAGAAAAGAGCGGCCGACCGGAAGAGTTCCCGATCAGCGCCGCAGAACCGTTTGCCGCAAAGTCCCGCGAAGCTGCCGGTAATGGTCGAAAACCTGCTCGAGGATCCGGCGTTCGGTCGGCGCCATCTGCTCGCCGAGCCCCTGCGCCGATCGGCGGGCCTGGGGTTCGATCAGGCCGGCGCGTCGATCGAGTTCCCGGAGGACGTCGCGTCCCGGATCATCGAGTTCGGCGGCGGCCCATGAGCCGGCGAGGTCGTCGAGCGTAGCGAATCCAGGTGCGAAAGCTGCTTCGGGAATCGTCAGGAGACGGGCTCCCGACCGGGCGTCCGCACGATGGTCGCGGATGATATGAACGAGGTAGCAGAAGGTGCCGAGATGCCGCGCATGGCTCCAGACGTTCTCGGCAGCGAGGCTGCAGGAGAGGCCATCGCCGTCGGGGCGGCCGATCAACAGCATCAAATAGATGAAGGTCGGTGCGACGGTAGCACCCTCGCAATAAGTTTCGAAATCGGACCAGCTCCGCATCGCTTCCTGGTCGAGATCGCGCATCATCGATCGATGCAGCGCTCGCCAGGGCTTGTCCTGGAGATCCAGGCGCACGAGCGCTCGCGCGAGTTCGCGGAATATAGCGTCTTCCGGCTCGACGCCCCGATCGACGGCCTCGCCCCGGCCCGCCTGCAGGGCCCGCTCGAGCCAGTGGTCCAGACGCCGGCGTTTCGCGGCTCCGTCATCCGTGTCCTGGTCGATCAGATCGTCGATGATCCGCATCGCCGCGTAACAGGGGATGAAGACATCCTGCTTGAGCCGATCCAGGGCGGCAGCCTCGCGCACCAGCGTGCTCGGCCGGGCGAGGGCGATGGTGCGGCAGCGCTCCAAATCCGTGGGCACCGGTACCGTTGTGTTGGGTTCGTCCATGCCCCGCAGCATATGAAGGTCAGGAGCGGAATTGGCAACGAGGACAAAGGTGCCGAGCGACGATCGATTTCTGGTCGAGGAAGCCCGGCGGCAGGATCCGGATCGCTTCCTCTGTGCGATTTTCGCGCCAGCCGAGTATCGCTCGCTGATCCTCGGTCTGATCCTCTTCAATCACGAGCTGGCGCGCGTTCCGGAGATCGCCTCGGAGCCGATGCTCGGCATGATCCGCTATCAATGGTGGCGGGACGCCCTCAAGGAAGCGGCCGAGGGGAGACCGCGCCGGCACCCGGTGGTCGAGGTGCTGTCGAACGCCCTCGCCGCGGGGCTTGTGGATCGAGCAAGCCTCGAAGCCCTGATCGACGCCCGCGAGACCGAAATCGACCGACTTCAACCGGAAGACCTCGATCAGCTCGAGGCCTTCGTTGCGGCGACCTCGGGCCATCTCAACGTCATGATCGAGCGGGCGATCACCGGCGGTCGATGGCAACAGGCAGCACGGCATGCGGGCACCGCTTACGGGCTCGTCGGGATCGTTCGCGCGGCCGAGGCCTATGCGAGCCAGGGGCGAATGCTGGTGCCCCAGGGGCTGACCACGACGCCCATTCTCGATCGCGCCTCGACGCAGCTCGGTCAGATGAAGATCGCCGCCGCCGGCGCGCCGTCAAGAGCCTCGGCGGCACTGCTCCAAGGCTCGATCGCACGGCGCCAGATCAAGGTATTGCGCAATGCCGCCCACTCCGGGGCAGTGCCACTCAAACGCGGACCGCTGCTGCCCTCGGAACTTTTCGCCCGGAGTCTACTGGCCTTCTATTGAGAGTTCCGCGTCGCGGCGCTGGACGTCGTCATAGACGAAGCCGGCGACAGCACCCACCGCACCGCCGATCACCGCACCGGGGACGAAGGCGCCGCC
>JBGSYN010000242.1:0-3863 GCA_041750975.1 Geminicoccaceae bacterium | reverse complement strand
CGATCGAGTTGGCCGGTCGTACCGTTCAGCCAATCATAGAGATCCCGTCCAAGCGTGAGCAGCGCTTCCGGTTTTTCGAGGCCGACCAAATCATTGTAAGCATCGATGTAGCCCTTGATTTGGACTGTACTGGTCTCATCGAGATGCCGACGATCACCGATCGGTTCTTTACCGACTAGAAACTCAAATGCGTCGTCCTTGAGATGAAGCATTGTGTCGCGTCTCGTTGTGGGCACGACTTCGGACTGATTTTTTTATCTTTATGGTTTCCGGAACTGTACGGGAGGTTTGGTCCCGAGGCAATCCGATCCGTTTCAGACCCGCCACAAGCAAACCGGGAGGAGTTTGCGGCAGGGCTTGTGCTTTGGGGTAGGGACGGGTGTTCAGAGGCTGGAACGTTCGCGAGGTGCTCGAGAGCGCGTCACGTGACGTCCGCGATGTGAGTGATCCGCTGCGTGAGGTAGGGATGACGCTGAACTACTTCGTAGAAGCGGGTGTCTGCCGTAACGACACGGCAATGTTCATGCAACGCGAGGGCCAAATAGAAGCAATCATAGGCGGGATGCTTGAGGTCTATCGCAAGACGGCCTGCGGGTGCTGCGAGCTGGCGCATCGAAACGGGTGTCATGATAGGCGCCGTCTTCAAGACCTCGATGGCGTCGGCGACATCGGCATGGTTCATGTCACCGCGTCGGCACATTGCCCATAACGCATTCGTCACTTCGGCGAACAAAAGCTCAGGCGATAGCAGTGTGTAGGAACTGTTGAGGAGCCGCGACGATTGCTCCGAAAATTCTTCCTCCACCAGCCATTTGACGGCGACGCTGGCGTCGACGACACAGCTGGTCACGCGAGATTGTCGCGATCTCGATCAGCGCGAATGAGATCGGTACTGTCCTTGGTCGAACGAAGGCGTTGGCGCAGAGCGGCGGCACGGTCCTTGAAGGTGCGGCTGTCGCCTAGCAGCGTTTCTCGGAGAATCTCCCGATGTTCGGCTTCAGCAGACCGCCCATGAGCCGCAGCCCGCTGCCTGAGCGACTGGACGATCTCCTCGTCGACCTTGCGTACGGTAAGTTGCGCCATCATCCATGCCTGCAGAGTTGATGTCTTCAATGAAGGCATTTAGGTGCACGGATCGACGATGGCAAGTCAGTCAGCGAGTTTCATTCTGATAGCGGTTCAAGGTAATATTGTTCGGAAGATCAGGCGAACAGGACGATCCGGCATCGGGCCGAAACAACCACCGGGCATTGCAATTGCCTTGAAAAGAGGCAGATCAAGCGGCAGCGAATTGGCAGGCGAATAACGCCTCGAACAACCCGGCCATCGCCATATTGGCCGTTAGCAATCTTGGGAGAATGCCGTGGGTAGGATTTTGAAGATCCTGTTGGTGCTGGTCTTTATTGTCATCGGTGTTACCGTTGGCGCGTATGCGCTGATCCCGGCGTCTCTCCTCAAGGATCAGGTGCAGCAGGCGATGGCCGATGCGACCGGGCGCGCGGTCACGATTACGGATCTGCAGCTAAAGCGCTGGCCGCCTCTTGGTTTTACCGCGACCGGTGTGGCGATCGACAATGCCGAATGGGCCGAAGATCCGGAGTTCGCGACGGTCGAGAGCATCGAGGCCGATGTCAGTGTCTGGAGTGTGGTCACAGGCTCGCCATCCGCTTTGGTCCTGACCGTGCAGAGGCCCGAGATCTATATCGAGATCGACGAAAACGGACGCGGCAATTACGAGTTCAAGACGGCCTCGGATGATGGCGGTGATGACGGTGGCGGGTCCGAAGACGAAGGCGGCGGAGATGACATGGAATTGCCGGTGCGCCCCGAGATCCGCATCGAAAACGGTCTGGTCGTCGTCCGCAACAAACAGGACGGCACCGAGCGTCGGTTCGAGAATGTCAGTCTGTCAGTCATTCAAGACAGTGATACTTCGCCCGTGAAACTGGCGGGCAATGTCGAGAGCGATGGCCAGGCGGCAATCCTCGACGGGACAATCGCCAGTCTCGATTCGCTGGCAGCCGGCGAGGCCAGCGATATCGATGTCAAGCTCACGGCACCTGGCCTCGATCTGGCCTTGACCGGCGCCTTGGACCCGACCGCCCAGAGCACCCAGAGCAAGCTTAACCTACAGCTTTCCGGCCCTCGTGAGCTTGCGAGCTGGTTGGGGCAGCCGCTCGAGATTCCTGAGCCCGCATTGAGCAGCGCCTCCCTGACGGCGAGCATCGCTGCCGGCGATCAAAAGATCGATGTCACCGATCTCGTGCTCAAGGTCGACGCCATCGAAGGCGAGGGCGAGATCCACGCCGATGCGTCGGGCGAGCGTCCTGCCGTGGCGGTGACGATGAATTTCGGCGAAATCGACCTTTCGCCCTACATGCCGGCATCGAGCGATGGGCCGTCTGATGAGGCAGCGGCAGCCGACAAGCCCGCCGCTGCAGGCTGGCCGGACGAGCCGCTCGATTTACCCCTGCCGGTGCCGGCGGACCTCGATGTCGATATCGCCATGGCATCTCTCAAAACGCCGCAAGTGACGGTTGACAACATCAAGGCGCTGGTCACGGCCGATGCCCTGAAGACCGAGGCCAGGCTCGTTGATCTCGGTCTCTATGAGGGGACGCTCAACACCACGCTGACAGCGAATACCGATGCCGATCAGCCGCCCGGCTTTGCCGTGGATCTGGAGACCAACAATATTGCGCTTTTGCCGATCCTCGCCGAATTCGCGCAGTTCGAGCGGCTTCAGGGCACCGGCAATGTCAGCGCCAACCTCACGACCTCGGGCAATTCGGTCAAGGCGATCATCGACAATCTCAATGGTGACGGCGCCATTCTGGTGAGCGACGGGGCAATCCTCGGTTTCAATATCGGGGCATTCATGCGCCGGGTAATGAGCCTCGGTCTCAACAGCGAGGCCGATGCTCCAAAGCGGACCGACTTCGCAGAGCTTGGCGGCACCTATACGATCGAGCAGGGTGTGCTCACCAATAATGATCTGGCGCTCAGAGCGCCGATCCTGCGTCTCGCCGGTGCCGGCAAGGTCGACCTGCCGCAGCAGACCCTGGATTATTCGATCAAGCCGCAGCTCGCATCGACGCTGCAAGGCCAGGACGCGACGCGTGAGGGATTGAAGGCCGGCATTCCCGTCGTCATCTCGGGACCGTGGGCGGAGCCCAAGATCCAGCTCGATGTCGGGGGCAATCTCACCAGCGCGATCACCGATGCAGCCGATGTCGGCGCCCTCGTCGATCAGCTCAAGGTCAATCCGCAAATGCTCGAGGATCTCCAGGCGCAGTTCGATCTCAATGCCTTCGGCAATGTCAGTGAGGTCATCGGCGGCGCCGTGGGCGGTGCGTTGAGTGGCGCCGGCAATGCGGCGGGCGGGGCGGCCGACAAGGCCGGCGATCTTAAGGGCAAGGCGGAAGAGGGCGTGAAGGGGCTGCTCGGCGGCTTCGGACGGAACTAGCCGCCCATCATGCCGCCGGCCAGGAGCGGGGCGCTGGTTTTCGACGTTTTCGGCACCGTCGTCGACTGGCGCTCCAGCATTGTCAAAGACCTCGGGCAATGGGGCGAGGGGAAGGGCCTCAAAACCGATTGGGCGGCGTTGGCCGACGCCTGGCGTGCCGCCTATCAGCCCAACATGCAAAAGGTGCGGGAAGGAACATTCCCCTGGACCCGCCTCGACGATCTGCATGAGAGGGAATTGCGCAAACTCATCGAGAGCTTCGGCCTGGGCGAACTGAGTGCCGATGACGTTCGCCACATCAATCGCGTCTGGCATCGCCTCGAGCCCTGGCCGGATTCGGTGCCGGGCCTGACCCGGTTGAAGCGACGCTACACGATTGCCACGCTCTCGAACGGCA
>JBGSYN010000241.1:0-4714 GCA_041750975.1 Geminicoccaceae bacterium | reverse complement strand
CCCTGTTTCATGCCTTCCGATATCGAGCGGCTCGGCGAGGCGCTGGCCGAGCACTGCTTCAAGCCCCATGCCGCGACGCGTTTGGTTCGCTCGGCGCATCCGATCGTCGCCATCTATGAGGCGAACGCGACGGACACGTATTCCCAGCAAAGCGCCATTCTCGGCAGAGCGGAGACGGCGCTGGTAACGCGGCCCGGGTTCGAAGTCGAGGTCCGCTGCCTTCTGGGCGCTGATGAGGTATTCATCGGCCAGATTTTGAGCGGTGCTGCTGTTGGCGAAGCTTTTGACGCGGCCCGAAGGTCGGATCCGTCGTTCGATGGCGGAACGGCCTGGAAGGCGATCCTTTCAGGCGGTGTCCTGCGCGCACTCTAGGTTTGGGCAGGCCGGAAAGACAATCATGGGAAAATTGGATCGTGGGCAGTCTCTATCGAAATATTGACGATTTCTATCAGCGCATCACCGATGTTCTGGGGCCTTTGGCGCTCCTGGCGCTGCGCCTGCCCGTGGCCGTCGTTTTCTGGCGATCCGGCAGAACCAAGGTCGAGGGCTGGGACATTTTCGCGCTCACGCCGGCCCAGTCCTTCATCTTCCAAGACCAGTTCGGCATGCCGTTTCCGGTGCTGACCGCCCACATCACGGCGGTCGCCGAGCATGTCCTTCCCGTCCTCCTGATCCTTGGGCTGCTGACCCGCCTTAGCGCCCTGGGCATGCTCGTCATGACCATGGTGATCCAGTTTTTCGTCTTTCCCGATGCCTGGCTGAACGCTCACTTGTTCTGGGCGACCATACTCTTTGCGATCCTGGCGCTGGGTCCGGGCAAGATCTCGCTCGACTATCTGATCGCGAGGGCTTTCGGACGCAGCTGATGCTGCACTGAGAAATTTGGCAGGATCGATCGTACCCGCTATTCTCGGCAACCGATGACCGAGGAATGGCGCCATGGCACGAGCCCTTGACCGTTTGAGCGAGCGCGAAGCATCCGCTGGTAGTGTTGAGCGGGACGAGGCGCTTCGGGCCCGCATCCAGGAGGCGATGGCGAAAGCGGCGTCCTGGGTATGGTCGATGCAGGCGCCGGGTCATCCGAAGGGTGTCTTTCGCACCAGCGCGCAACATGATCCGGTGCGCTGGCCGGGCGTGCTGCTGGCCGGCACTTATGACGGTCTCATGTGCCTCAATCTGCTAGGCGAGACCTGGCGGCTCGATCGGCGCGAGCGCGATGCCCTGGCGCAATTCATCGAGGATTTCGCCCAGGTCGATGGCCGCTTCTCGAATCCCAATATGCGCTCGAAGGATATCTTCAAGAAGGTCAACTATCTCGAGACCGTGGGCTATGTCAGTTTTCACCTGACCAACTACTCGCTCGGCGCTCTGGATGCGATCGATCGCCTCGACCATCCCAATCTCGCCTTTGCCGAACCCTTTCTCGACCCGCTCTATCTGCATGCCTGGCTCGGCCACCGCGATCTCCGGGATCCCTGGCAGGAAGGCAACAATATCGTCAATGTCGGCAGCTTCCTCTTGTTGATGCAGCGCTTCGGCCCGAAGCTGCGCGCCGCCAGAGCGTCTCACGCCCTCGATTTGCTGCTCGAATGGCATGATCGGAACCAGGAGCCGGCGACGGGGTTCTGGGGCGTAGGCCAGACCGTCAACCCACGATATGCCGTCGAGGCGATGGCTGGAGCCACCCATAATCTCCACCTCTATTATGCCCGTGAGCGTGAGGTTCCCTTGGCCGAACGCATGGCCGATTATTGCCTGACCCTGCCGCGAGAGGCGCAAACCGCTTGCCTCGATGTCGATCCTGTCGATATTCTGATCCATCTCGACCGCCTCACGGGTTACCGCCGCGAAGAGGTCAGGAATTGGCTCGGCGCCAAGCTCATCGCTGTTCTCGATCACCAGAATGAGGATGGCGGCTTTGCCGATGGGCGCGAAGGCGTGCGTAAGCTCGATGGCTGGATCAGTGGCTACGAAGAGCCCCAAGGCCTTTCGAATTGTTTTGCGACCTTCTTTCGCTGCCTTGCGATCGCCATGATCGCCGACTGCCTCTGGCCGGGCTGGCGTCATTGGGGCTTCCGGAGGATGGCGGGCATCGGCTATGTCTCGCCGCGCCGTCTCGTCGCCTGATGGCCGAAGCCCCCCGAAGGTCGAAGGCTCGCGCCAGCAACCAGATCGATCACCTGCACGATGAAAGTTATGGTGCAGCGTTCGACCGGCGCAATCTGGACCATAGGACGACGCTGCATGTTCGTGGCCGCAAGGCACGAAGTCTCGACGGTCCCTGGAACTTCACGATCGACCCGTTCGAGGAAGGCTTGCGCCAGGGCTGGGTGCGCGATTGTCATCTGCCGCTGGAGGGGCGGAGCATTCCCTGGGACTACGACGCCCATACCGGAATCACCCATCTCGTGCCGTCCTCTTGGAATATGCAGGACCCGAACCTGTTCCACTATGAAGGAAGGGTCTGGTATAGTCGTTGGTTCGACTACAGGGCTGAAATGGCGGATGAGCGCGTGTTTTTGCGCCTTGGTGCCGCCAACTACGAGACGAAGATATTTTTGAACGGTCGGTTCGTCGGCAATCATTTAGGCGGTTCGACACCGGTCTGCGCCGAACTCACCGATTTTATCGAGGAACGGAACTTCCTGTTGATCGGTGTCGACAACGGCCGGAGGCCCGATCGCGTCCCGATGTACCATATCGACTGGTTCGATTATGGCGGCATTCATCGGGAACCGGCCCTCTATTCGCTGCCTCCGGTTTTCATTCGGGACCTCTTCGTTCACCTCGTGCCGGACCAGGAGTTTCGAAGGATTGCGATCGAGATCCGGCTTTCCGATGCGGTCGGGGGCAAAGCCAAAATCCGCATCTTTCGCCTCATCCCGGAATTCGAGATCTCGATCGTCGACGGGATTGGCTTTGCCGTGGTCGATGCCGAGCCGGAGCTCTGGTCGCCCGATGAGCCGGTGCTCTACGAACTCGAGGCCGAGTATGAGGGCGATATCGCGCGCGACCGCATCGGCTTTCGGGAAATTCGATGCGAAGGGGAAACGATCTTACTCAACGGCGAACCGATCTTCCTCAAAGGCATTTGTGCGCATGAGGACGATGCCGAGAGCGGTCGCGTCACCTCGGAAAGCGACATCCGCCGCCGCTTCGGGCACGCCAAGGAACTGGGCTGCAATTTCATGCGCCTCGCGCATTACCCGCATCATGAGCGCGCGGCTGAGATTGCGGACGAAATTGGCCTGATGCTCTGGGAGGAAATTCCGGTCTATTGGGCGATCGATTTCGCCAATGAAGCGACCCTCGCGGATGCCGGCAATCAGCTTGCCGAGCTGATCCTGAGAGACCGCAATCGCCCGAGCGTCGTGATTTGGGGCGTCGGCAATGAAAATCCCGATACGGATGCCCGCCTTAATTTCATGGCGGCACTCGTCCAAATCGCTCGCGGTCTCGATCCTTCGCGCCTGATCTCGGCAGCCTGCCTCGTCAACAAGGAGGATGCGCGGGTCGAAGACAGGCTCGCAGAGCATCTCGATGTCATTGGTATCAATGAATATTACGGCTGGTACGATCCGGATTTCGCCGAACTTGAAGCGATTGGACGCAACTACGATCTCGGCAAACCGCTGATCGTCACCGAAACCGGGGCGGATGCAGTTGCCGGGCTGCGCGGGGCCGAGGATCGGCTGTTCACGGAAGACAAGATGGCGGCGGTCTATCGCGGTCAGATTCGCGTTCTGAGTGGCATCAAGGCACTCGCCGGCCTCTGCCCATGGCTGCTCTATGATTTTCGCACGATGCGCCGGCAGAACAGCCTGCAACAGGGCTTCAATCGCAAGGGTCTGATCGCGGCTGACAAGCACACCAAAAAAGCCGCATTCGACGTGCTGCGGTCTTTTTACGAGACCATGACATGAACGCCGGGCCGGCGATCGATGCTCATTTCGCATCGGTGCGCGCCGACATTCCAGCCTTCTGCGCGCGGTATTTCGGGCTGGGCGGATCGGCTTTACTGCATAGCAGATCCTTCGCCTCCGATATCTTCCTGTCGCCGATCAACCTCTTTCTCGTCGGGCCCCGTCTCGCTCTACATCTGACAGGCTTGGTCCTGGCGAGAATCGGATTGCGGCGCGCCGGAAAGCTCCTCGTCGCTTTGGATATTTCGGTCCCGACGACGCTGCGCCGCCGTATCCGCGACGTTCTTGCGGCTGAACTGCTGCAGCTCGATAGCCTCGAGCAGTCCATCCCCGAGGAAGAGCGCCTGCGCTGGCGCGCCCGGATCGGCCGGCTGGTCGGCGACTATCTCGAAGCCAGGGATGCTGTCGCCGAGTTCGCAGCGGGGCTCGCAGCCCTGACCTTCGGGTTTCTCGTGCTTGACCGGCTGACGCCGGGTGCGATCTCGCTCGGCCCGATCCTCGCCTCGGGCTACGCCCATGACGAGGCGGTCAATTCATTCTGGCTCGGACCGTGGGCCGGCGAAGCGTGGTATGGGCTCGTCGGTGTGGACACTCCGATTGCCTGGATCGTCCTCGGCATTGCTCTCATGATCGTGGTTCTGTCCCTGATCGCTACGATAATCGGCGTCGTCGTCGATCCGATCCAGACCTGGACCGGCATTCACAAGCGGCGGCTGCACCGTCTGGTCGACGGCGTCGAGCGCGCCACGCGGGACGCAGCGGACGTTCGCCTGTCGCTCAAGGACCCCTAT
>JBGSYN010000240.1:0-40595 GCA_041750975.1 Geminicoccaceae bacterium | reverse complement strand
CCAGGGCTTGGACGCAGGCGGTCTCGCAGCCATTCTCGCCGAATTACGCCACATATTCCTCGACCACCCGATCGAGTTCGCCGTCGTCAAGCTCGCGGTCGAGATAGGCCCGATAGAAACGCTGCATCTCGGCGCGAATCGTCTCCTGCGAATAGAGCTCGGCGCGCACTGTGAGGTTTCCGCTGCCCAGAACCAGCACGATCGCCATCATCACGCTGGCGATCGGCAAGGTCGGTAAGGCATCTCGCCACCCCCAGGATTCTCTGAAGACCGGACCTTGGACCATGCACATCCTCCCGCTACGAAGACCCGCATTCCATACCATGGTTCGGCCGGCCGATCATCAACAATGCCGCGATGGCGGTAAGCCCGGCCGCTAAGCCGATGTCCCCGCTGATGCAACGTCGCGCTCCAGTCGCCGCCTCGTGAGATCTCATGCTGGAAACGATCGCCCGGCCATCAAGTTTAGCACACGACACACACATGGTTCCGTCGAGTGAAGGATCGATGCAAAAATCAGATAGCGAAGCATCCGGGCGGAACGGCGATGACGCAGGCGGAATTCCGGCCTACTTCAAATGGGGAGCGGTCTCCCTCATTGCGGTGGGCTTGATCGCGGCGAGCTTCTTTTTGCCCGTGCAGGCCTGGGCCCAGGCCTATCGAGACTGGCTTCAGGGACTAGGCACGGCAGGCTGGATCGCCTTCCTGGTCATTTATGCGTTGGCGACGGCGGCCTTGGTGCCAAGTGCGATCCTGACGATCGCGGCCGGGCTTGCCTACGGCTTGTGGGGCTTTCCCCTCGTCGTCCTCGGCGCGGTCGCCGGTGCCGGGATAGCCTTCCTCGCCTCGCGGCACCTGCTGCGCGACCGTGTGCAACGAGCCATGAAGGAGCGACCGCGCTTCCGTGCCGTCGACGCCGCGATCAACGAGGACGGTTGGATCGTGGTCGGCCTCCTGCGGTTGTCGCCGGCGATCCCGTTCAGCCTCCAAAATTGGGTGCTCGGCGTCATCTCCGTCGAATTCTGGCCCTATATCATGGCGACGGCAGTCGGCATTCTTCCCGGCACGCTCCTCTATGTCTGGCTTGGCTCCCTGGGCGGCAGCGCTGCATCCGGCGAGACCTCGACCGCCCGCATCGCCTTTTTCGCAGCCGGCATTCTGGCAACCTTGATCATCACCATCGTTGTCGGCCGCAAGGCCAAGGCGAAGCTCAATGAGCACGGCTTCGACGGCCAAGGTGCGGGCCCCGTCCTGAACCTCAATCGGCCCTCTATCGTGCCCCGGTTCGCCTAAACGCGATCCCGGAAAAGCTTTTGGTCGTGGTCAATCGGGGCTGACGCGATCAGGGTGGCGGCAAGCCGTGTGGCCCACCGATCGCATCGTGACCTCCAGGCATTCCTGGTCACGGCATAGTGTTGCATGACGGTCGTCCCGCTGCATTGAGGCGAGAAAACCTTAGCATAAACGGGACCTGATGTAATCTCCACCCTATCCTGAAACGTTCAGTCAAAGACAGTGCTGCAGGCTGATGCGTTATGGTTTGTCGCGTCGTGCACCGCTCGGATGGAAAGCGTTCTTGGCGTCGTCGGTCAGTACCTGCATCAGAGCCACAAACGGCAGCGGCCCGAAGCTGATACGGGCGACCCCGAGTGCGGCGAGGCGGGCAATCGATGGCGCTCCTTCCATGATCATGATGTTCACCGGGAGCGTCGTTGCCGCGCAAAGTTCCGCAATCAGGCTCTCATCAACAAGACCAGGGACGAAAAACCCACTGGCACCCGCTTGCTGGAAGGCAGTGGCCCGCGCCTTGGCGTCGTCCAGCAGACCCGGATGGCCCTGAGCGGTCCTTGGCCTGCAGGAACAGGTCGGTGCGCGCATTGATGAAGAGTGGAACTTCAAGCGCGTCGGCGAAGCGGCGAATAGCCTCGATCCGATCGCATTGCTGCGGTACGCCATAGAGCCCCGCACCGCCGACGATTTGATCCTCGAAGTTGAGGCCGGCCATGCCGACATTGATGAGTCGAGCGGCGTTGCCGGCGATATCGTCCGGCGCTTCGGCATAGCCGCCTTCGAAATCGACGCTCAAAGGCGCTTCGACGACAGTCGCGATCCGCGCCACGATCCGCTCGAGCCAATCGAGCGGAATAGCTTCGCCATCGTCGAAACCGTGTGCCGCCGCGACCGACCGGCTGCCGGTTGCTACGGCCCTGGCACCGGCCGCCACGACCGCCCTGGCGCTGCCGGCGTCCCAGATATTGTAGAGGATCAGCGGATCGCCTCGCACATGAAGCGCAGCGAAATCTCGAGCTTTCTGGGCTTGGTTCATTGTTTGAGCCTTTCTGATATGGTCAGAGCCCGGCAAAGCTTTTGCTCGTGATCGATGAGCCGGCGCTTGCGCCAGAGGCCGCCGCCGTAGCCGGTGAGTGTTCCGTCCGCACCGATCACCCGATGACACGGGATCAGGATGGCGAGGCGATTGGCGCCGTTGGCCCGCGCCACCGCTCTGGTGGCGCTCGGCCGGCCGATGGCCCTGGCGATCTCGCCATAGTTTCGGGTCTCTCCGGGTGGGATCCGGCGCAGCTCGTCCCAGACCCTGCGCGTAAATTCACTACCCGTAAGCGCCAGTTTGGTCTCAAAACGCGCCAATCGGCCCTCGAAATAGGCCTTGAGTTCCGCTTCGACCTGATCGATCGGCGGATAGCGTCCGAAGCCCAGGGCCCCTTTCGCATCTCGCTGCAGGGTTTTGAGTTCCGCGGGGAGCGCCTTGCGGTCGAAGAACTCGAGCAGGTGCAGCGCATGCTTGTCGGCGATGGCGATCATGCCGCCAAGGGGCGTCTCGATCCAATCGGCGCGCAGCAGCTCGCCACCGGAAAAGCGTGAGGGCGCCTGCCCCAGCATCCGGCCAAAGGCGGCCCGAAACCCGCTTCCCGAATCGAACCCCGCATCGAGCTGGGCGTCGATGACCTTGCCGCCCGACGACAAGCTCTCGGCCCCGCTATGGACGCGGCTGAGCCGCGCCATGTCGAGAAAAGTCATGCCCAACTGGCGCTTGAAGGCGCGGCGCACGGTCGAGGGATCGAGTCCCATTGCCGCGATGTCGCCTTCCCGCCACCGCCGGCCCGGCTCGGCTTCGAGCGCCTCGACCAGCTTTTGGACGATGGGCTCCGCACCATTCAACGGCGACAGCGGCCGGCATCGTTTGCACGGCCGGAAACCCGCATCCAGGCACTGGCCAACGCTCTCGAAGAACACGCAGTTCTGGCGCTTTGGATTGCGGGCGGGGCAAACGAGCCTGCAGAAAATGCCGGTGCTCGTGACGCCCACGAACGCCAGCCCGTCATAGGCGGTGTCGCGCGTTACGAGAGCCGCATAGAGTTCGTCATCGGAGGGTGTCAGCATCAGCATGCCGTCTCCATAGCCTCTTTTCGACCCAGGTGCCGCCGAAATTCGGGCGTCGATTTCAGTTTTTGTCATCGGGTATCTGCCTTCCTCGATTATTTGGGAGCTCAAAGGTTGAGGAGCATTTGCCTTAAGCGACAAAGCCTTAAAGAATTTGATCTTATACATGGCCATATCTTTGCAAGATCGCGTTGTTTGACGCCGTACTTATTTTTCAAAGATAGTTTGTCGTATACCCGCTGATATGGTAATATTGTTACTGGAGTCGAAAACCGGGAAATGGGGTGCGGCTCCTAACGAGGTACCCAAAAAGTCCGTCAGGAAGGGCAATGGAATGTCGTCCTATATCCCACGTCGAGAGTTCATCTCCAACAGCACAGCGGCCTTGGCCGCGTTCTCTGTACTGCAGTCAGCGCGCAGCGCTCGCGCCTTTCCGAGCCGTCCGGACGACGAGGTCATTCCCTGGCTTGACAAGCGAGCACCAAATCCGAGACCGGACGCGATCCAGAACCAGCTGAATTGGGAAGAGCTCGATTCCTGGATCACGCCCAATAACCAATTCTTCAGCATCTCGCATTTCGACCGCCCGGTGATCGATGCCGCGAATTGGAGCCTCGAGATCGATGGTCTGGTCGGAAATCCGATGAGCCTGACATTGGCGGACATCAAGAGCCGGCCTAGACAGGAAGTTATTTTCACGGTCGAATGTTCAGGCAATCACGGTCGTCCATTCGTCACGGGCTTGATCGGCAATGCGCGCTGGGCGGGCACACCACTGGCTTCGGTGCTCGAGGAGGCGAACGTGGCCAGCGATGCGATCGAGGTGGTTTTTTGGGGCACCGATTCGGGCGAGGTCGAGCTCAAGGACGAAATTCGCGATGTCGTGATGCAACAGAATTTCGCGCGTAGCATGTCACTCGAAGATGCGATGAACCCAAACGTTCTGATCTGCTACGAGATGAACGGCGCCGCGCTTCCGGCTGCCAACGGTTTCCCCCTGCGGCTCATTGTGCCCGGTTGGCATGGGATCGCCAATATCAAATGGCTGAAGCGCATCGAATTGCGCGACCGCCGGTTCATGAACCTGCTTATGGGTCGCAACTATGTCACGATCCGCGAGGAAGTTCACAATGGCGAAACGGTCTGGGCCGAGACTTCCGTCGGCCGCACCAATCTGAAGTCCGCCCCTGCCAAGGTCACCCGGAATGAAGCTGGCTATCTTATCACCGGAGCGGCCTGGGGTGCACCGATCGAGAAAGTCGAGGTGCAGATCGATGACGGGGCCTGGCAGACGGCGGAACTTGACACCTCTGAAGAGGCGGAATTCGCATGGACCATCTGGTCTATGGACTGGCCTGAGCCTACGCCCGGTGAACACACGGTCACGTCGCGCGCCATCGACAATTCAGGCCAGATCCAGCCCGCGATGGACGATCCCTGGATCACCGGCAAACACACCTATTGGGAGAGCAACGGGCAGATCACGCGCCACGTCAAGATCGGCTGACCGCAGTCTTGGCACTGTTGATCGCTCAATGCAGCTCATGGGTGTAGATGAATTTCGGCATCTGCCAGTTGTAGCGAATTGCTAGGACGCGCATCGTCAGGCCGACCACCATGGCTGCGGCGAGCACCGGCCCGTGCGGCAGTCCGGCGGCGAGACCGGCCACATAGATCCCGCCGGTGACGATGGACACGCTGGCGTAGAGCTCGCTTCGAAACAGCAGCGGGATGTCGTTGCACAGAACGTCGCGCAGGACGCCGCCGAGGCAGCCGGTTATCATGCCCGCAACGACGACAATGATGATCGGCTGGCTCATGCCGAGGGCGATATTGCAACCGATTATGGTAAAGACGACGAGGCCGACCGCATCCAATAGCAGGAATACCATCCTCAGGCGATCCATGAACCGGGCGACGGCGATCGTGAACAAGGCCGCGGCTGAGGTGACGATCAGAAAATAGGGATTGGCGACCCAGGACAGCGGATAATGCCCGAGCAGCATGTCACGGATCGATCCGCCGCCGAGGGCGGTGATGCTGCCGAGGAGACAGACCCCCACCCAATCCATCTGGCGGCGGCCGGCGGACAGGGCCGCGGACATCGCCTCCGCCGTGATCGCCACGAGATAGAGGACGTGAAGGAGGATGGCGCTCATAATCGGTTCGGCCCCTGCTTGGTGACGGCGGATCGCCCGCTGGAAGGTGCGCCGTTTCAGACGGATGTGCGAGCAGAGGTCAAATCTTTCCGGCCCATTCGACACAAAGGCAGGACCCCGCTGCGCTGCGCGGCCGGCGTCATGCCGTAACGCCGCCGTCGATATTGACCCGGGCCCCGGTGATGAAGGCGGCTTCGTCGCCGGCGAGGGACAGCGCTAAAGCCGCCATCTTTTCCGGTCGTCCATGGGGCGTCAGGGGCATCATCGCGCGCATGCCGGCGGCAAAGTCGCTGTCGGCGGGGTTCATCTCGGTGTCGATCGGGCCCGGCGGGATCGCGTTGACCGTGATGCCCTTCGGGCCGAGTTCCCGGGCCCAACCGCGAACGAAGGCCGAGATCGCGGCCTTGCTCGCCCCATCGAGGCCGAAGCCGGGGGCGAAGAGCGGACGGCGAGGACTGTCGCCTTCAAATCCGGCATCGGCGAGATTCGTGCCGATGTGCTGCCCGAGGACAAGACGCGTCTTATCGAAGAATTGCAGAGAGAGGGTATAACGGTTGCGATAGCATCGATGACGCATCGGCTTTGGTCCAGGCCGATGTGGGCATTGGCCTGGGGCCGGCGCCGATGGCGCATCGAGAGTGCCGGCTTAACTTTGGTGAAAGGTGACTTAACGGTATCGTGAGAGCCCGCCGTCTAGCGCATGCGACTATGCGTGACATAATTTGTACGTGATTATTTATGTTGGTTGACCTCAAAAAGTATCCCCGTTCCAGCTGGCCTGCTCTATCCGTTCCGTTTTTCGGGGTCCTGATCTCGACGCTGCCGGCATGAGACCGTCGTCGGTTTCGGTGATCGGTAACGCCCTGCTACTGCGTCCCACCAGGCTCGACGCCTGAGGGCGCGAAGTTTTAGATCTATTCAGGGATGGTTTTCGTTATCGTTGATCAGGACAAGCCAGTGAAGCGAGCATCGAGATGTTGATTACATTTCGCACGATCGCCTTGATGATGCTGGCGGCGCTGACTGCACCTCTGTCTGCCGGTGCCTCGTCGAGCTATCAATCAGAAGCCGTCAATGCCCGACTGATTACCGCACAAAGCGGCATCGCGCCGAACGCATCCACACTGTCGGCGGGTCTGCACCTGCAACTCGGTGACGGTTGGAAAACCTATTGGCGCTCGCCTGGTGAGGTCGGCATTCCACCCGCGATCGACTGGGAGGGTTCGTCCAATATCGCCAATGTGGACTTTCTCTGGCCCGTGCCGACCCGGTTCCGGGCCTTCGGGATCGAGAATTTCGGCTACGACAAAGAGGTGGTGTTTCCGCTCGAGATCGCGCTCAACGAGGCTGGCGCGCCGGTGCGTCTCAAAGCCAGTGTGCAGTTGCTCGTGTGCAGCGCCATTTGCGTGCCCGAAGATTTCGTTCTCGATCTCGGCCTTGGAGAGGGCGTCGGCTTCAATCAGGCTGACGCCGACCTGATCTCGCAATATGCGGCCCGGGTGCCCGACGACGGCGGCAACAGCGGCTTTGCGCTCGGCAATGTGGCCCTGATCGATGATGGCGGTCAGGCGCTGGTTGCGATGGTACGAAGCGCCGAGCCCATGAAGGCTCCCGATATTTTCCCCGAGATGTCGCAAGCCACCGCGTTCGGGACACCGGATATCCGGTTGGACGAGGCTGACAGGTCGCTCTGGGCGCGCGTGCCGATCCTGTCGCGAGACGGCGATGACCGATCGGTGCAATTGACGATCGCGGACGGGGCCCGCGCCGCCACCTTGCAGGTCGAAACCCTGGCCGATGCCGCACCTTCCCCACCGTTCGCGCTTGAGGCAAGGGCTTCAAGTTTCCAGGAGTTGGCGTGGATCGCACTGATCGCCATGCTCGGTGGTCTCATCCTGAACGTCATGCCCTGCGTCCTGCCGGTGCTGTCGATCAAGCTCAGCGGCGCGCTCAAATCCGAGCGGCAAAGCACCGCGCGGCTTCGTGCAGGTTTTCTGGTCTCGGCACTGGGCGTCATGACCTTCGTCTGGGTTTTGGCGATTGGCACGATCGCCATCAAATCCTTGGGCGGCTCGGTCGGCTGGGGGATACAGTTCCAGAATCCGATCTTCTTGTCGGCGCTCACGGCCATGCTTGCCTTGTTCGCGGCCAATCTTTTCGGACTCTTCGACATCCACTTGCCGGCATCAGCCAGCACGAAGCTGGCCGATGCCTCGGGACAGCCATCCTTCGCCGGCGATTTCGCGACGGGCGGCTTCGCCGCCATGCTGGCGACACCATGTTCAGCGCCGTTTCTCGGAACGGCAGTGGCATTCGCGCTGGCCGGCAGTTCGATCGACATCGTCGTCATTTTCTCGGCGCTCGGCCTGGGTCTGGCCTTGCCCTATCTTTTGATCGCGGCACGGCCGCAATGGCTCAAGGTCTTGCCGAAACCCGGACGCTGGATGGCCGTGCTCAAAATCGGCCTCGGCGTCCTCCTGGCGCTGACCGCGGTCTGGCTGCTCTGGGTGCTGTCCGGTGTCGCCGGTCAAATCGCCATGCTTCTGGTGATTGGTCTTCTGGCCGGCGGGCTGGTCTTCCTGGCTTTGCCTGCTCGAACCCTATCGCCGAGGTGGCGATGGGGCATTACGATACCCTTGCTGGCGGCATCGGTCCTGGCACCGCCCCTTGCGGCAACCGATCGCGATGGTGGTCAGGACATCGCCGCCCTATCGGACGCCGACATCGGCTGGGTGCGGTTCGACCAAGGTGCCATCCCGCGATTGATTTCCGAGGGCCGCATCGTCTTCGTCGATGTCACGGCGGACTGGTGCCTGACCTGCAAAGCCAACAAGGCCCTGGTCATCGAACGGGGCGAGGTCGCACGCCTGCTGATCGATGGCGATGTCATACCGATGCAGGCCGATTGGACCAGGCCTGACGACAATATTGCCCGGTATTTGGAAGCCAACAACCGCTTCGGAATTCCCTTCAATGCGGTTTACGGACCTGCTGCGCCAGAAGGAATTATTTTACCCGAGATACTCACCCAGGACGCGGTGCTCGACGCGATGGCTCGCGCGCGACTTGAAGTGAATGCGAAAGGACAAACGGTCCAGGCAACTCAGCCGAACTGATCGGATATCTTTGCCTGCACATCGGCATCCGACAGCGAACAGCGCCGCCCCCTCCGTGACCAGGAGAAAACGCGGATTGGCGACCCAGGACAGCGGATAGTGCCCGAGCAGCATGTCGCGGATCGATCCGCCGCCGAGTGCGGTGATGCTGGCGAGAAGACAGACCCCCACCCAATCCATCTGGCGGCGGCCGGCGGACAGGGCCGCGGACATCGCCTCCGCCGTGATCGCCACGCGATAGAGGACGTGAAGGAGGGTGGCGGTCATGATCGGTTCGGCCCCTGCTTGGTGACGGCGGTTTGCCCGCGCGAAGGTGCGCCGTTTCAGGCGGATGCGCGGGCAGAGGTCAAACCATTCGGGTCCATCCAACGCTTGTTCGAGTCGAGGCTGAGCTAGGCAGCTGCCGTCATGCCGTAACGCCGCCATCGATATTGATTCGGGCCCCGGTGATGAACGAGGCCTCGTCGCTGGCGAGGAATAGCGCCAATGCCGCCACCTCTTCCGGGCGTCCATGTCGCGCCAGGGGCATCTTCGCGTGCATGCCGGCCGCGAATTCACTATCAGCGGGGTTCATGTCAGTATCGATCGGACCGGGCTGGATGGCGTTCACCGTAATGCCCTTCGGGCCGAGCTCGCGGGCCCAACCGCGAACGAAGGCGGAAATCGCGGCCTTGCTGGCGCCATAGAGGCCGATCCCGGGGACAAAGAGCGAGTCGGCGTTGATGCTGCTGGTGACGATGATCCGGCCGCCTTCGCCCATAGCATTCGCCGCCGCCCGAGCCGTCTCGACCACGGAGCGGACATTGATGTCGAACATCCTGTCATAGGCCTCGCCATCCGTCGCTTCGAGCGGGATCATATCGAACACGCCGGCATTGGCGACGAGAATATCGAGTCCGCCGAAGCGCTCGAGAACGGCCTTGACCGCCGCCGTGCCGGTGCCGCGCTCGGCGCCATCGGCCTGTACCGCGTGTGCCTCGCCGCCTTCGGCTTCAATGTGCCGGACCAAAGCTCTCGCCCGCTCCTCGGAGGCGCTAAAGCCAATGGCTACCTTGGCACCTTCCTTCGCAAAGCGTTTTGCAATGGCCGCACCGATGCCGCGGCTGCCGCCCGTCACCAAGGCTATTTTGTTCTCAAGCTTTCCAGTCATGGTCGGAATCCTTTGCTGTGTCGGTTGCTCGCGACGGCGGATCAAACTGCGGTCTTGGCTAGTTTCATACCATCGAGTAACTAATAGCTAGTTTGCAATGCAATCCCGATCAACGAAAAAGTTACCAGTGAGTAGACAATATGCCGGCCGGTCGTCCCCGCACATTTGAACCCGAGGGACACTTGCCCGCGATCACCAAGCTTTTCTGGCAGCATGGCTTCGACGGCGTGACACTGGATGCGGCGGCGGCCTCCCTCGGCGTCTCCAAACCGACCTTGTGCAAAGCGTTCGGCGACAAGGAAGAAGTCTTCGCCCGCAGCCTCGCCTGCTATTACGAACAATATGGCGTACCGGGTGAATTCGCGCTGCAGCAAGAATCCTCCTTCAGGGAAGCGCTGACTGCCTGGCTGGGTGTGACCATCGACCGTATTCTCGATCCCGATGCACCCTGCGGCTGCTTGCTCAATGACACGGCGCTCTGTGGCAAATTCGAGAGCGGTCCTGTCGCCGAGACCCTGGGCCGGTTGCAGCAGCGTACGTTGCCGGTGCTCGAGGCCAGAATCGAGCAGGCGAAGCGCGATGGCGAACTCGATGCCGAGGTCGACACGGCATCGCTGGCGCACTACCTCGCTGCTCAGCTGGTGGCGCTATCGGCGCTTTCTCGAACCGACGCCGATCGGCCAATGCTCGACCAGTTCGTTCGCTTCGCCCTCGAAGGCGTGCCTTGGGTTTAGATGCATTGAAGACCACCTGACCGCGTGGTATCCGAACATCGTATAAAGTGTTCGAATTCACCCGGATTGGGGGGCAGAAAATGAAAAGCTTTAGGCTCTTGGCGCTTGGCGCAGTTTCGACGGTGGCCATGCTGGCAATTGTCAGCACAGCCTCGGCGCAGTCAATCAAGGATGTGCCGCGCGAGCGGACCCTGGTGCAGATGGGTTGGTCGCAGGGTGCGCCGACGCTCAAGACGCCGCGCAACGCCAACTACTATAATCTGGCCGGCGAGTATCGGAATGGGCACATGCACCATTTCGAGCCCTTGTTTTTCTTCAACAATTTCACGGGCGAGGTGATCCCGTGGCTCGCCGAAAGCTTCGAGATGAGCGAGGACAACACCTCGGTCACGGTCCATTTGCGGGACGGCGCTAAATGGAGCGATGGCGAGGCGTTCGATGCCGAGGACGTCGCCTTCACCTACAACATGCTGTTGGAGAACGGCCGCGGCACCGGCGACATGCGGAAATCAGTCGAGGTGGCAACGCAGGTGGACTCGGTCGAGGTGATCGATCCCCTGACCGTCAAGGTCAATCTCGCCGGACCCGATCCACGTTACCCGTTCCGCCAACTGATCAACTATTTCGGCCACGGTCTGGTTTGGGTGCCGGAGCATATCTGGAAGGACGTCGAGGATCCGGCGACTTTCACCTGGTATGACGAGGAAAAGGGCTGGCCGATCGGCACCGGCGCCTGGAAGGCCGTTTCGGCTGCCCCCGAGCAGATCATACTGGATCGTCGCGACGACTGGTGGGGGGCGGAGGCCGGCTTCCGCGACCTTCCGGCAGTCGAGCGCATCGTCAGCATTCCCGCATCCGACAATACGCGTATGGCCGAGCTCATGATCAACAACGAGGCTGACGCGACCATGTCGATGTCGTCCCCTGCGCTGGTTGAACGTGCGCTCGCACAAAACGAGGCGTTGACGACCTTCACCGGCAATGAACCGCCCCTCGGCAATATGGATTGGTGGCCGCACGCACTCTATTTCAATCACGCCATCGAGGATTCGCCCTTTCAGGACAAGCGTGTGCGCGAGGCAGTTCGCTTCGCCATCGATCGCCAGCAAATCATAGATTTCGCCTGGGATGGCGCCAATACGCCCAATCCCTGGCCCTATCCTGCCTATGCGCCGCTGGTGAAGTACATGGAGGCATCCGAGGACATCGTCGAGAAGCACCGCGCCGCCGAACACAATCTCGACGAGACCGCGCGCCTGATGGAGGAGGCGGGCTATGAGATGAGCGACGACGGCCTCTGGGAGAAAGAAGGCGAATGCGTCGGCGGCCCGATCGAAACCCATCAGAATCTGGCAGGCATCGGTCAGATCATCGTCCAACAACTCATCAATGCCGGTTTCTGTGCCGAGTTCTCCCAGACCCCCGAGAGCTTCGATAAATTCCGGAACGGCGAGAGCGTCTGGCACATCTTCGGCCATAATGGCGGCAGCGTGTTCGATCCCGTCGACACGCTTCGCATGTACACGACGCCGAACGTGATGCCGATCGGCACTAGCACGATGTTCGTCGCCCGTTGGAGCCATCCGGAGATCGACCGGTTGGTTGCCGAAATGCAGACGATCCCGCCCGAGAACTTCGACGAGATCCTGCCGCTGTTCCGCGAAGCCATGGATATTTGGTTCGGCGAAGTGGTCGAGGTGCCGATCGAGCAGGCCTATCATCTCGTGCCGATGAACACGACCTACTGGACCAACTGGCCGAGCGAGGACAATCCCTACACCCCGCCCTGCATCTCCTGCTTCATCAGCGGCTGGGGCTCGTACCTGCCGCACAATCTCGTACCGGCCCAATCCTAGATTTGGAAGGGAGGGCGTTCAAGGAGCGCTCTCCTCTTTGGGCTGCGGCGGGTTTGGTGATGGCGAACCTATGCGTATTCTGAAACGGCTGGGCCTCCTGGCGCTCGTCATCTGGCTCGCCGCCTCCTTGAACTTCGTCCTGCCGCGCCTGACCGATCGTAACCCGATCGAAGAGGTCATCGCCCAAGCCATGGGCGAAAGCGGCGGCACGATGCAAGGCATCGATCAGATCGTCGCTGCCTATGAAGCCCGCTTCGGCATGGATCAGCCGCTCTGGAAGCAATATTTCTATTCGATCTGGGATGCGCTGCGCTTCGATCTCGGCATCTCGATCTCGTTCTTCCCGGAGAAGGTTTCCACCCTCGTGCTGGAGGCGCTGCCCTGGTCGATGGCGCTGCTGGGCACGGCGACATTGTTCTCGTTCATCATCGGCACGGCACTCGGCGCCGCCACGGTCTGGCCGACGGCACCCCGCTTCTTGACCTGGTTCGTGCCGCTGGTCATGGTCCTGGCCGCCATTCCCTTCTATCTCATCGGTCTCCTTTTGATCGTCATCTTTTCCAACTGGCTCAACTGGCTGCCCTCGGGCGGCGGCTATTCGCCGGGCACCATCCCCGGCTATTCCTGGTCGTTCGCCTGGGAGATCTTCCTCCACTCCCTGATGCCCGCCGCCTCCATCCTCCTTGCCTCGATAGGCCTTTGGGCGTTGAGCATGCGCGGCATGATGGTGACGGTCCAGGGCGAGGACTACATGGTCCTGGCCAAGGCCAAGGGCCTCAAGTCATGGCGACGTTTCTGGCGCTATGCCGTCCGCAACGCCATCACGCCCCAGATCACGACGCTGGTCCTGGCGTTCGGCAATATCGTCACGGGTGCCGTTCTGGTCGAGCGCATCTTCGGCTATCCGGGCCTCGGCAATCTGCTCTACCAGGCGATCCTAGTCGTCGATTTCTATCTGATCTTCGGCTGCGTCTATCTCCTGATCCTGACCATCGGCATCTCGCTTACCATCCTCGATCTGATCTACCCGCTGATCGATCCTCGGATCCGAGCCCAGACCTATGGTTGATGCCAATGGCTAGAATGCTGGGCTCGCAAACGCCCGTGACCCCCGCGGACGAGGCGGTGGAGCAAGTCTCCGATTGGGGCACGCGCCGCCGCCGCTTTCGCACCGTCGGCCTCTATTTCAAGCGCAACCCGAGCCTGACGGTGGGCCTCGTCCTCCTGGTGTTGCTGGCCCTGGTCGCTCTCGCCGGCCAACTCGTCATCGATCCCAGGATCGTCAACCCATTGAGCAATCCACCCAAGCGTCCACCCTCCCTGGACTTCCTTCTCGGCACCGACAGCCAGGGCCGGAGCATGCTCGGCATCCTCATCGTCGGCACTTACCTCACCTGCAAAGTTGGCGTCATCGCCGGGCTCATCGGCGTTTTCCTAGGAACGATATTCGGCTTTCTCGCGGGCTTCTATCGGGGCTGGATCGACAGCGTCATCAGCACCATCACCGACGTGCTCCTCACGGTCCCACCGCTCCTGGTGCTCGTCGTCATCGCCGCCAATCTCGAGACCAAGCTCAACACCAACCAGATGGCGATCATCGTCTCGCTTCTGGCCTGGCGCGAGCCGACCCGCCAGATCCGCAGCCAGGTCCTGATCATGCGCGAGATGGGTTATGTCCAAACGGCGCGCCTTGCCGGCACCTCGACTTTGGGCATCGTCTTCAAGGAGCTCATGCCCAACCTTCTGCCCTACCTCATGGCAAGTTTCGTGCTTGCCACCGCCACCGCGATGCTCGCCTCGGTCGGTCTCGAAGCCCTGGGCCTAGGCCCCCAGAACGAGCCCACCCTCGGCATGACGATCTATTGGGCGATGTATGAAGGGGCCTTTCTCCTGGGCCTCTGGTGGTGGGTTCTCACCCCCGTCATCGCGCTCGTCATCCTCTTCGTCGGTCTCTACCTCGTCAGCGCCGGTCTCGACGAGCTCGCCAATCCCCGCACCCGCCGCCGAGGTGCCTGATGCGGCGTGCCGCATGAGCCGCCTGATCGCCACCGGCATGCGCGTCGAATTCTTTACCGACGAAGGCATCGTCCGCGCCGTCGACGGCGTCGACTTTTCCATCGCCCCGGGGGTGCGCGTCGGCTTCGTCGGCGAATCCGGCTCCGGCAAAACGACCACGGCCCTCGCACTGATGGGCATGATCGAGCCGCCCGGCAGAGTGACGGCGGGCTCGGCACTCCTTGACGGCACGGACCTCCTCAAGCTCAGCGAAGACGAACATCAGCGGGTCCGCCTCAAAGAGGTCAGCTATATTCCGCAAGGGGCGATGAACTCGCTCAATCCCGTGATGCGCGTCGCCGACCAGGTCGTCGACGGCATGACCGATCACGGTCTCAAGCTCAGCCGGAATGATAAGCGCGACCGCGCCATGCAGCTGCTCGACAAAGTCGGCCTCAGCCCCGACGTCGCCCGCATGTACCCGCACGAGCTTTCGGGCGGCATGAAGCAACGCGCCTGTATCGCCATCGC
The DNA here is from genome assembly GCA_041750975.1 of Geminicoccaceae bacterium. Classification (GTDB taxonomy): domain Bacteria; phylum Pseudomonadota; class Alphaproteobacteria; order Geminicoccales; family Geminicoccaceae; genus JBGSYN01. The sequence continues at coordinate 25,655 of JBGSYN010000240.1, read as the reverse complement.
CATCGCTCTCGGGCCGAAACTCATCATCGCCGACGAGCCGACCTCCGCCCTCGACGTCATCACCCAGCGCCGGGTCATGGAAACACTGGGCGAGCTGCAAGCGGAACTCGGCGCCAGTCTGATCCTGATCGGCCACGATATGGGCCTGATGGCGCAGTTCGTCGACGACATCATGGTCATGCGCTTTGGTAAGATCGTCGAGCAGGGACCCTCCCGCACGCTCTTCAAGAACGCGGCCCACGCCTATACGCGCACCCTCATCGAGAGCGTGCCCTCGCTCACTTCCCGCGTTTCTGCCGAAACTGCTGGAAGCGCGATTGGAGCCACCGCCACGAGCGCACCACTACCCGACGCAACACCCGGAATGAATAGCGCAGCGGCGAGTAGCGCTTCCGGCCATACAGCCATTGCTGAATCCAGGCTAAGATCCACAACTCACACCCCCAAACCCGCGACCCTGAGGATCGAACAGCCGCTGCTCGAGCTTCACGCCGTCGCCAAGACTTACGGCCGCGGCCTGTTCCGCGGCCCAGGCACCAAGGCCCTCCTGCCGCTCACCTTCACGCTGCGCGGCGACCGGCCGCTCGTCGTCTCCATCGTCGGCCAAAGCGGCAGCGGCAAGACCACCCTCGGTGCGCTGATCCTCGGCTTTCAGGATCCAACCTCAGGCGCGGTCCGCTATCGCGGCCAGGATATCGCCGAATTCACGGGCACCCAGACCAAAGCCTATCGGCGCGAGGTCCAGGCTGTCTTCCAGGACCCCTACGCGGCCTACAATCCCTTCTACAAGGTCGATCACGCCCTCGTCGAACCGCTCGGCAATTTCGGGCTCGCCAGCGGTCGCGATCAGCTCTACGGCGCCATGCAGAAGGCCTGCACCAGCGTCGGCCTCGATCCCGCCCAGACCATACACCGTTTCGCCCACCAGCTCTCGGGCGGCCAGCGTCAGCGCCTGATGGTCGGCCGCGCCATTATGCTCGCCCCGCGCCTGCTGGTCGCCGACGAGCCGGTCTCGATGGTCGACGCCTCCTTGCGCTCGACCATCCTTGCCAATTTGAAACAGATGAAGGACCAGCAAGGCGTCTCGATCCTCTACATCACTCATGATCTCGCAACGGCCTATCAGGTCAGCGATTATTTGCTTGTTTTGTACAAAGGGAGAGTGGTCGAAGCCGGCGAGGCCGAAACCGTCATCAAGGACCCCAAGCACCCCTACACCCAGCTCCTCGTCGACAGCATTCCCTGGCCCGACCCGGATCAGGCCTGGGGTTCGCAGGACACCATCTCGCACGAGCTTGCCGAACTCGACCGCCGCGAAGCCGCCCGGGCCGGCCGCCACGATGCGACCCTGATCCGCTCTACCATCGAAGGCTTCGCTCTCGCTGCGTGAGGGAAAGATTTGCTGCTCAGTAAATGTTGTTCATGGTTCAATAAAAGCGCTTCAATACCTGAGAAACGGAACTTCGCCTATTCTCATCGGAAACACTATGCCTGAAGCTTCTCAATTTGCTGACGCAGCGACTTCAATTCGTCTTGCAGGGCATCAACGCGATCCAGCAGGTCGAGGGTGACGGCGAGGCCGGAGAGATTGATATCGAGATCGCGTCGAAGGCGTAGCGCCTTGCTCGACCGCATCACTGAGACGGCGGAGAATAGCCACATTGTCGGCTTGTCGCCCTGCGGTTGGATAATGCCGGCCTCGACCATCTCGACCACGTAGTCGGCGTGAATACCACAGATTTCGCATAGCTGTTTGAGCCCGATTGGGGCGGATTCGTCTAGGAGTTCGCCGGTAACGGTCTCCGTGTCTCTTGCCATCTCTCAGACTCCAAGCGTCTCGCGCGGGTTAAAGGGCATCTGCTCACGCATTTTTGCCATGAGGGCGCGGTCTTCCTCGCTTACAACTTTGGGCATGACGATCTTCAAGAGGACATATTGATCGCCACTGACTTTTTGATCGCCATTGACTTTGCCGGGCAGGCCGCGGCCGCTGAGGCGCAGCTTCTGGCCGGCTTGCGCTCCGGGCTTGATGGTCAGACTGACGGATCCGCTGAGCGTCGGCACCTTGACGGTCGAACCGAGGGCGGCCTCCCAGGGTGCGATCGGCAGAACGAGGCTTACATCCGCGCCATCGACGGAAAAGAGGGCATGCGGCCGAATGTCGACTTCAAGGTACAGATCGCCGTTCGCGGCACCACCGATCCCAGCGCCCCCCTGCCCCTTCAATCGGATCCTGCGACCCTGCGTTACACCCATGGGTATCTTGACATTGAGTTTCTTGATGTCGGGCAACACACGGCCCTGTTCGTCGATGCGGTGACTTTGCAACGAGATAGCGCGGGTAGCGCCGTGGTAGGATTCTTCGAGGGTCACAGCTATCCGGTAATGAATGTCCTCACCACGAAGGGCGAACCGTGCCGCACCGGGTTCATGCCTGCCATGGGCCGATCCGGCCGCGCGCTGACCGAACAATGACTGGAAAAAGTCGCTGAAGCCCGCGGCATCGGCCTCGGTATAACCCCCGCCGCCAAAGTCGGCGTTAGAGCGCCAGTCTGGAGGCGGCCGGAACTCCTCGCCCTCCGCAGCGCCATAATTGCGGATCTGATCGTATTCCTCGCGCTTGGCCGGGTCCTTGAGGACTTCGTATGCCTCGCCGAGTTCCTTGAATCTTTCAGTCGCACCCTCATCCTTGCTGAGATCCGGATGGTGCTGACGGGCAAGTTTTCGATAAGCCTTCTTGATCTCGTCGGCCGACGCATCTTCGGCGACACCGATCACCTTATAGTAGTCTTTGAACTGCATGGACTATCCCGTGAAGATTCCTAGCGTCGGATCATCGTCTCCAATCAAAATATCCGTCCCTAGCCACTCTGATGCAACCAAGCTCGTCTTAAGTTACGGTGCTCAGACGCTTCGCTCAAGATCGAGTGCGATCCTCGCTTAAGGGTTCCCAAGGGCGCGTCGCACGTTACCGCCGCGAGGCTCGCCCAATCAGGCTGGTACGACGCGACCTTGATCCGTACCACCATCGAGGGCTTCGCTCTCGCTGCGTGATCAGAGTGAGTCGATGGTTTTTCGAATTCGCACCAGAGCCTCGGTGAGGCGGTCGTGGTCGATGGCGAAGCAGAGGCGGCAATGGCCGTCATTGCCGGGGCCGAAGGTATAGCCCGGCGCGATGCCGACTTTTTGTTCGTGCAGAACGCGGCGGGCGAAGGCGAGGCTGTCGTCGAGGCCCTCGATGCGCGGGAAAGCATAGAAGGTGCCCTGCGGCTCGGGGAGCGCCACCCGGGGATGCGAGCCCAGGATTTCCTTGACGATGTCGCGGCCTCGCCTGCAGCGGGCGTTGAATTGCTCAAGAAAAGTTTCCCCCTCCGCGAGGGCGGCGATGCCGCCGAACTGAACGAATGAGGTGGCACTGGTATTGTTGATCTCGGCGAGGACGTTGAGGGCGTCGACCAAGCCCGAAGGGGCGACGAGCCAGCCGAGACGCCAGCCGGTCATGGCCCAGGCCTTCGAGAAGCCGTTGACGACGAAGACCGGCTCCTCGGGTTCGGCCAGCGTCAGGAAGGACGGCGCAGGATTGGGGCCTTCGAACACATTCCTATGGTAGACCTCGTCGCTGATGATGCCGAGGCCGTGCTCGCGGCAGAGGGCCAGGAGGCCCCGCGCCTCTTCCTCGCTCATGATCCAGCCGGTCGGATTGGAGGGCGAATTGACGTAGACGGCCTTGGTGTGCTGCGTGATCAGCTCCCTGATGCTCTCCAGGTCGAGATGCCAGCCGGCTGCGTCCTCGCCGAGGCGCACCGGGACGACACGTGCCCCCTGGACCTGCGCCGCCATACCGATATTGGGCCAGTTGGGACCGATGACGATGATCTCATCATCCTTCTGGAGCAGGCATTGGCAGGCGATGACCACCGAGAGCATGGTCGAGCCGGGCACGGCCAGGCGCTCATCGGCAAGCTCGACGCCGTAGATCCGCCGGTGGTACCGCTGCAAGGCGGCCCGAAGCTCGATGCGTCCGCGGGCATAGGAATAAAAGGTTCGTCCTTCGTCGAGCGCCGCCTTGGCCGCGTTGCGCACGATCTCCGGAGTGGGCAAATCGCTTTCGCCGAACCATAGGGGAATGACATCGGGATCCGACAACCCGGCGAGGGCGATCTTGCCGATGCCGCTGACTTCGATCGCGCGGATGTCCTCGCGGATGACGGACATGATGAAACTCCTTGCTGGCCGGGGGGCTCGATCGTGTCGTCAATTCCGCGGGCGTCAAGTGTCGCGAAGAGCGCCGATGCCACCCTCAGGAAACGTCGACCCGGTTATCGGGCATAGCCGACCCGGCGCAGCGCCTGCGCGATCTCGTCGAGAATGGCCGGATCGTCGATCGTCGCCGGGAGATCGTAGGGCTCGCTGTCGGCGATCCGTTTCATGGTGCCGCGAAGGATCTTGCCGGAGCGTGTTTTCGGCAGGCGGTTGACCACGGCCACCGTCTTGAAGGCGGCAACCGGCCCGAGGTCGTCGCGCACCTTTTGGACGAGCTCCCGGCAGATCACCGTCTGGTCCCGCTCGACCCCCGATTTCAGCACGACGAGCCCTAAAGGCAAAGCCCCCTTGATCTCATCCTTGGCCCCGAAGACGGCGCATTCGGCGATATCGGCATGGCCCGCCAGCACCTCCTCGATCACACCGGTCGACAATCTGTGGCCGGCGACATTGATGACATCGTCGATCCGGCTCATCACGAAGAGATAGCCGTCCTCGTCGCGATAGCCGGCATCCCCGGTGAGATAATAGCCTGGAAAGCGGCGCATATAGGCCTCTTCGAAGCGGTCGTCGTTTTGCCAGAGGGTCGGCATGCAGGAAGGCGGCAGCGGCAGCTTGACGGTAATGGCACCGACCGCACCCACCGGCAGCTCCTCGCCAGTCTCGCCCAGGATCCGGACGTCATAGCCGGGCGCCGGCAGGGTCGAGGAGCCGGGTTTCACCGGCAGTTGTTCGATACCGAGATAGTTGGAGCCAATGGCCCAGCCGGTTTCGGTCTGCCACCAATGATCGATCACCGGCACACCGAGCATCTCGGCGGACCAGGCGAGGGTGTCGGGATCGCAGCGCTCGCCGGCAAGGAAAAGGGCGTGAAGACTGCCGATATCGTAGCGCTCCACGAGTTTTCCCTGCGGGTCTTCTTTCTTGATCGCACGGATGGCCGTGGGGGCCGTGAACAACACGCTGACCTTGTGCTCGCCGATCACGCGCCAGAAGGCGCCGGCATCGGGTGTGCCGACCGGCTTGCCCTCGAAGAGGACGGTGGCACTGCCGTTCAGGAGCGGCGCGTAGACGATGTAGGAATGGCCGACCACCCAGCCGACATCCGAGGCGGCCCAATAGACCTCGCCAGGATCTACAGCATAGATGTTGTGCATCGACCAGGCGAGGGCTACGGCATGGCCGCCATGGTCCCGAACGATGCCCTTGGGCTGGCCGGTGGTGCCGGAGGTATAGAGGATATAGAGCGGATGGGTGGCGTCGACGGAGACGCAGGGGTGCGGTTTCGCATCCTTGACGGCATCGGCCCAGGAGAGATCACGGCCCGGCTCGAGTGCGGCGTCGCTTTGCGGCCGCTCGAGGATGATGCAGTGTTTTGGCTGGTGCCGCGCCTGCGCCAGCGCCCGGTCCAAAAGCGGTTTATAGGGCACGACCCGGCCCGGCTCGAGGCCGCAGCTCGCGGACACCACCAGCGTCGGTTTGGCGTCATCGATGCGGGTGGCAAGCTCGTGGCTCGCGAAACCACCGAAAACGACGCTGTGAATGGCACCCAACCGGGCGCAGGCGAGCATGGCGATCACCGCTTCGGGCACCATCGGCATGTAGATGATGACGCGGTCGCCGGTCTCGACACCGAGGCGTTTCATGGCGCCCGCGAACTGCGCAACTTCGGCCTGGAGTTCGGCGAAGCTGTAACGCCGCACCGCGCCGGCCATCGGGCTGTCGTAGATCAGTGCCGGCGCAGCGCCCCGTCCCGCCTCGACATGTCGGTCGAGGCAATTGTGGCAGGTGTTGAGTTTGGCCCCTTCGAACCAGCGCACGAAGGGCGGATTGTCGAAGTTGCGAACCCGCACCCAGGGCCGGTCCCACTCGATCGCAGATGCTGCATCGCCCCAGAACCCTTCCGGATCGGCGAGACTTCGCTCGTATATCGCCCGATAGCTCGACATCGTCAGCCCCGTTTGTTCAGCCTCTTGGGCTCGTGTCTAGCACGTCGGCCGTCATCGACACAGCGGCTGCCGCGGGTCCCTGCTCCTCAGTCGGCCTTGAACGCCAGCTTGCGAACCAAGTCCGCTTGGGCTTAGCTGCGCCGACCTTAGTTGATAGGGAGACAGAGATGCAGGTTCGTGCCGCCGTGGCGCACGCCGCCGGAAAACCGTTGAGCCTCGAGACCGTCGAGCTCGAAGGCCCGCGGGCGGGCGAGGTGCTGGTCGAGCTCAAGGCCACCGGCATCTGCCACACCGATGAATTCACCCGTTCGGGCGGCGATCCGGAGGGGTTGTTCCCGTCGATCCTCGGCCATGAGGGGGCGGGAATCGTCGTCGATATCGGCTCCGGTGTGACAAGTGTGGCCAAGGGTGATCACGTCATCCCGCTCTACACGCCCGAATGCCGTGAATGCGAGTATTGCCTGCATCCCAAAACCAATCTCTGTCAGGCGATCCGGACGACCCAGGGCCAGGGGCTGATGCCGGACGGCACCTCTCGCTTCAGCCTCGGCGGTGAGCCGCTCTATCACTATATGGGCACCTCGACCTTCGCCAATTATACCGTACTGCCGGAGATCGCGGTCGCCAAGATCAGGCCGGACGCGCCCTTCGACAAGGTGTGCTATATCGGTTGCGGTGTCACCACCGGGATCGGGGCGGTGATCACCACGGCCAAGGTCGAGCCGGGCTCGCATGTCGTCGTGTTCGGTCTGGGCGGGATCGGCCTCAATGTGGTCCAGGGTGCGAGGCTCGCCGGAGCCGACATGATCGTCGGCGTCGATCTCAACCCGGCGCGCGAGGAGCTTGGCCGCAAGTTCGGCATGACCGATTTCGTCAACCCCAAAAACCTCGCGGAAACGGACGTCGTCGCCGCGATCGTCGAACTCACCAAGGGCGGGGCCGATTACAGCTTCGAGTGCATCGGCAATACCGCCACCATGCGCCAGGCGCTCGAATGCTGCCACAAGGGCTGGGGCGAATCGGTGATCATCGGCGTCGCCGGCGCCGGCCCGGAAATTTCGACGCGCCCGTTCCAGCTGGTGACGGGCCGGGTCTGGCGGGGTACTGCCTTCGGCGGGGCCAGAGGCCGGACCGATGTGCCGAAGATCGTCGACTGGTACATGCAGAAGAAAATCAATATCGACGATCTCATCACCCACACCATGAAGCTCGATGAGATCAACAACGCCTTCGATCTGATGCATGAGGGCAAATCGATCCGCAGCGTCGTGGCTTACTGATGGGTATCGAGACGGTCGAAGAGCATCGCTGCTTCGGCGGCCTCCAGGGCGTCTATCGGCATCAATCGGAGGCCACCGCGACACCGATGACCTTCTCGGTGTTCGTTCCGCCGGGGCACGAGACAGGGCCGCGACCGATCCTCTGGTATCTCTCCGGCCTAACCTGCACCTGGGAAAACGCCACCATCAAGGGGCAGTTCCAGAAGACCGCGGCCGAGCTCGGGCTGATCGTGGTCTGCGCGGATACCAGCCCGCGCGGCACCGATCTGCCGAGCGAGCACGATTCTTTCGACTTTGGCAGTGGTGCGGGATTCTACGTCGATGCGACGCGGAGCCCTGGGCGCAGCATTATCGCATGGCGCGCTATGTGACAAAGGAACTGCCGGAAGCGGTGCGCGAGGTGGCGGCGTTCGATGGCACCCGTCAGGGCATTTTCGGCCACTCGATGGGCGGTCACGGGGCGCTGACAATCGCCTTGCGCCATGCCGACGTCTATCGCTCGGTCTCGGCCTTTGCACCCATCTGCTCGCCTTTGAACTGCGATTGGGGCGACAAGGTGTTGACGCACTATCTGGGCCCGGATCGCCAGGCGTGGCGTGCCTATGACGCCTGCGCGCTGATCGAGGACGGCAGGCGCGTGCCCGAGATCCTGGTCGATCAGGGTCTGGCCGACGATTTCATGAAAGATCAGCTCAAGCCGGAACTGCTCGAAGCCGCCTGTGGCCAAGCCGGCATCCCGCTGACCTTGCGCCGCCATGAAGTCTATGATCACTCCTATTACTTCATCGCGTCTTTCATGACGGATCATCTGCATTGGCACAGTGAGCGGCTGACTGGATAGGGGCGCACTGATGAAGAAAAGCCCTTCCGAAGTTGCTATCGTCCTTGGGCTTGGCTCGCCCGGCTCAGGGCGCGGCCATCGCCTCAAGCCGCCAGAGATCGCCTTCCGCCTCGTCGATCGCGACAATGATCGAGCCGTCCGGCGCTACCTCGACATCACGAACCCGCTTGCTCAAGGGAATTATTTCCTCCTTGCTGACCTGACCCCCCTCCATCTCGAGACGGATCAGGGCTTCGGTGACCAGCCCGCCGATGAAAATGTCGCCCTGCCATTCCGGAAATTGGCCACCCTCGTAGAAGGCCATGCCCGAAGGTGCGATGACCGGCGACCACTGGGTTACGGCATCCTCGAATTCGGGGCGGGTCGTCGGGTCGTCGATCGGCCTGCCGTCGTAATGGACGCCCCAACTCACCTCGGGCCAGCCATAATTCTTGCCAGCCTCGGGCATATTCAGCCCGTCGCCGCCGAGTGGGCCCATTTCGGCGACCCGTAGCTCGCCGCTATCCGGATCGATTGCCGCCGCCTGAATATTGCGATGTCCATAGGACCAGATCTCAGGCAACGCATCGGCGTTGCTCGCGAAGGGGTTATCCTCGGGCACCGAGCCATCCTGATTGACGCGCACGACCGTGCCGAGATGATTGGTATTGCCCTGCGCCGGCTCGAACAGAAAGCGCTCACCCGTCGTCAGGAAAACCTGGCCTTCGGGAACGAACACGATCCGGCCGCCGAAATGCTTGCCGCATTCCATCTTCGGCTCTTGGCTGAACACGGTGACGAAATCCTCAATCCCGCTATCCGTGAGGCGGCCATAGCCCATGGCCGTGGAGGCCCCGTTCGTACCTTCTGCGGTCTCACCGGGTTCGGCGAAGGATAGCCAGATACGTTGATTATTCTCGAAGTCCGGATCCAGCGCCACATCGAGCAACCCGCCCTGCTCTTGCGCATAAACCTCGGGCGTGCCGGCGAGCGGCTCGGAAAGCGTACCATCCGCCGCGACCTGGCGCAGGCGGCCAGCGCGCTCCGTGACCAGCAGACCGCCATTCGGCAATGCCGCCACACCCCAAGGATGCTCGAGACCGGTCGCTACCATAGTGACCTTGAGGGGATAGTCGCTGGTCAAGATCGTCTCGACCTGGCCAGGCACTTCAGCCACAACCGTTGCCGTTAAGGCAAGAGTTCCAGCACCGGCGAGAATGAGTGTCCGTGTGTTTCGCACAAGATTACTCCGCATCATGATAGCCCCCATTGCGCCAGAACAGCGTCCCCGTGCCAGGGTTCCTGGCCGATCAAGCAGCGGTTACTCTGAGCGTTGGCTTATCCCTCGGGCAGCGCTAACCTCCGGCGGGCATGGATAGACAGGGGTAAAGGCGAAATGAGCCAGGAACGGCCGAACATCATTCTGATCATGACCGATCAGCAGCGCTACGACACCATCAACGCGCTGGGTTTTCCCTACATGGAAACCCCCGTTCTTGATCGTTTGGTCAAGGAGGGCACGAGCTTCACCCGCTGCTATATCAATGCCGCGTCATGCGTGCCGGCGCGGGCCAGTCTGTTCACAGGCTATCACCCGCACACGACAGGCATCCTTCGTAATGGCGACAGCTGGCGGCATTCCTGGGTGGAGCATCTGGCGGCCGCAGGCTATCGCTGCGTCAATCTAGGCAAGATGCATTTCCAGCCCTTCGATGCGCCGGGCGGTTTTCACGAGCGCTATGCGATCGAGAACAAGGAGCGGCGAACCAAGGAAGTCGGCAAATATTACCTCGACGAGTGGGACCGTGCGCTTGCCGCCAACGGTTTTCGGGAACGGCCCGACTACCGGTCCTGGGCCGATTTCGACGAGCGCCTTGGGGCTTATGAGTGGCCCCTGCCGGCGCATCTGCACTCCGATAATTTCACCGGTGATTTCGTCAATTGGTGGCTCGAGCGCTACGAGAAAGTCGAGCCCTTGTTCCTCCAGATCGGTTTTCCGGGTCCTCATCCACCTTACGATCCGACGGCCGAACTCGGTGCCAAATATCTGGCGAAAGAGCTGCCGCTGGATGAGATCCGCGACGACGACCTTGCCTCGCAGCCGGCCTCGTTCGTGGCTTTGCGTGAGAAGCATGCCGAGCGCAAACCCGATTCGGTGGCACACCGGATCCGCCCGTCGGAGGCGGCCCGGCATCGCCAGCGCGCCTATTACTTCGCCAATACGGAAATGATCGACACCAAGATCGGCGAGATCCTCGAAGGCCTCGAGGCGCGCGGCTATCTCGACAATGCGATCGTCGTCTTCATGTCCGATCACGGCGATTGCCTGACCGATCACGGCCACAGTCAGAAATGGAACAATTACGAGCAGACCATCCGCGTGCCGCTGATTTTCTGGTCGCGTGGCCGGATCGCTGGCGACCGGAGGCAGGATGGCCTGGTCCAGCTCTTCGATCTCGGCTCGACCATTCTGGACTATGCGGGCGTGACCATACCGGAGAGCTTTGAGAGTATTTCCCTACGCCCGGCGCTCGAGGGCGAAACTTTCGAAGGCCGACCCTTCGTCACCTGCGAGCAAGGCCGCGACAACAATCAGAACCATGCCGATCTCATCAACATGATCCGGACCCCGCACCGCAAGCTCGTGCATTTCCTCGGGCATAGCGACGGCCAGCTGTTCGATCTCGATGCCGATCCCAAGGAATACAAAAATCTCTGGAACGATCCGGGCCACGCCGTGGTCAAGCGGGACCTTTTTGCGACCCTCTTCGAGTGGCGTATCGAGAGCGGCCATCGGACACGGGATTGGGCCGCCGAGTACCGTTGAGGATTGCCCACCCGGCGCGTTTCGTTTGTGACAATCCACACTGCCCTGAATTCATCGATAGCTAGACTATAGGTCGACTATCCCGCTGATCAATTGGGGACTAATTAAGTGCAACTCAAATTCGGTGCGTTTGTTTTCCTGACCTTGGTTTTGACTGTTGCGTCGAGTGCTACACCCGCACGGTCGCAGGGCCTCGTCGATTATGCGCTGATCCTGGTCTATAATGGCGCGACCACGGGTCGGATCACGACGCAATCAGTGCCCTATGCCGGCTTCGAGCCAAACGACTGCAACGCCGAGACTGCCTACGAGATCTACGATCCCAACGGCAATTTGGTCATGAGAACGAAATCCAAGGGAACGACAGCGTCGAGCGAGCTTCCCGCCGATTTCGAGGGCGACTATTACATCGTCAGTGTCCGGCAGCGGTTTCCGGCTGCCTGCCGTCCGACCACATCATTCGATGGCGAAGGCGCATTGCCGTTGAGCCATTCGGAAGCCCTGGTCCGCGACAGGTTTCATGGCAGCGGCCGCCTCTTTGTCGGGCCAATCAATTTTACGCCGAGCGAAGACCTGACGCTGGCGCGTGTGGTCGAGGTCGACAACCAAGATTGTTTGCAGGCGATCAAGAACGCGGACTCGGCCATCATCGTTCGCGATCAAGACAATAATGTCGTCGACCGGATCACGACATCCGAAGGCAGGATTATCGAGACGGGCACCGGCACCGTGATCGTGAACCATTTCGATCGTGACGACGCCGAACTGCGATCGTCTCTTGGCCCTAGCGGCGGATTGACGTTCCAGTTTCCGCCCTTCTGCGGCTACAGCACGCTCTCGGTCGGCACGCGAGGCGCCCTTCTGGTTGCCGGATACTGACTCCAACGCGGTCGGCGACGCCTCAGCTTGCGGCTCGGATCTGCTGCATCATCGAGCCGAAAAGCCGGAGATCTTCGCGGGCATCGGCGGGTGAGGTTTTGGGCGTTGCACCGGTCATGACGTTTTCATGGAACGCCTGCCATTCGAGTACGAACGGGTCCTCCCAGGAGGGGTTCAGGATGGTCGTCCTGGCCCCCTGGCTCGCAGTTGCCTCGGTAACGACGAGGCGGGTCGGAAGATTGCGGACATAGGGCGAATCGTATTCCACCCGGACCAGCTTCGCTGCGCTGTAGATTTCGATGTGGGCGTCGAAGCGGGCGATCTGGTCGATGCCGGTGGCGAACTGGCAGAGATAATCGCCATAGTCGAAGGTCGCCGTGATGAAGCGGCCATCTCCACGGGCCGCCGCATGCAGCACCTCGTGCGGTGAGCCCAAAAGCTCGCGCATCGCGGAGATGTCGTGGCTTGAGAGACCGAGCAGCAGAGCGTAGCACGTGGCAAATGGCTCATCCCCGGTGCCAATGGCTTGGGCCGTGTGTTCCGCCATCCGGGACGCCCCTTCGGCCAGCACGTCATCCGGGATATCCGTGCCGCGGATGACGTTGGTGACGTGCTGGTTGATCAGCGCGTTGCGGCCGATGATATCCTGGACACGGGCGAGCCGGATGCCGTCCATCGCCTGGACCTCCTTCCGCGCTTCGATGAAGGCGCGGGCGTAACGGCGCATATAGCCGACCTGCACCGTAACCGCGGCACTCTCGGCAGCCTCGACCAGTTGATCGGCCTGCTCCAGCGTGATGCACATCGGCTTTTCGACCAGCACATGCTTGCCAGCGGCGATCGCCGCCATTGCGACCTCATGGTGATAGACATGAGGATTGGCGATCAGCACCGCATCGACTTCCGCCTTCTCGAGGAGATCGCGATAGTCCAGGTACCGTGCCTCGATCCCATGTAGCCTGCCGAGCTCGTCGAGGACCTGCCGGCTGATATCGCAAAGGGCCGCGACCTCAAACTTGTCGCTCAAATATGTAAAGCTCGGCAGATGGATGATCTGCGTAACCTCCCCGCATCCGATGATGCCGATTTTCAGTTTTCTGTGGGTCATGACAGTCAGCCTTTCACACCACCTTATGTCTATCGTGCCGGATCACAACGCAACCGAACGTCATCGCAATCACCCGCAACGACATGGAAACTCCCTCGGCCAATGGCATCGGCCGGCCGTCACCATAGGCACGACGCACGCGAAGACCATCCGTAGCGCCCATTCGACCATAGAAGGCAGAGAATAATTGCGAGCATGAGTCCATGTCATGGTTACACTAAGCGCACATCCTGCCTGGCAACGGAAAACGATCGGAAAATGAACGAACCACGATCTGGCGAAGCCGCTCTCGTCTATGATGGCGAATGCCCTTTTTGCTCGCGCTATGTGCAGATGGTGCGGCTGCGGCAGTCGCTTGGGCCGGTCAGGCTGATCAACGCCCGCGACGGCGGGCAGGAGGTCGAACGACTGGTCAGGGAGGGCTACGATCTCGACGAGGGCATGGCGCTGCTCTGGCAGGGCGAAGTCTATCACGGGGCCGACTGTATCAACCGTATCGCCTTGCTCAGCACGTCGAGCGGCATTTTTAACCGGATCAACGCCGCCATCTTCCGCAGCCCGACGCTCTCCAAGCTGCTCTATCCGATGCTGCGCGCCGGCCGTAATGCGGTATTGAGGCTTTTAGGGCGTACCCGGATCAGGGCGCCTGAGGCACCGAAGCTCAGCTTGAGGCGATACAGGAGCGCTTCGATTGCTGTTTTCCTGGCAATGATCGCCTACCTCGCCCTCGCCGAAGCCAAGCAATATCCCTTGCTCGATCGATTGCCCGGGGCCAATTCCGGCGAGGTTTTCCCCTTCTTCAGCTGGAGTTTGTTCTCCAATCCGAAGAGATTCAACACGCGCTACAGCGTCGAAATCGTTGAAGGCCGGCCGGAGTCGGATGCCGAGGCTTTCGAAGGGGCCGTTCTAGCGACGACCGACGCCGACTTTCTGGAGACCATTCGGTTTCAAAAGGTGGTGCGGGACTATCTTGACCAGATCGAGGATGGCCACGCGGCACTTGCCGAGACCCGAAGGCCGCTGATCGATAATTTCCTGCGAGACTTTGGTGTATCCAGGTACAGGTTGGTGCGGATTACCTTCAACCCGATGGAGCCCGTACCGCCCGTTTCCGCGGAGATCGTCACCGAAATCTTCGAGATCCAGCCGGTCGGGGTACCGGCCCAATCGTGAGGAAAGCTTCGGTCAGACGGAGGCTTCTGGGATTTCTGCGAGGTCCGATGCGCAATCGGACACAACCTATGGGTGGAGCATTTGGCAACGCGTCGGAACTCGCTTATTGGCAGCTCCGCGCGTTCTATTTGGTCAACTTGCTGATCTCTTTCGATCTGGTGCGGCGAGGGTTGGAGATCGCACGCCAAGGGCTTGAGCCTGCGCTCTTGTGGCCGGTTTTCTGGGTGGATGGGCCGAACTTCGAAACGGCAGCGACAGCGATCGCGCTGGCCCTGCCGGTCACCGCCATCCTAGCCCTATGGTACCATGTCTCCTGGTGGCCACGACTCCTTGTATTTCTGGCGCATCTGCAGTTTGCCGCCCTCGAGAACTCCTTCGGCAGCATCAATCATTTGCTGCACTATCCGCTCTGGATCAGCCTGTTCTTATTGCTGGCGCCCGTCGGTCCAAGGCCGCAGGCACGGGCAGCCACCTCCGCACATATGCGCGTTCTCTATCCGGCCTTCGTGGCGCAGGCGTTTGTCGGCCTGTTCTACAGCCTGAGCGGCTATCACAAGGCCTATAGCGGCTTTTTTCCAAGTTCGACCGGGATCAGCTCGTTCCATCCGGACGCCCTACCGCTCCTGGTGTTGCGTCGTTGGCAGGAGACCGGCAAGGAACCGATGCTCGGCGACTTTTTCGTTTCCAACATCGAGCTTGCCTGGCCGGCCTATCTGGCGGTGATCTATTTCGAGCTGTTTTTTCTGGTAGCCGTGTTTCGGCCGCAATTGCACCGGTTGTTCGGCCTGGCTCTCGCGACCTTCCATCTCGGCGTCTGGCTGGTCTTGGGCATCGCCTTTCCCTATCAGCCGGTGCTGGTGGCATTGCTCTTCATCTGGTCGCCCTTCACTGCCTTCGACCAGGCGACAATGGGCCAGCGCCTCGGCCAGCTGCCGGGCATCGATCTGGCAGTCTGGATTTATCGTCGAACTGCACGGGAAGCCGACGTCAAGAGCCAAACGCAATCACGCGCCTAACCGTGAATCGGTGCGATACGGGTAAAGATCGCCCGCAAATCGGCCCTCTCGCCGACGCTGAGACACGTGCCGGCGAGAATGGCGACATAGACAACTCCGCCACCCATCACCGCCGCAATCAAATCCATCCAGCCGTCGATGGGTGGCAACGCGAGTTTCAGGGCGAGCCAGATCAGCCCCCCGCCAATCGCGGGAGCAAAACCGGGCAGCAACACTCGTCTTGCGAAGTCCCGGAAGCCGAGGCCGGTTAGCGTCAGGCAAAGCGGCCAATAGTAGAAAATCTGCGAGGCGATGGTGATGGCCGTAAGCGAAACGGTGACGCCAATCGCACCCATCTCGGCATAAGCCGCAAACCCGA
Organism: Geminicoccaceae bacterium; assembly: GCA_041750975.1. Taxonomy (GTDB): domain Bacteria; phylum Pseudomonadota; class Alphaproteobacteria; order Geminicoccales; family Geminicoccaceae; genus JBGSYN01. The sequence continues at coordinate 9,982 of JBGSYN010000240.1, read as the reverse complement.
ACATCAAGACCAGACCCGCAAGCTGAAACAGGAATGCAGGCAGGAAAAATGCCCGGACGCGGGCCATCGACATCGCCGTCATCGCCAGGAGAGTGGTCGGCTTCGTGAAGGGAAACATGATCATGAAGAAGACGATGACTGCCGCGGCCTCGGCATAGGTATCGCCCAGATAGAGATGAATGAAGTCGTCCGCATAGATGGTCAACGGCGTGGCGACGGCCATCGCGACCCAAAGGGCGTAGCGGCCGCCGCGAAACACCGTCTGCCCGAGACGGCGGCGGTCATCGAGCGCATGCATCGCCGTCATCACGGGCTGCAGCGGCTGTGCTGCGAGGTTGATCATGCTGTCGAGCTGGCGAAAGAACGTCGCACCGAGATGGTAGCTGGTGACGTCCACGGCACTACCGTAGAGATTAAGCACAATGGTCGCGGCGTTTGTATACATGACGCTGCCCAGGCGGCCGAGCGTGGTCCAAAGGCCGAAGTTCATGAGCTCCACAGCCTGCTGCCGCGCGAACAATGACGGTTTGAAGCGAAGATCCGGGACCATTCGGCGCGACATCACGAATGTGGCTGCGGTGTGAAGGGATTCCGAAATCACGGTCGCCACCACCACCCAGATGACCTGCGGCCCGATGCCGATAAGTAGAATGAACAGCAGGACAATACGGATCAGATCGCGGCCGATGCCCAGGAGATTTAGGGCGACGAAACGCTGGCGCACATGAAACCCGGTCGCGAAGGGAACGACCAGCATTTGCATCGAGAAGGACACGACGAGCAGAAACATCATGATACGGGCGTCGCCGACCATTTGCGGGGCGATATTCAATACATCCTCGATGTTGAGGGCGAAGACCCCGCCTGCCGCGAGAAAAACCAGTGCCGCCGCGGCCAGCAACGGGAAAATCGAGGAGACGATGCCCGCCACGCGCTCGAACTCGCCCTTGGCAAAGGCCTCCACGACATAGCGGCTGACACCACCTGTGAAGAAGGAAAAGAACAGCGGCGCGAACACCATAAGGGCGGTCACCACCGGCAGGATGGCGAACTCTTCGGCGGAAATTCGCTTCAACAAATATTGATACATCCAGAGAAGCACCGTCATGTTGACGATCTTCGCCAGAACCGAGCTCGCCGAATTGATCGCCACCAGGCGTTTGGAGACGGTGACGTTCGCATGCACGACCACTGTGGCTACCCCGCGATCACGCCGATTGCAGAATGCAACCCCATGCTACGCATCCGCGCGGAAATCTCCGGCTCGTAGAGCGCGTTTGAGATCAAGAGCAGATCCGGGCGGACGCCGGCGAGTTCTTCGGGCGCAATGACAGGCAAGGCGACGCCCGGAACGGCGAGGCCGTGCTTGCGCGGATTGAGATCGACCAAGGCCGCCAACGCGCCGGCACTCTGGCCCAAGGCATTGGCGAATGTTATCCCCTTGGAGCCGGCACCCCAGATCACCGCACGCCCGTCGAGCCTCGCAAATCGCTCATGCCATTTCGCCAATTCCTGCCCGACTGCGGCCTTGAAGCCCGTCGCTGCCGCTCTTATGGATGCGGTATCGCCGGATTTCCAAGCGAGATCGGGCTCGGACGGCTTCGCCTCGATCATCAGGAACTGGCCGCCATAGCCCGCCGACACCGAGACCGGCTCGAAACCGGTCCGGCGAAAGAGCGCGGTAATTGCGGGTGCGGTCCAATAGGTGACGTGCTCGTAGATCACGTCCCACATTGACACATTGTCGAGCATCCAGCCTGCATTCGGCACCTCGAAATAGACGGCGACGTCGCGATTGCCGATGGCGTGGCGAATGTCGCGAAGCAGTGGGACCGGATCTTCCAGATGTTCAAGCACATGGCGGCAGAGGATGGCGTCGAACGGGCGGTCCAGATCCTTCGAGCTTAAGTACTCTGGTACGATCTCAACACCATTTCGCTGGGTGTAGGACGTCGTAACCCCCTGCATGGAGGGATCGAAGCCAATCGCCGTCCTCACCCCATGCTTTGCCATGAGATCGAGCATATGGCCGTCGCCACAGCCGATCTCGATGATGTCCCGCTCGGCTAAATCATAACGCGCCACCAGGCCCGCCGCCAGTTCATCGGCGAACGCCTGGAACCTGGGTGAAAAATGGAGGGCGTTTTCATATCCCGGGGCATAGACCATGCGATTCGCCTGGAACGCATGGTTCCAGATCAAGGCGCAGCCTTCACAGATCACGAGATCGATATCGCCCAAGGGTGCCTTCGCTGCGGCTTCGGCATCGGGCCAGAGCTGGTTGCAGACCAACGGCATATCATTGAGCGCGAAAATCTCCAGCGGCTCCGATGCGCCGCAAAGTGGGCATGCCTGATCCATCATACCGCGACCAGTTCAGGTGTGAGCCCCATGGTTTCGAGATCGGCGGCGATCTCTCCACGATAGACGGGGTTCATGACGATGACCGTATCGGGGGGAGCGCCCCGCAAGGCTTCGGGGCTGACCACCTGGTGTCCCGTACCGGGCAGGTATTTGCCCTGCTTGAACGGGTTGATATCGACGACTTGCGCAATCTCGCCGCCGAGATTGTTGGTCGTCAGGAACGACACGCACTTCGAGCCGCCGCCCCAAACCGCGACGCGTCTGCCCGCCTGATGGCGGTCCCGCACGAAAGCCGTCCAATAGGCCCGCGTTGCCGCAACCTTTTTGGGAAACGCTGCGGCGAACGCCCTTATCCCGTCTAGATCATGCTCGTTGTCCAGCGGGGAGGTGTTTGCGCCAGCCTCAGCATACTGGATGATATATTGATCGTCATAAGCGAGATAGAGATCGCTGATGTCGATGCCCTGGCACCGGAACAGCCGCGCATGGGAACCGAGCGTGAAATAGCTGCAATGCTCGTAATAGATGTCCCAGAATGCGCCTTCGGCCAGGACCCGGCGAACGTCCGGAGTCTCGAAGAATATGCCCACTCCGGAACGATCGCCGATGACCTCCGCGAGATCTTCGATGAACCGGCCGACCTCCGGAATATGCTCGAGGGTATGGCGGCAGATGATGAAATCCGGCCTTCTTTCGATTTTTGCCGGGTCGAAATAGGCCCGCTGGAAGGTGATGCCGCATCCTGATGCATCTGAGAAGCGTTCGGGGATAAAGCCCGGGTCGACTCCCAGACCTCTGGTGTTCGTTACCATGACCAGCGCCTGCAGGAAATCACCCTTGCCGCAGCCGATCTCGAGTGTGAGTTTGCCCGAAAGATCGTACCGCCCCGCAATTTCGGCGACGAGCTCTCTGGCAAATCCGTTAAAGGTGCCGGAAAAGTGCTGACTTTCCTCGGTGGCGGAGGCGTAGTCGACCCGCTCGCCCTCGAAGACCGCGTTGAAAATGAAGCCGCAACCATCGCAGTATTTCAGCACCAAACCGTGCCGTGGAAAGGCCCTCGCCTCCTCCATACTGTCGAGGAGAATGCAACTTTGGACCGGGATGCCGTCGAGCCGATAGATCTCCGACAGATCGGTCCCGGCGCAAGCCGGACAAGACGATTTTTCGCTCATGCCGAGACGATCTCGAGACCCGGAATGGGAACGACGAATTTGCCTCCGGACTTCAGGAAGTCCTGCTGCTGGCGGATGATTTCGTCCCGGAAGTTCCAGGGCAGGATCATTACGTAGTCGGGCCGGTCGGATTTGAGCTTCTCGGGATCGTCGATGCGCACCCGCACGCCCGGCATGTATTTGCCCTGCTTGTGGATATTGCGATCGACCGCGTACTCGATCGTGCTGCTGTTGAGATCGAGGAAATTGAGCATGATCGTGCCCTTGGCGGCGGCACCATAGGCGGCGATCCGCTTGCCCTCGGCCTTGAGGTCGCCGACGAGCTTGCGGGCCTTGGCGCGGAATTCCCGCACCCGCGCGCCGAAGGTTTCGTAGTAGAAATAGGTGTCGAGGCCGAGTGCCCGCTCCTCGGCGAGGATCGACGCCACGGCCTCGGACGGTGTGCCCTGCTTCGCGAAATAGAGGCGGAGCGAGCCGCCGTGGATCGGCAGTCGGCGGACATCCCGAAGCAGCAATCCATGGCGGCCAAAAAGCGCCTGGGCGGAGCCGACCGAAAAATAGCAGAGATGCTCGTGATAGATAGTGTCGAATTCGACGAACTCGATGAGATCGCGGATATAGGGAAACTCGACCACGACCATGCCATCATCGGCCAGGAGCGTGGCCATGCCGGCTACCAGATCGTTCTGATCGGCAACGTGGGCCACGACATTGTTGGCGATGATCAGATCGGCGCGTTTGCCCTCGACGCAAAGCTCTGAGGCCAGGCGGTTTCCGAAAAAATCGACAATAGTGTCGATCCCCCGCTCCCGCGCCGCAGTCGCCGGATGCTTAGCCGGATCGACGCCCAGCACCCGAACGCCGTGCTCCTTGAAATTGCGCAACATATAGCCGTCGTTCGAGGCGATCTCGACTACGAGATGGTCGGCTGTAAGACCGCGCGAACGGATCAAGTCGAGCGCATTATCTCTCGAATGCTGGAGCAGATCTTCGGAAAAGGAGGAGAAGTAGAGATAGTCCTCACCGAACATCTCCGCCGCCGGTCGTGTCTCGAGAAGTTGCACAAGACTGCAGCCCGGGCAGTAGCCGAGACGAAGCGGCACGAGCGATTCCTTTTGATCGAGAATCGAGGAATCGAGCAGACCGTCCGAGCGGGGCATAAGACCAAGGTCGAGGATCGGCTGGAGCCCTTTATGGCCGCAGGAAATGCAATGCACCTTCGCCGCATCGGCCGCGAATGAACGGGCATTCGCCTCGTTCCGCGTGATCAGTCGCTGGCTTCGGGCCGCTGCCGTGTGGTGCAGCGTTTCATCGATGATACCGTCCGCGATCAGCTTCTTGATGTGACCGATCCGCTGATAGCGTGGGCCCTCGAATTGCTCGAGCGTCAAATTCTGCGCGAGGTAAGCCTCATAGAGCGACCGAGCGCCTTTCTTGGGATCCCACTGGGGTTCGAAAGCCGCCAGAACGCGTCGGATCTTGTCGCAGTTGACGCGATAGGAACGTTTGTCCGGTGCCGCATCCTTCGCAAAGCTCACTTCGCAATTGGGAACGACTTCCGCGACCATCGCAGCCAGTTCGCGCACTTGGTAGTTGTGCTCGGTGACGCCGACATTGAAGGCCTCGTTGCGCACGAGGTCGGCAGGTGCCTCGAGCACGGCAAGAAAGGCTCTCGAGATATCCTCGATGTGGGTAATCGGTCGCCAGGGCGTACCGTCAGATTTCATGTGAATCTCGCCTGTCGTCAATGCCCAGGCGACCAGGTTATTGAGGACCAGATCGAAGCGGATACGCGGGCTCACACCATAGGCGGTGGCGCTGCGAAGGTAGGTCGGACAAAACGTCGAATCGGCGAGTTCGGCCAGCGCCAGTTCCGATCTTACCTTGCTTTCGCCATAAGGTGTAACGGGATTGAATGCCCCTGCCTCATCGATGAATTCCGGGCCGCCAGCGCCATAATTCGAGCATGACGAGGAAAAGATGAACCTGTCGACGCCGGCTGCCTTGGCGGCTCGGGCAACGCGCATCGTGCCCTCGAAATTGATCGAATGGGTGGTCTCAGGCCTAAAGTCGCCCAAGGGGTCGTTGGAGAGAGCAGCAAGGTGCAGGACCGCATCGAAGCCAAGCAAATCCGCGACTTCGATCTCGCGGATGTCTTTCAGGATCGTCGGTACGTCAGGGACGGCGCCACCCGGCGCGAACGTGCAACATTCGTAGAGATCGCTGTCGATGCCGACGACCGCGTGGCCGGCCGCTTCCAACATCGGGGTCAGGACCGAACCGATATACCCCCTGTGACCTGTGACCAGTACCCGCATTAGGTTATTGCTCCCAGACTGCCCACGGGCGACCCCCATTGTCCCAAAGCTGCTGCAGATTATGCCTGTCGCGCAGCGTATCCATGGCGGCCCAGAAACCCTCGTGGCGATAAGCCATGAGCTCTCCGTCACGCGCGAGGTTTTGCAACGGCGCGTGTTCGAACATCACCATGTCGCCTTCGATGTAGTCGAGGACCTCTGGCTCGAGCACGAAGAAGGCGCCGTTGATCCAGCCCTCGGCGGTTTGCGGCTTTTCTTCGAAGGCGGTGACCCGGTCGCCGTCGAACCGCATGTGACCATAGCGCGCCGGCGGACGAACCGCGGTAATCGTGGCCAGCTTGCCGTGTTCGCGATGAAAGGCGATCAGCTTTCTCAGATTGATATCGGCAACGCCATCGCCCCAGGTGAGCATGAACGTGCCCTGGCCCAAATGCGGTTTCAGCCGTCTCAACCTCCCCCCGGTGAGGGTGTCGTCTCCCGTCTCAATGAGATCGACCGTCCAGGGCGTCTGATCGATGTCGTGCCGCAATACTGGGTTCGTCCGGCCCAGACTGATCGTCAAATTACCTGACAGCGCACCGTATTCCGCAAAATAGCGTTTGATATACTCACCCTTGTATCCCAGGGCGACCACGAAATCAGTGAAGCCATAGCTCGAATAGGTCATCATGATGTGCCAGAGAATCGGCCTTCCGCCGATCTCGACCATGGGCTTGGGGCGCACTGAAGTCTCTTCCGCCAATCGCGAGCCTTTTCCACCGGCGAGTATCGCAACTTTCAAAACACATCTCCGGTTGAGTTCAGAGCATAAGATACCTCACCAACAGAACTTACTGATTGCTCAATGCAGGTTCAACTTGAACGTGATCGGGATGGAATACTCCAGTACACGTAACCACGATGAATACCATGTCTATTGTGTAACCGAGGCAAACGGTCATTGTTGCTATTATTTATTCGAGGTTGACAAAACCAGAATTTTCTAAGCGTCCAAGCTTTCCATTTTTGGGCCAAATTGCGACACGGAGCTGCATCTATGGCTTATTTTCCACTTTCATAGTCTATTTCAGGTTTAGAGCGTTGTCTTAGTCTCCAACAATTTCTATCTTGAACGTCTAGATTGCCTAAAATTAGTTTATAGAAATCATAAAGTCTAAAAGACATATTTGAGGTGTTCTTATCTTATATCTCAGTTGACCTATCTCGAAAATTAAGCATGAATTACTGCCGGGTTCTATCACAATATGCCGCCTCAAAGCCCTCCCAGCGCGGCATCGGGGGAATTGATGGGTTCGCAGTATGGGCGATGATTCGCGGTCAAAGACAAAAGTCTTGGTTGCCGCTTCGGCCGGAGGACACTGGGTTCAGGTACGCAGACTGGAAACTGTGTGGCGGGATTGCCGAGTAACGTATTTGACGACGTCGAAGGGCTATACGGAAGAAGTAAATCAGGAAACCATCAATAATGGTGAACAGTTTATAAGATACTTTTCCGTTCCTGACGCTAATATCAATGATAGAGGAGGGCTATTTATTCAACTTGTCACAGTTTTCTTAATAATGCTCAGAATACGGCCAGATGTGGTCATTTCTACTGGGGCATCAGTAGGTTTTTTTGCGGTATTATGTGGTAAGATTATGGGCTGCAAGACGATATGGGTCGACAGCATTGCCAATACGGACCGTATCTCTCTTTGCGGCCGCAAGGCACGGCCCTTTATCGACCTTTTCCTGACCCAATGGCGCCACCTCGCTCAAAATGAGCAAGAGAGCAAAGGCGCCAGATATGTCGGAGCGGTAATTTGACTTTAGTCATTCTTGGGGGACCAGATGATTTTTCTGACCGTCGGCACGCAATTGAAGTTCGATCGTCTGGTCCGCACCGTTGACGGTTGGGCACTGACCCGGCCGGATCTTAAGATTTTCGGGCAGATCGGCGATCCGGGCAACGAGGGCTATTGCCCTCTGAACTTCGAGTGGCAGCGTTTTGTGGAACCCTCGGAGTGCAACCGTTTGATGCGTGACTCCCTGCTAGTTATTGCCCATGCCGGCATGGGTTCGATTATCGGCGCACTCACCCACTGCACGCCGATCGTGGTTATGCCCCGCCGTAAGCATTTGGGTGAGCACAGGACCGATCACCAACTCGGCACCGTGCGCCGCTTCGCCGGACGCGCCGGTATCGTTCCCGCCATGGATGAGACCGAACTCGTCGATGTATTGACGCGGCAGGCAACATTCGAATCCGGACGACTTGAAGCGGCATTGAGACCGCATGCGGATCAGTCCCTGATCGATACAATCCGTGAGTTTATCCAACAGGACCGGCGGATCGTCGAGCGGGACGGGGCGGCAAGAGATTGGTCGATCGGACCGGTTTCTTCGGCGCAGCCGGCACGGCGCTGGCGGTGGCCTTTGCTGGGCCGGTCCGGATGATCCGGCCACGAAGAATCCTATCTCTGGAGAACCAATAATGCGGCTTCTCATCACTGGAGGCGCGGGCTTTATCGGTTCGGCGACCGTCCACGCGGCACTCGCAGCGGGTCACCGGGTCGTCACCTTGGACAAGCTCACCTATGCAGGATCGCTGGACAATTTGGGCGACGGCCCCCTGAATTCGAATGGGCATCGCTTCGTCCAAGGCGACATCGCCGATGGCGAGCTATTGGCGACGCTGTTTCGCGTGGAGCAGCCCGACGCCGTACTCCATCTTGCGGCCGAAACCCATGTCGACCGCTCGATCGATGCCCCGACAGCCTTCATCGACAGCAATATCGTCGGTACTGTGGCGCTCTTGAACGCCGCACGCCGCTATCGTGACGGGCTCACCGGAGAGCGGGCGGACAGGTTTCGGTTCCTGCATATCTCGACCGACGAGGTCTACGGGGCCCTCGGCAATGAGGGTGCTTTCGACGACGCCTCGCCCTATCGGCCCAATTCGCCCTATGCGGCCTCGAAAGCAAGTGCGGACATGTTGGTCCGGGCCTGGGGCAGAACCTATGGATTGCCGGTGCTGATCACCAATTGCTCCAACAATTACGGACCGCGCCAATTTCCCGAGAAACTGATCCCGCTTACCGTGCTGAATGCGATCCACGGCCTCCCCATCCCGGTCTATGGCAGTGGCAGCAATGTTCGCGACTGGCTCTACGTCGAAGATCATGTCAGTGCATTGATGACGATCCTCGAGCGGGGTTGTCCGGGCGAGATCTATCTCGTCGGCGGACGAGCGGAACAGCGCAACATCGACCTGGTTCGCCGGATTTGCCGCCTGCTCGACGAGTGGCGGCCAAACGGACGACCCTATGAGGATCTGATCAGCTTCGTATCGGATCGGCCGGGACATGATTTCCGCTACGCCATTGACGACACGCGGTTGCGGACCTCGTTGGACTGGTCGCCACGCATTGGGATCGACGAAGGCATACGGCGCACGGTCGCCTGGTATCTGGACAACGAGCCTTGGTGGCAGGCGCGCTGCCAGGGCCGTTGGCAATCGGCACGACTGGGCCTCGGCGCGGTTGCGGCCTGATGATAAGAATCCTGGTGTTCGGCGCCTCCGGCCAGCTGGGTTCCGCCTTAACGGAAACCCTGCCTGAAGATATCCGCCTGACCGGGGTGTCTCGGCATCAACTCGACCTGCGCAAGCCTGATCGCTGTACCGACATCATCGACAATGCAGCTTGCGATGTCGTGGTTAACGCCGCGGCCGTCACCGCCGTCGATGCAGCCGAGCGCGATCTGGAAACGGCGTGGCAAGTCAACGCCGCCGCACCGGGCTTAATTGCGCGTGCCTGTCAAGCGCGCGGCTTGCCGCTGATCCAGATCTCGACCGACTACGTTTTTGCGGGCAGGTCCGGCCACGAACTGCGTGAAGACGATCCGGTCGAGCCCTTGAACGTCTATGGCCGCAGCAAGCTCGCTGGCGAAGAAGCTGTCAGGATCGGGCTCCAGAGGCACGTAATCCTTCGAACCTCGGGGTTGTTCGGCATGACGGGCAAGAGTTTCCTTGCAACAATGCTGCGCCTCGCCAGCGAGCGATCGGAGTTGCGGATTGTGCACGACCAGTTGACGGGCCCGACACCGGCCTGGGATCTGGCTCGAGCCGTATTCGCGATCGCGCGCCGG
>JBGSYN010000239.1:0-23980 GCA_041750975.1 Geminicoccaceae bacterium | reverse complement strand
CCAAGGCCGACGCTGGTCGACAGGAGGACCGGTATGGGGATGGTGAAGCTCTCATAGAGGCCGACCAGAAAGAGAAAGGCGAAGAGCACCGCCAGCGCCAGGATGATCGTCGTCTGGCCTGCCGCCTGGATTTCCTGGAGTGCGGTGCCGGTCCACTCGAAGGTATAGCCCTCCGGCAGTGTATTCGCCGAAAGCCGGTCCATCGCTGCCAGGGCCTCGCCCGAGCTCACGCCCGCTGCCGGGCCGCCATTGATGGTGACGCTCCTGAAATTGTTGTACCGCTGGACGACTTGCGGCCCGACGATGGTTTGCACCTCGGCGAAGGCGCGCAGCGGCACCATCTCGCCATTACTATTGCGGACGTAGATCCGGAAGATGTCCGCGACATTGTTGCGATCGGTCGCCTCGCCCTGAACGTTGAGCTGCCAGGTCCGGCCGAAGAGGTTGAGATCGTTGACGTAATAGCCGCCAAGCGTGGATTGCATGGCATTGAACACATCCTCGATGGCAACGCCCAGCGTTTGCGCCTTGTCGCGGTCGATATCGAGATAGAGCTGCGGCGTGTTGGCCGAGAACGTCGTGAAGACAGCGCTCAGCTCCGGATCCTGATTGGCGGCAAAGACGAGCCCGCGGGCCACGCCTGCGAGATCGGTGATGTCGCCGCCGCGCAAATCCTCGAGCTGGTACTCGAAGCCACCGCCGGTGCCGAGACCGATAATCGGCGGCACGTTGAAGGCCAGCACATTGGCCCCTTGAACGGCAGCGCCCTCGGCCCGCACCCGATCGATGATCGCATGCACATCCGTGCCCGGTTCGGTGCGTTCCTCGAACGGGTCGAGCAGCACGATGAAATAGGCGCTGTTGGACTTGTTGAGGCCCTCGAGCGTGCTGTAGCCCACGACCGTGCTGATGTCCGAAACGCCCGGGATCGCGGTGAGGATGCCCTCCACCTGCGTCGCCACCGCGGAGGTCCGATTGACCGAGGCGCCCTCGGGCAATTGCAGCTCGACGAAGAAGGCGCCCTGATCCTCGTCCGGCAAGAACCCTGTGGGCGTGGTGCGGAAGAGATAAGCGTCGGCGGCAAGGACGCCCGCAAGGGCCACCAGCGAAAGGACCGCAACGCGCACCAGCCGCCGGACGATCGCGGCATAGCCGTCGCGCGCCCCATCGATCGCTCGCATCACATAGCGCATCGGCCCGCGTTTGGGCCCGTGGCTGTGCCTGAGGAAAATCGCGCAGAGCGCCGGCGATAGGGTCAAGGCGTTGATCGCCGAGATGATCATCGAGAAGACGACGGCCACGGCGAATTGCTGGAACAGCTGGCCGCTGATGCCCGGAATGAACGCCGTCGGCACGAACACCGAGAGTAGCACCATGGTGATGGCGATAATGGGGCCGGTGATCTCCCGCATCGCCTCCTTGGTGGCGTCCGCAACGCTCAGCTCGGGACGTTGCTCGAGCTTGGCCTCGACCGCTTCGACGACGACGATCGCATCATCGACGACGATGCCGATCGCCAGGACCAGCGCCAGCATCGAGACCATGTTCAAGGAGAAGCCCAGCGCCAGCATGACGGCGAGCGTGCCGATCAGAGACACCGGCACCGCGATCAGGGGGATCAGGGTCGCCCGGAAATTGCCGAGAAAGAGGAACACGACGAGGACGACGAGGACGAAAGCCTCGAGCAGCGTCTTGACCACCTCTTTCATGCTCTGCTTGACGAAGGTCGTCGAATCGTAGGTGACCTTATAATCGAGGCCGGCCGGGAAGTTCGCCCTCGCCCGCTCCATCACGGCGACGACGCCGTCGGCCGTCTCCAGCGCATTGGCGCCGGGCGCCTGGAAGATGGCGATCAGAGCGCCGGGGCCGCCATTGAACCGCCCGAACGAATCGGAGCTCTTGGCGCCGAGTTCGACCCGTCCGATATCGCTGATCCGAACGAACGAGCCATCCGGGTTGGCGCGGACGACCACCTGCTCGAATTCCTCGACGTCGCTGAGCCGGCCCTTGGTCTGAATATTCAGCTGGAATGCCGCGTCATTGCCGATCGGCTGGGCGCCGATCCGGCCCACCGCCGCCTGGACGTTCTGACCCTGCAACGCCGTGACGACATCGTTCGGCGAGAGGCCGAGCACCGTCAGCCGGTCGGTATCGAGCCAGACCCGCATGCTGTAGTCGAGTGCCCCGAACAGGAAGGCGTCGCCGACACCGCCGACCCGCTTGATCTGATCGACGATATTGATCGTCGCATAGTTCGAGAGAAACAGCGTATCGAGGCTCTCGTCCGGCGAGTAGATCGCGATGACCTGGAGGATGGCCGAGGATTTCTTCTTGACCGAAACGCCCTGCCGGCTGACTTCCTCCGGCAATTTGGGGAGGGCCAGCTGCACCCGGTTATTGACATTGACCGTGTTGATGTCGGGATCGGTGCCGACGGCGAACGAGACCGTCAGCGTGTAGCTGCCGTCATTGCCGGACACCGACTTCATATAGAGCATGTTGTCGACGCCGACGACCTGCGATTCGATCGGCTGGGCGACGGTTTCCTCGACGACCTGAGCGCCTGCGCCCGGATAGGATGTCGTCACCTGAACCTGCGGCGGCACGATATCGGGAAACTGCGCGCGCGGCAGGGCTGTGAGCGCGATCAATCCGGCGAGCGTGATGACGATCGAGATGACGAGTGCCAGCCGCGGCCGGTCGACGAATACCGCTGAGATCACCGACCTAGCCCGCCACGGCGGTCGTCGCTTCCGGCATCGGCACCACGGTGGGATCGACCACCATATCCGGGCGGACCTTCTGTATGCCCTCGATGATGACCCGATCGCCCGCGGCCAGGCCGTCGGTCACGGCAATCAACGCACCCAGCTGCTCGCCCACCGTCACCCGGCGAACCGCGACCTTGTCGCTCTGATCGAGGGCCAGGACGAACCGGCCCAACTGATCGAACTGCACGGCTTCCTGCGGCACCACCAAGGTCGGCTTAGCGGCTTCGGTCTGAACCAGAACCGTCACCAGCGCCTGGTCGATCAGGAGGCCGTCGGCATTCGGAAACGTCCCCCGAATTTCAATAGAATCGGTCCCCGGATTGACCTCGACATCGGCAAAGCTGAAGGTCCCTGCCTGGTCGTAGGCGGTGCCGTCGGCGAGCTTCAGTGCGAATGTTATCTCGGCACCTTCGCGCTCGCCCGCAAGTTGTTGCTTTTGAATGGCCAGGACTTCTCGGGCGGGTGCCGGAAAAGCGACATAGATCGGATCCTGGCTGACCAGGACGGCGAGGGTTCCGCTATCCGGGCCGACGTAGGCGCCTTCCGAATATTGCGCGACACCGATCCGACCGGCGAAGGGTGCCGAGATCGCCGTATAGCCCAGATTGAGCTCCGCCTGCTTGACCAGACCCTGTGAGCGCAATGTGTCGCCATTGGCTTTGGCGAACGAGGCTTCTGCATTGTCCAGCACTGCCTGTGCCACGACCTGCCGCTCCACCAATGTCGCCTGCCGATCGCGCTCGAGTTCGGCGAGCTTGGCCTCACCCTCGCTTGCTTCGAGCGTGCCCTTGGCCTCGTCGAGACTGGCTTCATAGGGAGCCTGTTCGAGCTGGAAAAGGAGCTCGCCCTGGTCGACGCGCGTTCCTTCCTCGAAATTCTGCTTCACGATGAAGCCCGGGACCCGGGCGATCAGATCGACCTTGTCGATCGCCGTAACCCGTCCGGTATAGGACTGGGTCGGGGCGACGTCCTGGCTCGCCACCTCGACCACGGTGACGGCCGGTTTCGGCGCCGTGTCCGATTGCGCTTGTACATAGTCGGCGTTCGACAGACCGACCAGAGCCAATGCGGTCACCGCGACGAACGGAAAGAAGAGTTCGCCGATCCGATCTCTCATAAAGCCTTCTATCCTACCTGCGACTTCGACAACCTTGCGATGGAGCACGAACGCATCAAAATTGCCGATCCACGTTCGCGGTCGTCTGTACAACGTCTCGGCAGCGAATGAAAGAGAGGGGTGCGCTCCAAAGCGCAGCAACGGGAGAGAGACCGCCAGATGATCGATTGGTTCGTCGCGACCCTGCAGACCTATCCGCAACTTGCGATCTTTCTGGCGCTCGCTATCGGCTTCGTCATCGGGCCGCTCAAGGTGGCGGGGTTCAATCTCGGCAATGTGACGGCGACGCTGCTCGCCGGTGTCGTCATCGGCCAACTCCACATCGACATCTCCGGCGATGTGAAATCGACCTTTTTCATTCTCTTCATCTTCGCCGTCGGCTTCGGCGTCGGCCCCCAATTCGTGCGGGGGTTCGGCGCGGACGGACTGCGCCAGATCGCCTTCGCCCTCTGCGTGCTGGCCCTGTGCCTTGTCGTCCCCTATGTCTGTGCGATCATCGCGCGCCTGCCCCTCGGCTATGCTGCCGGTTTCTACTCGGGCTCGCAGACCATCTCGGCCGCGATCGGCGTTGCCACGGACCAGATCAACTCCCTCGGTCTGCCACCGGATCAGGCCGCGACCTTCGTCGGCCAGATCCCCATCGCCTATGCGGTCACCTATATCTGGGGCACGATCGGCTCGGCAATTATCCTTGCCCAGCTAGGCCCGAAGCTGCTGGGCATCGATTTGCCCGCGGTTTGCCGGCAATATGAAGAGCAGATGGGCGGCGTTGCCAGTTCCGAGCCTGGCATCACCTCGGCCTATCATCAGTTCGCGCTTCGGGCCTATCGCATCACCGCGGACAGTGGCCTGACCGGGCGACCGGTCGGTGAATTGCTGCCGGATCTTCGCGTCTTCGTCGAACGGGTGCGACGTGGCGATCAAATCATCGACGCCGATGCGTCGACCGTCCTCGCCGAGGGTGATGTCGTCGCGTTCTCCGGCCGTCGCGACAATCTGGTCGAGTTGCTGGGAACCAAACTTACCGAGGTTGAGGACCACGAACTGCTCGATGAGCAGGCCGAGGTTGTCGATGTCTTCGTCAATCGCAAAACCCACGCCGGCAAGACACTTCGGGAGCTGAGCCAGGCGCCGTTTGCGCGGGGCGTTTACGCCCGCAAGCTGGTACGGAGCATGGTCGAGTTGCCGATCTTGCCGAAAACCGTGCTGGAGCGCGGCGACATCATCACGCTGGTCGGCGCACGCCATCATGTCGAGGCTGCGATCAAGGCGCTCGGTCATGCCGACCGGCCGGTCGAGAGCACCGACATCGCCTTCGTCGGCTGGGGCATCGTCATCGGCGGCCTGATCGGCGCCCTGACCTATTATGCGGGCGGTGTGCCCATCAGCCTCTCGACCACGGGCGGCGCCTTGCTGTCCGGCCTGGTACTGGGCTGGCTTCGGACCACCCACCCGATCTTCGGCCGTATCCCCGGTCCCGCGCTCTGGTTGATGAACACGCTCGGGCTCAACATCTTCATCGCGGTCGTCGGCATCGGCGCCGGACCGGGGTTTGTCCAAGGATTGCAGGAAGTCGGTATCGCCCTTTTCATCTGGGGAATCGTTGCGACATCCATCCCGATGATCGCCTCGGTCTATCTCGGCCATTACGTCTTCAAGTTTCATCCGGCCATCCTCTTCGGCGCCTGCGCCGGCGTTCGCACCACGACCGCAGCCCTCGGCATGATCCAGGAGGCCGCCAAAAGCCGTGTTCCGGCCCTCGGCTACGGAATGCCTTATGCGGTCGGCAATACACTCTTGACGATCTTCGGCCTGGTCATCGTCCTCCTCCTGGCGCCGTCCGGGGTATCGACACCTTAAGTCCGAAAAATCTGAAAAAAGGAACTGGGAAATGGACCATTTCGATTTCGGCAAGTTCGAGGACCTTAGCCCGTTCGAGATCAAGGACGAGCTGATCAAGCTGGCCCAGACCAAGTCGAAAAAAGCCGCGATCATGTATTTGAACGCGGGCCGCGGCAACCCGAACTGGATCGCGACCAGGGCCCGCGAAGCCTTCTTCCTGCTCGGCCAATTCGCGCTCGCCGAGGCGCGCCGCGCCTATGACGACGAGGATGCGGGCCTGGCCGGCATGCCGCCGAAGCAGGGTTGTCATCAGCGTCTGCAACGCTGGCTCGAGCAGCATGCGGAAGCACCCGGCAGCAAAACCCTCGGCGAGGCCGTCGAATTCGCCATTCTGAAATTCAGCTTCGACCCTGATTCCTTCGTTCACGAACTGACCGATTCGATCATCGGCGACAATTACCCGGTGCCGGACCGTTCGCTGGTCCACAATGAGGTGATCACCCACGAATATCTGATGTGGGCGATGTGCGCCGGGCATCGTCCCGACGTCAAATTCGACCTCTATCCGGTCGAAGGCGGAACAGCGGCGATGTGCTACATCTTCAAGACCCTGAAGAACCAGCGTCTCCTCAACGCCGGCGACACGATCGCCTTGGGCACACCGATCTTCACACCCTATCTCGAAATGCCTGATCTCGAAGACTACGCGCTCAACAAGATCTTTATCAATGTCGAGCAGGAGGACCGCTTTCAGTTCACCGAAGAGGATCTGAAACCGCTTGAAGACCCCAAGGTCAAAGCGTTCTTCCTGGTCAATCCGGGCAATCCGTCGGCCGTGGCCTTCGATCCCGAAACGATCGAGCGACTGGTCAAATTCGTGAACACCAAGCGCCCGGATCTGATGATCCTCACCGACGACGTCTACGGCACGTTCGTGCCCGACTTCCAATCCCTGCTCGGCCATTTGCCGCGCAACACGATCGGCGTGTATTCATTCTCAAAATACTTCGGCTGCACCGGCTGGCGCCTTGGCGTTATTGCCGTGGCACAGGACAATATTTTCGATGAGATGATCAAGAAACATCCCGAAAATATTCAAAAGACCATCGAGAAACGCTATATCGCCCTGACCCCGACGCCGCGCGACATCAAGTTCATCGATCGGATCGTCGCCGACAGCCGGGACGTGGCGCTCAATCACACCGCCGGTCTCTCATTGCCGCAGCAGGTCATGATGACGATGTTCGGCCTGGTCGAGATGCTGGACCCCGAAAAGGTCTACCAGAAGGCGTGCATGGCAATTTGCGATAATCGCTTCCGTTTGCTCGTTGAGGGCATGGGAATCGAGTCAAATCCGGGACCCTATTTCGACCGTTATTACGGCATCATCGATTTCGAGTTCTGGCTGCAGAAGTATGTCGGCGAGGAGGTCGTCGACTGGGTCAAAGAGAACGTCAACCCGCTCGATATCGTCTTCAAGCTTGCCGCCGACCACGGCATCGTCCTGTTGAACGGCTCGGGCTTCCATGCCCCCAACTGGTCGGCGCGCGTCTCCTTCGCCAATCTTGACGACGAGACCTATGAAGCCATCGGCCGCGCGGTCCG
The DNA here is from genome assembly GCA_041750975.1 of Geminicoccaceae bacterium. GTDB lineage: Bacteria > Pseudomonadota > Alphaproteobacteria > Geminicoccales > Geminicoccaceae > JBGSYN01. The sequence continues at coordinate 16,645 of JBGSYN010000239.1, read as the reverse complement.
CTCGGTCGCCCGCGGCTACGTCCAGGCCTATCGCGCCTCGATCGGCGAGCCCGTGCAAGCCTAGGCTCGTTGCCGTGTCGGGCTCGATGATGGGTGTCTGATGCTGGACACCCTCATCCAGGCCTTCGTCGACCATCTTGAACTGGCGTTATTTCTGGCCCTCGCCATCGGCTACGCGATCGGCAAGATCACGATCGGCAGTTTCACCTTGGGTTCGGTGACAGGCTGCCTGCTTGCGGGCGTGTTGATCGGCCAGACCGGGGTCGAGATCTCGAAGGACGTGCGGCAGGCGTTCTTCCTGCGCAAAGCCAGGTGCTGACCCTCGGCTACGCCGTCGGCAATGTCCTGCTCGCCATCTGGGGCGCCGTCCTGGTGATCACCCTCGGCGGCGCCTGATCCCGGGTCGTCCGTCGGTTGCCGATTTGTACGATGGCTCTCCTTCGACGCTCCTTGCGGAATCAGGAGCGACCGCTCGAAACCTTTCGGTTCGAAGAGTAATTCAACTTATGGTTGCGGTCGATTCTCGTTTTTGGAGGACGACATATTGACAACCACTTATCTCGCGGGTCACGGCCAGTGGAATCTGAGCAATGGCTATGCCAAGGTGCCGCCCGGCTGTTCCGTGACCTTCTACACCGAGTTCAGCAAGAACATGTTCACGGCAGATATGAAGGCGATCATCGGCGGGACCTTCGGCGGCACGCCCAAGCTGACGGTCGAGCAGTTCAAGACCTGCCCGAACTATACGCTGAGCGGCGATCCGGTGAGCCTCGTCGCCTGTCAGCAACTCCTGGCGCAGCGCAACGACCCGAACCTCGCGATGATCATGTTCGCCGCAGGCCAGTTCTCGCTCTCACAGATCTTCGAATACTTCGACACGCAGCGGATCGAGACCGATTTCGTCTGGTGCGCCTGCCGCTATACGGCCTTGAAGGATTCCGGCGGCAAGTCGGTCGGCGTCAACGCGGCGCAAGGGACTTACGGCGACCGCAACAATCTCGGCAAATTCTCCGCCAATCTCGGGACCGAAGGCTTCTACTTCAATCCCAGCAATTTCAACCGGGCGAAGCCGCTGCAATAGTGCCGGTACGGGCGAGGGTCACCGCTGCGGCTGATAGCCTTTTCCGCCAAATGCTGCGAGGAGCCGCCCATCGACCAAAGCGAGACCGAGGCCGATGGCAACCATGCCGATGATGGCCGTTACCGACAGCGGCTCGTCGAGGACGAGGATGCCCAGGGTCACCGCAACCAAGGGCACGAGGAAGGTGACGAGCAAGAGATTGGTGGCGCCGACGGTTCTGAGCAGCCGGAAATAGATCATATAGGCGCCAACCGTGCCGAGCACGGCGAGGCCGAGCAGCGAGAGCGCCACGCCCGCCGTGGGAACACCGGATGGCGCGCCCTCGACGATGAGCGCCACTGGAATCATGATCGTCGCCGAGCAGGTGAGCATGCCGGTTGCGGCCACGACCGGATGCAGGTTCTTGAGGCGTCGGCCCCAGATACCGGCAAAGCTGTACGAAATGGCAGCGACCAGCATCGCAATCTGACCGAGCGAGCCCCGATCGACGCCGCCGAGAGCGCCGGGTCCGATCATTAAGATCACACCCAGGAAGCCAACCCCGACACCCAGGCCCTTGTTCGAGCTCAGTTTTTCGTCGTCGGTGAGGAGATGCGCCAGGATCACGACGAAGAACGGTGTCGTGGCGTTGAGGATGGCCGCGACACCGCTCGTGATGTGAACCTGAGCCCAGACGATGCAGCTGAACGGCAGGGCGTTGTTGATCAGCCCCATCACCCAGAGCCGGCCCCAGGTCCCGCGACCTCGAGGCGGTTCGAAATCGAAGACCAGGACGATCAGCCAGAGGATGACGGCTGCAAGCCCGATGCGGATCGCAACGATGCTCAAGGGCCCGAGTGCCGTGAGAGCGATCTCGGAATAGAGAAACGTGCCGCCCCACAAAAGGGCGAGGAGGCTCAGGAGCAGCCAGTCGTGAAACGTCATTTGCCGCATGCGGGGGCCAGATCATCCTCGATGTTCGGACGTCCGGTTATCGGCCTGTGCTTAAAGGATGACCACCCGAAACCTGCGGTCAGCGGCGCAGATAGTACATCAGGTCCAGCGACGGCGCTTTCCCGGTAAGCTGGGTAAGAGCCGCATGGGCGTGACCCCGATGATGGGTCTGATGGTTGAAAAAATGGCCCAGGACAAGGGATAGGTTCTGTTCGAATTCCTTGCCCGAGGTATTGCTGTAGCGCAACGTATCATTGAAAGCATCGACCCCAAGGTCTTGAATATAGGCGACAATCCGGCGATCCTCGGATTCGCGCGCGCGCCGGAGCGGGGCAAGGTCTTCGAAAAGAGTGTCGTCCAGTCGTTGCGGTGCGACCCCCTCGCCGGTCAGCCGCCATAGCCAGATCCGATCGGCGACGAGGCCGTGGTTCAGCGTGCCGTGCAGCGAGCGGAAGAAGACACCGACATCCTCTCGGAACTGCGCATCGGATAGCGCCGCAGCGGCATCGTAGATCGATGAGTTGGCCCAGGCGTTATAGGCAGCGAATGTGGCGAAATAGTCTTTCAACGGGCAATCCAGCCTTGGAGCAGGGCATTGACCTCGCCACTCTTTTCCATCTGCACGATATGGCCGGCGTTTGCGACCAATGCGACCTTGATCGAGGCGGGCAGACCGGCTGCATGCGACGGCGGCACGATCCGATCCTCCGCGCCCCAGATCACCTGGACCGGCATGGCGATGCCATCGAGTTTGTCGCGCAGGACCTGGCTCTGCTGCCCACCGTCAAAGCAGGCCGCCGCGATTTTCCCGAGTGCCGCTTCGACCCCGTCCAACCGCTTATATTTGAGCACCTCCTCGATCATTTCCCGGGTGACGGCTGCGGGGTCCGCGACCAGCATTTCGAGAAACGGCTTCAGCTTCTTGCCGCGCTTCTCGCGCATGAAGCCTTCGATGAAGGTCATGTTGATGTCGGGCCCGAGCCCGGCCGGGCAGACCATGGTCAAGGATGCCGCCCGATCGCCATGGCGCGAGGCCAGATCGAGAATGATCGCGCCGCCCAGCGAATGCGCGACCAGATGCGCCTTCGCGATATCCAGGGCATCCATGAAGCCGACGACCGTGGCGGTCATGAAGTCGACGGAAGCCTCGCCCACATCCTTGCTCGAGGCACCATGGCCCGGCAGTTCGAGCGCGTAGGTCGTGTTCGCCTCGGCAAGGACCGGCTGATTGAACATCCAGGTCAGATAATCGCCGCCGAAGCCATGAATGAAAAGAACCGGCGAGCCCTGCCCTTCGCCCTGACGGACATAACGCAGCCGGCGTCCTTGGACGTCGACGAATTGCGGCTCGGGGCCGCCCGCCTCGTCATCGGTCTCGGGCACGAAATTGGCCTGAAACTCGGTCACATAAGCATCGAGATCGGCATCGGCGACTCTGCTTTCGGCACACACGGCCAAGAGTGCCCCAACCGGCACCGTCTCGCCCGCCGTCACCACCCGCCGCCGCAATATCCCCGCAATCGGGCTCTCGAAGACATTGGCGATCTTCGAGGTTTCGATGTCCATGATCTCCTGGCCCTTGGCGATCATGGCCCCTTCCTCGACATGCCATTCGGCGAGCATGCCTTCCTGCATCGCCAGGCCCCATTTGGGCATGACGATCGGCTCGACGCCTTCCTTTTGCGGCAGCCCCGCCATCAGTGCGATTTCCCGGCGACGGCGCGGACGGCCTCTTCGATGCGTGTTACGCTCGGAATATAGATGTCCTCGAGCGCCGGCGAGAACGGCACCGGTGCGTGCGGAGCCGTGACGCATTTGATCGGCGCCTTGAGCGCCTCGAAGCAGTGCTCGGCAATCAGGGCGGAAATGTCGGTCGCCATATTGCAGCGCGGATGGGCTTCGTCGACGATCACGATCCGACCGGTTTCCTTGGCGGTCTCGAGAATGGTGTCCCGATCCAGGGGCGAGGTCGTGCGCGGATCGACGACGGTGCAGCTGATCCCGGATTTCTCAAGATTATCAGCGGCTTCGTTGGCGAGGTTCACCATACGCCCGAAGGCGATGATGGTGACGTCATCGCCTTCCCGGGTGATGTTGGCTTCGCCGAACGGGATCGAATAGGCCTCATCCGGCACATCGACCTCGTCGTCATACATCGCCTTGTGCTCGAAAAAGATGACCGGATCGTCGTCGCGAATGGCCTGGATCAAGAGCCCCTTGGCCTCATAGGCATTGGACGGCAGGACGACTTTCAGGCCCGGAATGTGGGTGAAGAGCGGATAGAGACACTGGCTGTGCTGCGAGGCGGCGCGAAAGCCGGCGCCATACATGGTGCGAATGACCAGAGGGGTGGTGGCCTTGCCGCCGAACATGTAGCGGAACTTGGCCGCCTGATTGAAGATCTGATCGAAGCAGACGCCCATGAAATCGACGAACATCAACTCGGCCACCGGGCGCAAGCCGGTCGCCGCCGCCCCTGCCGCGGCGCCGATGAAAGCGCCCTCGCTGATCGGCGTGTCAAGCACGCGGCCGCGGCCGAATATGGGCTCCAGGCCCTTGGTCACACCGAGCGGTCCGCCCCAGGCATCGTCCTCGCCCGGGGCACCCATGCCGCCCGAGATATCCTCGCCCATGATGATGACGCGCTCGTCACGCTCCATCTCCTGACGCAATGCTTCGTTGATCGCTTGCCGATAGCTTTTCTTGGGCATGGCTGCCTCCCTTAATAGGTCGCATAAACGTCCGTCATGAGATCATCCATCCCGGGCATGGAGCCGGCCTTGGCCTCGACCACACATTGAACGACGCGTTGCCGGGTAGTTTCGTCGATGCGGTCGAGATCGGCCGCGTCCAGGAGCGAGGTTTCGGTCACGCGCTTGCGGAACAGATCGAGGCTGTCCCTTTCAGCTTTGATCTGGGCCACCTCGTCGGCTGCCCTGTAGGTGGTGGCGTCACCCTCGAAATGGCCGTAATACCGGCTGAGCTTGACATGCAGGAGCGAGGGACCGCCCCCTTGGCGCGCCCGCTCGACGGCCTCGCGGGCGGCCTCGTAGACAGCGAAAAAGTCGAAACCGTCGACTTCGGCGGTGGCCAGTCCGAAGCCCTTGCCGCGGCCGATCTGCGAGCCGCCGACCGACCAGGCACTGGCCGTCGCTTCGGCATAGCCATTATCCTCGACGACGAAAATCGCCGGCAAATCCCAGACCTTGGCAAGATTGTAGCTCTCGAGTGTGGTCCCCTGATTGGAGCCGCCATCGCCGACGAAGGCCACGGCAACACCGCCAGTTTTCAAGGTCTTGGCGGTCAAGGCAGCACCACAGATCAAAGGCGGGCCGCCACCGACAATGCCATTGGCACCCATCATGCCCTTGGCGAGATCGGCGATATGCATCGAGCCGCCCTTGCCGCCGCAGAGCCCCTCCTTGCGGCCGAAAATCTCGAACATCATGCCGCGCTCGTCGCAGCCCTTGGCGATGCAGTGGCCATGGCCGCGATGGGTCGAGGCGATCTTGTCGCGATCGTCGAGATTGAGGCACATGCCCACCGCCGAGGCTTCCTCGCCGGCATAGAGATGCACGAAGCCCGGGATCTCGCCCGCGGAGAATTCCTCGTGCACGGCGTCTTCGAATTCGCGGATCATGCGCATCCGCGAGTAAGCATCGAGCAGCTGATCGCGGCTCAGCTGCAGACCACGGCCCACTTCAGACATGTTCAGCCTCCATCCGGTTTCTTCGTCTTTCCCCACGCGCTAGAAGGCCGCGATTCGCCGCGTAACGCAAGCCCCTACTTGGCGCGCTCACCGCAAGAGATTGGAGCGCGCCAGTTCGATCAGATCCGAGCCGCGGCCGTTGATGATGGCGCGCAGGGAATAGAGGCTGAAGCCCTTGGCCATTTCGGTGGTAACCTGCGGCGGCATGGCAAGCTCGAGCCGGTTGGTGACGACATCGATGATGGCGGGGCCGTTGTAGGCGAAGGCCGAGGCAAGCGCACCCTCGAGCTCACCTGGATCCTCAACTCGGGCACCGAAAAGCCCTGCGTTACTGGCAATTTTGCCGAAGTCCGGATTGTCGAGCTCGACGCCGGTATCGAGGAAGCCTGCGGCCTTCATCTCCATCTCGACGAAGCCGAGCGTGCCGTTGTTGAAGATCACGACCTTCACCGGCAGGCCGAGCTGACGCAGCGTCAGGAATTCGCCCATCATCATGCCGAAGCCACCGTCGCCTGCTAGGGCCACGACCTGGCGTTCGGGATAAGCCGCCTGCGCGCCGATCGCCTGCATCATGGCGTTGGCCATCGAGCCGTGATTGAACGATCCCAGGAGCCGGCGCTTGCCGTTCATGGTCAGATAGCGTGCCGCCCAGATCGTCGGCGTGCCGACATCGCAGGTGAAGATCGCATCATCCGCCGCCTGCTCGCTGACGATCTTTGCCACATATTGGGGGTGGATCGGCTTCTGGCCCGGCCGTCCCGTCGCCAGCTCGTCGAGATCTTTTCGCGCCTCTTCGTAATGGGCGATGCAATCTTCGAGATGTCCCGAGTTTCGGCCCTCCTTGATGTGCGGGAGGACCGCCTGGATCGTCGCCTTGACATCGCCGACGACGCCGAGGTCGATCGGTGTGCGTTTGCCGAGATTGGCGCCGTCGATATCCACCTGCGCAATCTTCGCATCGCTTGGATAGAATTGGCGGTAGGGGAAATCCGTTCCCAGCATCAGCAAGGCATCGCAGCTCAGCATGGCGCGATAGCCAGAGGAAAAGCCGATGAGCCCGGTCATGCCGACATCGTAGGGGTTGTCCCATTCGACATGCTCCTTGCCACGGATGGCATGAACCATCGGCGCCTGCAGGGCTTTGCCCAACGCCATCAAGTCATCGTGCGAGCCGGCGCATCCAGAACCACAGAGGATCGTGATTTTCTCGGCATCATTGAGAAACGCCGCTAGCGCTCCGACGCGATCCTCTTGCGGCAGGATTTTCGGCAGCGGCGACACCAGTTCCCTGGAGACCTTGATCTCGCTCGCGGCTTTTAGCGCCACATCGCCCGGCAGTACCACCACGCCAACACCGCGTTTGTGGATGGCATGGCGGATCGCCTGCTCCAGCAACCGCGGCAACTGCTCAGGAATGGAAACCATCTCGACATAGTGGCTGCATTCCCGAAACAGCTCTTGCGGATGGGTCTCCTGAAAATAGCCCGAGCCGATCTCGCCGCTCGGGATGTGGGCCGCGATCGCCAGCACGGGAACGCGATTGCGGTGACAGTCGAAGAGGCCGTTGATGAGGTGCAGATTGCCCGGCCCGCAACTGCCGCAGCACACCGCAAGCTTGCCGGTCAGATGGGCTTCGGCACCGGCGGCAAACGCGGCCGCCTCTTCATGCCGCGTATGAATCCATTGGATCTTGTCGCGCTGCCGCAACGATTCCGTGACGCCATTCAGGCTGTCGCCGACAATGCCATAGATCCGCTCCACACCCGCGAGCTCAAGCGCGCCAACAAGTTGATCGGCAACCGTGCCTGCCATCCATTTTGCTCCTTTGTGTATGCGCAATCCGATTCGAGAACTGATGCGCACCCTGTGGACCCCCAGCCCTTCTGAATAAGCGTCCAGACTCGGGAAAGTTCAGTTCTTGACATCAAAATCATGCAAAGGTCGTGCGAAACACGCTTGGCGAGCACCGAATGAAAAAGGGCGCTGTCATGACATTGGGTGAAGATATCATTGCCATGTACGGACGCGGAACATGTCTACGATACCATCAAGCGTGGCCCCAACGAGGCTGTGGACTATGCATACGGCGACCCGAGGGATGCACGAGTCCATCATATCGAGGTGCCGGAGATCGACGTCGCGGCAATTCGCAAACAAACCGGGCTCTCTCAGATGGAATTCGCGCGCAGTATCGGCGTTCCAAAAGAGACTTTGCAGAACTGGGAACAAGGTCGGCGGCGCCCCACCGGTCCGGCACAAATATTGTTGGCAATGATCCACCGAGATCCCAAGGTCGTGCAGCAATTATTGGGGTGAGCCGTCCTGCGGAAATCGCACATTGAACAAATGCGGCGGCTCCGCCATCATCCGGCCGTCATTCAGAACCAATTTCGATCAGGGAGACGAAAGGATGGTCACCAAATCTGACGGACCGGAAAAGTCAGGCCTCAATCGCCGCAAATTCGTACGTCGGGCAGGGCTCACCTCCGGTGTCGCCGCCGCTGCGGCCATGGGCGGGATGGGCTTCAACCCGCTCGCCATGCAGGCGATGGCGCAGGAAATGGGCCGCTCCGAGCAGCCGCTCCGAGCCGCGTTCTCCAATGCGGGACTGCAAGCGACTTGGTGCGCCCAGGGCAAGCAAGCGGCGGAGTATTGGGGCAAACTCTTCAATGTCGATGTCACTTGGTTCGACGGTGAGCTCTCAGCCCCCAAGCAGCGCAGCGCCATCGACACCATGGCGACGCAAGAGTGGGATTTCGTCGCCATTCAGGCCTTCGGCATCGGCACGCTGACCGACCCTGTCAACCGCATGATCGATGCCGGCATCCCGGTCATCGACATGGACACGCTGATCGCCCCGCTCGACGAGATCAACGTCCACAGCTTCCTCGCCCCTGACAACGAGTTCATGGGCGCTGCGGTGACGCAAGCCCTGGTCGATGCGATCAACGGCGCCGGCACCATGGTCATGACCCAGGGGGCACTCGGCCATACGGGTGCGCAAGGGCGGGCGCGCGGCTTCCATAGCGTGATCGAGAAATATCCCGATATCGAGGTGCTCGACGAACAGCCGGCCGATTGGGATGTGACCAAGGCGACCCGAATCTGGGACAGCCTCTTGACCAAGCACCCCAACATCTCGGCGGCCTTCTTCCACAATGACGATATGGCCCTGGCGGCGCAGAACGTGATGCGCGCGCGCGGCCGCGGGGACATCCTGGTGGGCGGTGTCGACGCCATGCCGCCGGCGGTCGAGGCCGTGCTCGACGGGCGCATGTATGCAACGGTGCGCAACCCTTCGTGCCGCATCCATGGCGGTTCGATCGTCGCTGGCGTGGCCGCGGTCTTGAGCGGCGAGGAGATGCCCAAACATGTCATCACCGACGGTCCCGTGGTCACCGTGGCGAATGCGCCGGGCATGCTCTGGATGCAAGAGCAGTTCCTGATCTAATCCGCCGGTCTTGAACCCGCAACCGGAGCGGACGCTGCTGAGACTCGAGGCAATCTCAAAGAGTTTCGGCGGCGTCCAGGCCCTGAATTCCGTCGAATTCTCGCTGCTTGCCGGTGAGATCCATGCACTCGTGGGCGAAAACGGCGCCGGCAAGAGCACGTTGATGAAGATCATCGCCGGGGTCCATACCGACTATGACGGCCGTATGATCCTACGCGGCGACGAGGTTCGATTCCACTCGGCGCGCAACGCGCTCGATCATGGCATCGGCATGGTTCATCAGGAATTGTGCACCGTGCCCGATCTGAGCGTGGCCGAGAACGTCTATCTGGGCCACCAGCCGACCACCCGCTTCGGCGCCATCGACTGGGGGGGGATGGTCCGGGGTGCGAAGGAGCAGCTCGCCCGCCTCGGGCTCGATCTCGATCCCAAGGGGCGGCTCGGTGACCTGCCGATCGGCCTGCAGCAGCTGGTCGAACTGGCCCGGGTGCTGTTTTCGGGGGCTGAAATCATCATTCTCGATGAACCGACCTCGGCCTTGTCGCCACCCGAGATCGAAACCTTGTTCGCCGTGCTGCAACGCTTGAAGGAAGAAGAAGGCCGAAGCTTCGTTTTCATCTCGCATTTTCTAGAAGACGTGCTGGCGATCGCGGATCGGATCACGGTCTTCCGCAATGGCGAGCTCGTCGCCACCGAGGCGGCCGCAACACTCGACAAGAAATGGATCATCCAGCGGATGATCGGGCTCGGCCACACGGAACTCGAGGAAACCTATACCAGTGCCGTGCCGCTCAAGAGCGTCGCCGCGGACGCACCCATCCTCAAGGTCGAGGGTTTGAGCCGCCGGCCGGATTTCGAGGATGTCAGCTTCGAGGTTTATCCGGGCGAGGTTCTCGGCATTTACGGCTTCATGGGCTGCGGTCAGCTCGAGCTGGCACGGGCGCTGTTCGGCAAAATCCGCCCCGACCGCGGCCGCATGAGCGTTGACGGTAAACCCTGCAGCTTCGGCAATACGGCGGATGCGAAAGACGCCGGGATCGCCTTCGTGCCGGAGAGCCGGCGCTCGATGCTGTTCGCCGACCAGCCGGTGTTCCGCAATATGTCGATCAGCATTCTGGAACATATCGACCGCATCTGGCTGAAGCCCGCACGCGAACGCGAACTGGCGCGAGGCCATATCAAGGATCTGGGGGTCCGCCCGAACGACGAGAACGCCCTTCTCCGCACGCTTTCGGGCGGCAATCAACAGAAGGTGGCACTCGGCCGCTGGATGACGGAGCGGCCGCGGGTCCTGGTGATGTGCGAGCCGACGCGCGGCATGGATGTCGGTGCGAAGGAGGACGTGGTGCGGATCGTGCACGAGCTGCGCGACCAGGGCATCGGCGTCATCATCGTTTCGACCGAGCCTGAAACCGTGCTGTCGATGGCTAACCGCGTCGTGGTCATGCGTAAAGGCGCCATCGTCGGCGGCTTCGCCAACCGGATGATTGCGAAAGACGATCTGTTGGCGGCGGCCTAGTCGAGAAAGAGGAAACGCAGCGAATGAACGACACCGCCGCAGGGCGCAGCACGCGCAGTTTCATGCTCGGCCAATTGCGCAATGTCGCACCGTTGGTGACGCTGATCTTCCTTGTTGCGATCTTCGTCATCATGAGCCCGTCCTTCGCTACGATGGGCAATTTCGCCAATATCCTCAGGCAGATCGCGATCACGGCGATCATGGCGACGGGCCTCACCTTCGTCATTCTCTGCGCCGAGATCGACCTTTCCTTTGCCGCCATCGCCAACACCACAGGCATCGTCGTCGCCTTCTTCACGCTCCAGGAAAGCTATGTGAACATCGCCAACGTGCCGCTGCCCGGCGCATTCGCGATCCTCATGGCCATCATCACCTGCATCCTGTTGGGGTTGGTCAACGCCTATGGGGTGACCAAGATCGGCATCCCCTCCTTCATCATGACGCTCGCCATGATGCAGATCGCGGCCGGCATCTCGGCCCTTCTGGTACGCGGCCAGATCGCCTATGCGGTGCCGCAGCTCGTCCGTACGCTCGGCTCGGGCAACGTCATGGGCGTGCCCTGGATCGTCATTATCGCCGCCCTGTTTCTCCTGGTCGGCCATATCATCCTGACCTACACCCGCTTCGGCCGCTATGTGTACATGGTCGGCGGGAATCGCGAGGCGGCCGAGTTCTCGGGCGTGAATGTCAAGCTGGTGGTCGGCGGCGCCCTGGTCATCGGTGCTTTTTGCGCCGGTGTCGCGGGCATGCTCGGCGTCGCCTATTTCGGCAGTGCTCAGCAGAACGAGTTCGACGATTACCTGCTCGATGCGATCGCCGCCGTCGTCGTCGGCGGCACCAGTCTGTTCGGCGGCAAGGGCGGCATTCCCAACACCATTATCGGCCTCTTCGTCCTGGGCGTGCTCAATAACGGCCTCGACCACATCGATATCGACAGTTTCTTGAAGGTCCTGATCCGCGGCCTGATTCTGCTGGCGGCATTGGTCATCAATGTCTATGCGCAGCGGCTGAGGGCTGACTGACATGGGCGTCAATCGCTGTATCGAGCTGCTGCAGGACGATCAGGCGATCTACTATGTGGGCGCCCATAGCGGTCATGTGCTCACCTTCGAGCAAGGCGTCGAGGACGCACAGACCTGGGCCGATTACATCAATGTCGGCATGGAGCACGGCGCCTTCGACATGACCGGGCTCGAGCAATATCTACGTGGGCTGGTCGAGGGCGGCCCGACGCGCTCGGGACACCGCACGCCTGCGGTCATCGTCGAACTGCCGGTTGGGGGCATCGACCCCGCATTGGTGTGGGCCAACGCATGGCAGATCCGCCAGATTCTGGCGCGCGGCGTGCATGGTCTGCTGCTTTGTCAGGCGGAATCGTCAGCGGCCGTGCGGGTTTTCGTCGAGGCAACGCGTTATCCGCATCACCGGATCGGCGTCGACACCACCTTGCCGACGCCGCTCGAGCGACTGGACGGCGCGCGGCCTCGGGCCAACCACCTCGCCGAACCGCGCCAAGGGCTCCTGGTGGGGACCCGAGGCCGTGGGTCGGAGACTACCGCAGCGCCGATCTGGGGCTTGGCGCCAGAGGATTATATGCGTCGATGCGATCCCTGGCCACTCAACCCGGCGGGCGAGCTTCTTCTGGGCGTCAAGATCGAAAGCCCGGAAGGTGCGGCCAACTGCGAATCCATTCTGGCCGTGCCCGGTCTTGGGTTTGCCGAGCTCGGACCCGGCGATCTCGCCTTGGCGCTTGGGTATCCGGTCGTGCCCACGGAGCCTTATCCGCCCGAGATGCAGGCGGCGCGCGACCGCGTCTTCACTGCCTGCCGGGTAAACCGGCTGCCGTTCCTCGAGGGCTGCTTACCTGGCAATATCAAAGCGAAGCTGGATGAGGGTGTCCGCATCATCGCCGGAGGCCGGGAAGAGACTGCGAAACTCGGTCGGACCCATCAGCGGCGTTCGATGCCCTATTGAATCGGCAAAAGCCATGGCCATCGTCGCAGGCTCGAGCATGACGCAAGAACGGCCGCGATCGAGAGCATTTTCCGCCGTCAGCGGGGGTTCAGCCGGGTAGGACCGCTCGAAGTCGCGACGTCGCTTGCGGCAACCGCTCGCCGTGCTGCGGCCTCGGCCCGGGCACTGGCGCGTTCGCGGCGGCGAGTGGCGATCAAGGCCAAACCGACCGCGACGATGAGCATGGCGCCGTTGAACACCGGTTCAACAAAAAATGGCGCTCGCAATTGATTGAGCCCGGCGACGGCATAACCGATGATAAGCGACGCAACTTGCATTCAGGACGAACCTTTTGAGCTCTATCCATTCCGATGGATGCCGCGCATGGCAATCCCGATCAAGCGGCCATCGGCAAAGCCGACTATAATAGTGTTACGCCAATTCGGGAACACTTATGAGCCTGGTCGAGAAAGCCGTTTGGTACATCGAATCACATCGTGGCGACACCATCGAGCTTGCCGACGTTGCCGCGGCCTGCGGGGTCTCGCGCTTCCATCTCGCACGCGTGTTCCAAGGTCTCACCGGCCGCTCGGTGATGGGCTACACCCGTTCGCGGCGGCTGAGCGAGGCCGCGCGCGCATTGGCTTTTGGCGAAGACAATATCCTCACGATCGCGCTCGATGCGAGCTACGGTTCCCATGAAGCGTTCACACGGGCTTTTCGCGAACAGTTCGAGGTGACCCCGACAGACATTCGCGCGGCCCGAACCGTTCAAAACCTCCAACTTGTGGAGCCTTTCGTCATGGATGCATCGCTGTTCGTCGACCTCAAAGAGCCCCGGTTCGAAAACCGGCCGGAATTCCGCGTGGCTGGCTTGTCCGAACGCTACACATTCGAGACGAACCAGAGCATCCCGGCACTCTGGCAACGGCTCGAGCCTCATCTCGGCCATATTCCAGGCCAAATCGGCACGATCACTTACGGCGTGTGCTACAATCAGGATGCTGACTGCGCGTTCGACTACATGGCGGGCGTCGAGGTCAAAGGTCCCCAAGACCTGCCGAGCGACTTCGCCCACCTGTCGATCCCGGCACGACGTTACGCCGTCTTCACCCATTCGGGCCACATCGCCGAGTTCCGCAAGACCGTCTACACGATCTGGAACAAGTGGCTGCCCGAGGCCGACGTGTCGCATGATCCGGGACCGGATTTCGAACTCTACGACGAACGCTTCGACGGCACGACCGGTGAGGTCGAGATCTGGATTCCCGTCCACTAGCCTGGCTCGTCCAGCCCGAACATCGAAACCCAATTCGCCATGGTCATGCCGCGACGGTAATCGGCCTGCATGGCGGGATCGAGGACTTCAACCAGAAGCCGGTTTTCGAGCCAGACCTCGATCAGCTCGAAGGGGCCTCGGCTGCACTTGCGGGCAAGCCAGCCTTGTGCCATTGCCAGCTCGATAACCTCCAGGGCCGGCAGGTTTGAAGCGATCGCCACATGCAGAAAACCTGGCGAGTCCGAGGCTGCCTCTTCAACACATTCGATCTGGTCCCTGCCCGGTCTGAGCCGATGTGTCGTCGGATAGACCTCGATCGCGGTGCCGTCATCCTGTTCCGCGAACGCGATCCACGAACCCGGAAAGGGCGGGAACGGCATCGCCTTGCCGCCCAGAAAGCTCGCGAGTATCGAAGCGACGCGTTGTGGATCGGTGGCGTTGATCGAAAGATGCAGTAGCGGCATGGCCTCAACTCCCCCGCATCGAAGTCCACATGAAATCGATCAGCGCAAGCGTCACGTCCAGACTTTCACGCGTGAAAAATCACATAATTCTGCCGAGTGATTGCAGCGCCAGGTAAGCGCCGAGCAGCAGGATTGCGGTGAAAAAGACCCGGCGGAACATGGTCTCCGACAGACGCCGGCGGATGCGTTGGCCCATGATCATGCCGAGCACCGCCGGCGCCAGGGCGCCCGCTGAGAGGATCGCCAGCTCGACCGTCAGGATATCGTTGCGCTCGAGCCCGACGCCGAGGGCAAGGGTTGTAAGGGCGAAGAGGATGCCCAGAGCCTGGATGAACATGTCGCGCGGCATGCCCAGCGCCTGCAGATACATGACTCCGGGCACCACGGCAGCACCGGTCATGCCGGTGATGAGGCCGGTGACGCCGGCGACTGCAGCCTCGATCCAGACAGGCGGCCGCGACGTCAACGTAAAGGCGATGCCGGCAAGGCTGATAAACGCATAGGTCATCAGCAGCAGACCCAGGAACGCTGTCAGAACCGCCGCATCGACCAGCCCGAACGCGGCTGTGCCGAGCGGCGCCAACAAGGTGACGATCGCGAGGAACAGCCAGAGCCTGCCGACCACCGCGCGCGCATGGCCCCCGACCAGACCCTGCCAGATATTCGTCGCAAAGGCTGGGACCAGGATGAGTGCTATCGCCGTCGGCAAATCGATGATCAAGGTCAGAATGCCGAGACTGACGGTCGGCAGGCCCAGCCCGATGACACCCTTGACCGTGCCGGCAAGGAGATAGGCCGCAAAGACGGTGGCGATGGTGGCGGGCTCGAGCATGGCGCGACAAGAGCCGCATTCACCACCCGAAACAAGGAACGATTTGGCAGGACGGTCTTGACAAGCCGCACATGCGTCGATATTTCTCGACATATGGAAACACAGGCCGCCACAACTGCCTTTGCCGCACTGGGTCAGCCAACCCGCCTGAGCGTACTCAGACTCTTGGTGACGGCAGGAATCGAAGGTCTGCCCGCCGGCGAGATCGGCCGGACGCTCGACGTCCCGCACAACACGCTCTCGACCCATCTGCAAATCCTCGAGCGCGCCGGACTGGTAGGCTCGACCCGCGAGGGCCGCTCGATCCGCTATGCCGCCGATTATGACGGCATTTCCGGCCTCATCACCTTCCTGATGCAAGATTGCTGCAAGGGGCATCGACGGGTCTGCAAGCCCGTCCTCGATGCTTTCACCAACACCCAATCGAAGGAGCAAAGCCATGAAACGCTTGCATGTGAACCTCGCCGTTGACAACCTCGCCGATTCGGTCGGCTTCTACAACGGGCTGTTCGGCACGGCGCCTACGGTCCTGGAGCATGACTACGCCAAATGGATGCTCGACGATCCGCGCGTGAACTTCGCCATCGCCACGCGCGGCCGCAAGCCCGGGCTCGATCACCTCGGCATTCAGGTCGAGGACGAAGCGGAACTGACCGAGGTCTATGGCCGCCTGAAGGAATCCCAGGGCCGCACGCTCGAGCAGGGCGGTGTTACCTGCTGCTATGCCAAATCGGAAAAGTCCTGGGTGTTCGATCCCCAGGGGATTGCCTGGGAAGCGTTTCTTACCCGTGGCCAAAGCACGATCTATGGCGAGGACACGCCGACTGAGGAGCTCGAAGCCCAAGCTTGCTGCGCTGCCGAGTGCTGTGCGTAGGTAAGGATTAAGGCCAGGGGCTTTTTGCCCCTGGGACCCCTTAGACTTTGGGGCCGTCGCGCGGCTTGGCGGTGAGGAGCGCTAAGGTGGAAGTTGCGGAACGTGAAAACAGGGCGGGCGTGAGTGGCGCTTGCTGCCGTAGCTTCTGAAAGATTGCCGGAAGCGGGGTCGGCTTGCCGGTGGCAGGCGCCTTGGGCTTGGCGATCTCAGGTGCGGCGGGCTCGAGCTTGGAAGGAAACGCCCGGACCAGCTCGTCGCTGAGCTGACGGCGGGCCTGGCTGATCGCATGACCACAAGGCCGCATGAAATTGGCGAACGCCGCCGCCTGTTTGGCGGCTACCGGATCGACTGGCGCCGGCTTGGGCGGTGACAGGGGCTCATCCAGGGGTTTCGCCGACTGCACAACCTTGCGGTTGACGGCTTCGGCCAGCACCCGGGCCGGGTTCTTGCCCCGGCCGAACTGATCGGCGAGGAAGAGTGCGACGCGAACATCGCGCTCCTCGATCGCAATCTCCAAAAGCTCGAGGGCCGCCCGCTCCAGCTGCTTGAG
>JBGSYN010000238.1:0-27597 GCA_041750975.1 Geminicoccaceae bacterium | reverse complement strand
GGCGCTGCGGCCGCGATCGAGCTGCTGCACTGCGCCTCGCTCATTCATGACGACCTGCCCTGCTTCGACAATGCCGACACCCGACGTGGCAAGGCCTCGGTCCACAAGACTTTCGGCGAGCCGCTCGCGGTGCTGGCGGGCGATGCCCTGATCGTTCTGGCGTTCGAGACCCTGGCCCGCGAGACCACGGCCAATCCGGCCCGCCTTGGCCAGCTGTTGTTGACGATCGGACGCTGTGTCGGCGCCCCGCATGGCATCGCCGCGGGACAGGCTTGGGAAAGCGAGCCGGTCGTCGACTTCGAGGACTATCAGCGGGCCAAGACCGGCAGCCTTTTCGTCGCGGCCACGGCGGCCGGGGCGATGTGCGCCGGTGCCCCCGCCGAGCCCTGGCGGATGCTCGGTCAGCGGCTTGGCGAAGCCTATCAGGTCGCGGACGATCTGCGCGACGCCCTGCTTTCGCCCGACGAGCTCGGCAAGCCCGCCGGCCAGGACGAGACCCTGGGCCGCCCCAACGCCACGGTCGAGCTCGGTGTCGAGGGTGCCGTCGCCCGGCTCCAAGGGCTCATTCATGACGCCGTGACCTCCATTCCGGATTGTCCGGGCGCCCCGCAATTGCGCGAGCTCGTGATGCTCGAGGTCAAGCGGCTGGTGCCGAAGAAGCACATGACGGTTGCCGCTTAGAGACCGATTTCTCGCCTGGCGCGATCGCACCATTGCCAAGCCCGGTTTCCAACGCTGGGCCGCCCGTTTTCCCCTGACGCGAAGAATCGCCAACCGGCGCGCCAACCAGCTTTTCGATCTGGTCGCGGGCTTCGTCTATTCGCAGATCCTCTATGCCTGCGTCCGCGTCCGGCTCTTCGAGATCCTGGCCGAAGAACCGCTGACCGCCGCAGAACTCGCGCCGAAACTGGGGCTGCCTCCCGCTGCCACGGACCGCCTGATCGCCGCTGCGAAATCGCTGCAACTGGTCGAGCCTCGACCTCGGGAGCGCATCGGCCTCGGCCGCCATGGCGCCGTGCTGGCCCACAATAAGGGCCTCACCGCGATGATCGAACACCACGCCATGCTCTATCAGGACCTCGCCGATCCAGTGGCGCTGTTGCGCGGCGAGGTCGATGAGACGAGACTGGGTGCCTTTTGGGCCTATGCCCGCAATCCCGACGCGAGGGATGCATCGCCGACGAGCGTTGCGGATTATTCGGCCTTGATGGCGGCATCGCAGGGCTTCATCGCGGACGAGGTGCTCGATGCCTACGATATCAGCCGGCACCGGACCTTGCTCGATGTCGGCGGCGGCGAAGGGGCGTTCATCGAGGCCGCCCGACGCCGCGCCCCGGATCTCGACTACAGTCTCTACGATCTTCCGGCCGTGGCCGAGCGCGCCCGCCTCCGACTCGGCGACAATCCCAACCTGACCTTTCATGGCGGCGATTTCTTCAAGGACCCCCTGCCCAAGGGTGCCGATCTGATCACCCTGGTCAGGGTCATCCACGATCATGACGATCTCGCCGCAGCGGCGATCCTCGAGGCCGCCGGCGCCGCCCTGGAGCCAGGCGGCACCTTGCTGCTGGCCGAACCCATGGCCGGGACGCGCGGTGCGGAGCCGATGGGCGACGCCTATTTCGGCTTCTACCTGCTGGCCATGGGCAGCGGCCGGCCGCGTTCGGTGCCGGTCCTGGTCGCGATGATGCGACAAGCAGGGTTGACACATATCCGGCTAAGAAGGGGTCCGAGACCGATGCTGATTCGTGTCCTCACCGCAGTGAAGCCAGAAACCTACAAAAATGTGTAAATGTTTATTGACAACGAAAGCCGTAAAAGTAGGCTGACAGATGAGGTTGAGACGTCAATTGCCCAGCGCGCAGGGAGAGCATGACCCGGATGAATTCGATGGCCGTCATATTCGAGGCGCCCGAGCGTCTGGCGGTTGGCCGGGTCGAGCTGCCAGCACCCGGCGACGATGACGTCGTCGTCGACATCGATTGGAGCGGCATCAGCACCGGCACCGAGCGTCTGCTCTGGTCCGGCTCCATGCCGCCCTTCCCGGGAATGGGCTATCCGCTCGTGCCCGGCTACGAATCCACCGGCCGCATCACCGGCGCCGGCCGCAAGGCTGAGGGCCGGATCGGCGAGCATGTCTTCGTGCCAGGGGCCCGTTGCTTCGGCGAGATCCGGGGGCTATTCGGCGGTGCGGCATCGCGTGTCGTCGTCCCCGCGAACCGGGTCACCACGCTCGATGGCAAGGTCGGCGAAGCGGGGGTGCTCCTGGCGCTTGCCGCCACCGCCCATCACGCCCTCACCGATTCATTGCCGGAACTCATTGTCGGGCACGGCGTGCTCGGCCGTCTGCTGGCGCGTCTCACCATCGCCATGGGTGGCGAGCCGCCGGTGGTCTGGGAGACGAACCCGGGCCGATGCGGCGGTGCTAGGGGCTATCCCGTGGCCGATCCCACGAGCGACGATCGTCACGATTACCGTGTCATTCACGAGGTCAGCGGCGACGCCGAACTGCTCGACACGCTGGTCGGCCGCATCGCCAAGGGCGGGGAGATCGTCCTCGCCGGGTTCTACAGCGAGCGGCTTGCCTTCACGTTTCCGCCCGCCTTCATGCGCGAGGCCCGGTTCCGGATCGCCGCCGAATGGCAGCCCGCGGACATGGCGGCCGTCGCCGACTTCGTCGCCACGGGCGCCCTCTCGCTCGACGGACTGATCACGCATCGCCTCGATGTCGCCCACGCCGAGGACGCCTATCGCACCGCATTCAGCAATCCGGCTTGTCTCAAAATGATCCTCGATTGGAGAGCCTCTTGATGACGCTCGATATCCGTTCCAGCCGGGATGACTATCAGCAGAATCTTCGCGACGAAGCGGCGGTCGACCCCGATCCCGTCAGCACCGAGCCCGCGAAGAAGGAAACCCAGGTCATCGCCATTTACGGCAAGGGTGGAATCGGCAAGAGCTTCACGCTCGCCAACCTCTCCTACATGATGGCGCAGCAGGGTAAGCGGGTCCTTCTGATCGGCTGTGATCCCAAGAGCGACACCACCTCGCTGCTGTTCGGCGGCAAGAGCTGCCCGACCATCATCGAGACCTCCTCCAGAAAGAAGCTCGCCGGCGAAGAAGTCGCGATCGGCGATGTCTGCTTCAAGCGCGACGGCGTGTTCGCGATGGAGTTGGGCGGCCCGGAAGTCGGCCGCGGCTGCGGCGGGCGCGGCATCATTCACGGCTTCGAGCTGCTCGAGAAGCTCGGCTTCCATGATTGGGGCTTCGACTACGTCCTGCTCGATTTTCTGGGTGACGTCGTCTGCGGCGGCTTCGGCCTGCCGATCGCCCGCGACATGTGCCAGAAGGTGATCGTGGTCGGCTCGAACGACCTCCAATCCCTCTATGTCGCGAACAATGTCTGCTCGGCGGTCGACTACTTCCGCAATCTCGGCGGCAATGTCGGCGTCGCCGGGCTGGTCATCAACAAGGATGACGGCACCGGCGAGGCAGCGGCTTTCGCCGAGGCGGTGGGCATCCCCGTGCTCGCAGCCATCCCGGCAAATGAAGATATCCGTCGCAAGAGCGCCAATTACGAGATTATCGGCAAGCCCGGCAGCGAATGGGCTTCCTTGTTCGAAATGCTCGGCGAGCAGGTCGCTATCGCCCCGCCGCAGCAACCGGCGCCCCTGACGCAGGAGCAGCTTCTGGACCTGTTCAAGGGCGATGCGGTCGGCCGCAACGTCGTGCTGCAGCCGGCATCGCTCGAGGATATGTGCGGCGGGACGGTCCAGGAGAAAGTTTCCCTCGAAGTCGTCTACGACACGGTCTGAGGGCGATAGCTGTAGCGATGCCGATCATGAACTCTCCCGCACCCGAAAACGCCGCAGGCGAGATCGTCCCAAGCGAGACGGCTTTGGGGCATGGCGACGGGATCGGCTGCCACGCGGGCTCAGCACTGCAGCAGGCGGCCGCCAACAGCGCCAACAAAGAGACGCTCGAGCGCTATGCCCGCGACTATCCGATGGGGCCGCACGACAAGCCGCAAAGCATGTGCCCAGCCTTCGGCTCCCTGCGCGTCGGCCTCCGGATGCGCCGTACCGCAACCGTGCTCTCGGGCTCGGCCTGCTGCGTCTACGGCCTGACCTTCACCTCGCACTTCTATGGCGCCCGCCGCAGCGTCGGCTATGTGCCCTTCAATTCCGAAACCCTGGTGACCGGCAAGCTGTTCGAGGATATCCGCGACGCCGTCTACAAGCTCGCCGATCCGGCCCTCTACGACACCATCGTCATCACCAATCTCTGCGTACCCACAGCTTCCGGCGTGCCGCTGCGATTGCTGCCCAAAGAGATCAACGGGGTCCGCATCATCGGCATCGACGTGCCCGGCTTCGGTGTGCCTACTCATGCCGAGGCCAAGGACGTTCTCGCGGGTGCGATGCTCAATTACGCGCGACTCGAGGCCGAGAAGGGTGCCGTCCAGGCGCCTCGCGGCGGTCCCGATAAGCGCGCTACGGTGACGCTGGTGGGGGAGATGTTTCCAGCGGATCCGGTCGGCATAGGCATGATGCTCGAGCCTCTCGGCCTGGCGGCGGGTCCGGTGATCCCGACGCGAGAGTGGCGCGAGCTTTATGCCGCCCTGGATTGCGAGACTGTCGCGGCAATCCATCCCTTCTACACCGCTTCGTTCAGGGAATTCGAGGCGGCCGGCCGTCCGATCGTCGGCTCGGCACCGGTCGGGCTCGACGGGACGGCGGACTGGCTCGAGGCGATCGGCAAGACCTGCAATGTCGCTGCCGAGAAGATCGATTCCGCCAAGGCCAGGATCCTGCCCGCGATCGAGGCGGCTCTCGCCAAGATGCCGATCGAGGGTCGTATCACGCTGTCGGGCTACGAGGGCTCGGAACTCCTGGTGGCCCGCCTCTTGGTCGAGAGCGGGGCCACGGTCGAATATGTCGGAACGGCTTGTCCCAAGACCAAATGGTCGGAGCCGGATCGCCAATGGCTCGAGGCCCATGGCGTGGTCGTCCAATACCGCGCCTCGCTCGAGCAAGACCTGACGGCGCTCGAGGCCTTCAAGCCCGATCTCGCCATCGGCACGACGCCGGTCGTTCAGAAGGCGAAGCAGATGGCGGTCCCGGGGCTCTATTTCACCAATCTCATCTCGGCCCGCCCGTTGATGGGTCCCGCCGGCGCCGGTTCCCTGGCGCAGGTCGTCAATGCGGCGATGGCCGGCAAGGCCCGCTTCGACAAGATGGAGCAATTCTTCAGGGGTGTCGGCAAGGGCCACACCGCCGGTGTCTGGGAAAATACGCCGCAGGACCGGCCGGAGTTCCGCGCCCGCTACGCCAAGCAGATGGCCCGGCTCAATGCGCAGAAAAAAGTCGAGGAACCGGTCTGATGCTGGTGCTCGATCATGACCGCGCAGGCGGCTATTGGGGTGCTGTTTACGCCTTCACGGCGATCAAGGGCCTGCAGGTCATCATCGACGGCCCGGTCGGTTGCGAAAACCTGCCGGTGACCTCGGTGCTGCATTACACCGATGCCCTGCCGCCGCATGAGCTGCCGATCGTGGTCACCGGCCTCGGCGAAGAGGAACTTGGTCAGCACGGCACCGAAAACGCCATGCGGCAGGCGCATCAGACCCTCGACCCGGACCAGCCGAGCGTCGTCGTCACCGGCTCGATCGCCGAGATGATCGGCGGCGGCGTCACGCCCGAGGGCACCAATATCAAGCGCTTCCTGCCGCGCACGATCGATGAGGATCAGTGGCAGAGTGCGGATCGTGCGATTTACTGGCTCTGGACCGAATACGGCCTCAAGGCCGGCAAGATGCCTAAGGCCAAGAAGCGGGCCGAAGACGCCAAGCCTCGGGTCAATCTCATCGGCTCGATCTACGGCACCTTTAACATGCCGTCCGATTTAGCCGAGATCCGCCGCCTCGTCGAAGGCATCGGTGCCGAGGTCAATATGGTGTTCCCGCTCGGCAGCCATCTTGCCGATGTCGACCGGCTGGTCGATGCGGACGTCAATATATGCATGTATCGGGAATTCGGCCGGAAGCTCTGCGAGGCGCTCGAGAAGCCCTATCTGCAAGCGCCGATCGGCCTGCACAGCACAACCAAATTCCTCGAGACCCTGGGTGAGTTGCTCGGCCTCGATCCGGCACCCTTCATCGAGCGCGAGAAGCACACGACGATCAAGCCGCTCTGGGATCTCTGGCGCTCGGTGACGCAGGACTTCTTCGGCACGGCGAGCTTCGGCATCGTCGCGGGCGAGACCTATGCGCGAGGTGTCCGGCATTTCCTCGAAGAGGATTTGGGCTTTCCCTGCAATTTTTCCTATGCGCGGCGCCCCGGGGTCAAACCCGACAACGACGCCGTGCGCCGATCCATCCACGAGCAGACGCCTCTGGTACTGTTCGGCGGCTATAATGAGCGGATGTATCTGGCCGAGATGGGCTCGAAAGCCTCGTTCATCTGGGCATCTTTTCCGGGCACCGTCATTCGCCGTCACACCGGCACGCCCTTCATGGGCTATGGCGGTGCCACCTACATCCTCCAGGAAGTGTGCAACGGCCTGTTCGATGCCCTGTTCCACATCCTGCCGCTCGGCAGCGAGCTCGACAAAGTCGAGGCGACCCCGAGCCGGCTGGCCGAACAACTGCCCTGGGAGCCCGCGGCAAGGGCGGCATTCGATGAGATCATCGAGACCTATCCGATCCTGACCCGGATCTCGGCGGCGAAGACCTTGCGCGATCGAGCCGAAAACCTGGCCCGACAAGGTGGCGAGACGCGGGTCACGGCAAACCATATCGTCGAACTTCGACCCGGAACCCCGGCGGTGCGAGCCGCCGAGAGAGTGCTGGAGCCGACGGCATGAATTCCATGAGACAACTGAGAGGGTACTGAGATGGTGATTTCAACCCAGGACATGACCCGCCTGAAGACGGAAACGCAGAGCGAGTTCCGGCTGATCTACATGGCGGCGTTCATTTATTTTCTGACCGTTGCGGTGCTGGCGCGGGTTCTGCCGCGTTCCTGGCGGCCGAACCTGTCTGGTCATACGGAATCCATGTCGATCTTTGCCGAGGCGAGAGCGACGGCGCGCGCCGTCGTACCGTTTGCCTTCATGTATTGATCGACCACGAGTTCGCTTGGGGGGACCTGGGCGGAGGTTCGTGATGGTGCGGGCCATCACGACAATCCCCGCCGCGCGGGACGGAGCGCGGTAATAGCCAAAGTTGGAGTACTGACATGGCTGGTGAACTGGAAAGAAAAGGCTCGCTCACGGGCCTTACGGAGAACGAAGCGCAGGAGTTCCATAGCATTTTCATGCGGAGCTTCATGATCTTCGTCGGTGTCGCGGTGATCGCGCACATTCTGGCTTGGATCTGGCGGCCCTGGCTGCCGGGCAGCGAAGGCTATGCCTCGATTGTCCACCAAGCGCTTACCATGATCGCATAGGAATAGAGACATGTGGAAAGTTTGGCTCCTTTTCGATCCTCGCCGGAGCTTGGTGGCGTTGTTCACCTTTCTCTTCATTCTGGCGATCCTGATCCACTTCATTCTGTTGAGCACGGATCGCTTCAATTGGCTCGAGGGACCGAGCACGACAGCCTCGGCCGCGGCCGAGATGTCGGCTTTGCCGCCAGCTCAATAAAGACGGCGTCGGGTTCGCAGAGCCCGATTCTGTCGATCCGGGTAGCGGAAGGCCACACCCTAAAATGTGGCGATCCGCTATCCGGGCGCAAATCGAGGTCAAAGCCCACAAGGTCAAAGGGTCCGGGAAGCCCGGCCAAGGGATGTTCCGATGGTGATGCTCAGTTTTGAAAAGAAGTACCGTGTCCGAGGCGGCACCTTGCTCGGAGGCGACCTGTTCGACTTCTGGTTCGGGCCGTTTTATGTCGGCTTCTTTGGCGTAACGACGATATTCTTTTCCGTGCTCGGCACGCTCCTGATTGTCTATGGAGCGGCGATCGGGCCGACCTGGAATATCTGGAAGATCAACATAGCGCCGCCCGATCTGAGTTACGGGCTGGCTTTCGCGCCGCTCCGGGAGGGCGGGCTCTGGCAGCTGATCACGATCTGCGCGATCGGCGCTTTCGTCTCCTGGGCGCTTCGGCAAGCCGAAATCGCGCGCAAGCTCGGCATGGGTTATCATATCCCGATTGCCTACGGTTTCGCGATTTTCGCCTATGTCACCCTGGTGGTATTCCGGCCTCTTTTAATGGGTGCCTGGGGCCACGGCTTCCCCTACGGCATCTTCAGCCATCTCGACTGGGTCTCGAACGTCGGCTACCAATATCTGCACTTCCACTACAATCCGGCACACATGCTGGCCGTGTCGTTCTTCTTTACGACGACTTTGGCCCTGTCACTGCACGGCTCGCTGATCCTCTCGGCGGTCAATCCAAAAAAGGGCGAAACGGTCCGTTCGCCGGAATATGAGGACACGTTTTTCAGGGACACCATCGGCTATTCCATCGGCACTCTCGGCATTCACAGGCTCGGTC
Source organism: Geminicoccaceae bacterium (assembly GCA_041750975.1). Taxonomy (GTDB): domain Bacteria; phylum Pseudomonadota; class Alphaproteobacteria; order Geminicoccales; family Geminicoccaceae; genus JBGSYN01. The sequence goes on along the minus strand of JBGSYN010000238.1, from coordinate 19,100 downwards.
TCTTCCTGGCGCTGAGCGCCGGCTTCTGGAGTGCCGTCTGCATCATCATCAGCGGTCCGTTCTGGACCCGCGGCTGGCCCGAATGGTGGAACTGGTGGCTCAATCTACCGGTCTGGAGCTAGGGGAACATCGATGGTCGAATATCAGAATATATTCACACAAGTGCAGCTTCGCGCTCCGGCTCATGCCGGACCGGCGCTGCCGGCAACCGACGAGGCAAGGCTCGGCGAACCCGGCTTCAATTACTGGCTCGGCAAGTTCGGCAATGCCCAGCTGGGGCCGATCTATCTCGGCTGGTTCGGTCTCGCCTCGCTGATCTGCGGCTTCATCGCCATCGAGATCATCGGTCTCAATATGTGGGCCTCGGTCGGCTGGGACCCGGTTCAGTTCGTCCGCCAGCTGCCCTGGCTGGCGCTCGAGCCGCCGCCACCCTCCTACGGCCTGCGGTTGCCGCCGCTCAACGAGGGCGGTTGGTGGCTCGCCGCCGGGCTCTTCCTGACCACCTCGATCATCCTCTGGTGGGTCAGAATGTATCGCCGCGCGATCCAGCTCGGCATGGGCACGCACGTGGCCTGGGCCTTCGCCTCGGCGATCTGGCTTTATCTCGTGCTCGGCTTCATCCGCCCGCTCTTCATGGGCAGCTGGGGCGAGGCGGTGCCGTTCGGCATCTTCCCGCACCTGGATTGGACCGCGGCATTCTCGATCCGCTACGGCAATCTCTTCTACAATCCCTTCCACGCACTCTCGATCGTCTTCCTCTATGGCTCGACCCTGTTGTTCGCGATGCACGGGGCGACGATCCTTGCGGTCAGCCGCATGGGTGGCGACCGGGAAATAGAGCAGATTACCGACCGCGGCACGGCAGCCGAGCGCGGCGCGCTGTTCTGGCGCTGGACCATGGGCTTCAACGCCACATTTGAATCGATCCATCGCTGGGCCTGGTGGTTCGCGGTCCTGACGACGCTCACAGGAGGTATCGGCATTCTGCTTACCGGGACGGTCGTCGACAATTGGTATCTCTGGGCCGTGAAGCACGACTTCGCCCCCGAATATCCCAATGTCTATCCGGGCCTGACGCCGGATCCGGCGTCTGATCCCTCAGCGCTCGCGGGAGGTGCACAATGAACCGGAAACGCATGGGCCTCGGAGTTTCGGTCGGGGTGACGGCGATCGTCCTCCTGGTCATCGCCCAGAACTTCTCCGTCGGCTGGGAACGGCCGCCGATCGAGACCGTGCAGCAGGGCTATCGCGGCACCGGCATGGAGGTGGTCTACAATCCTCGCACCGTCGCCAGAGAGTTCGCCGCCACCGATGTGCCGGAGCCACCCTGGCCGCTCGAGGAGGATACCGGCGGCGAGACGGCGGGCGAGATCTACGAGAACGTCCAGGTGCTGGGTCATTTGAGCAACGACCAGTTCACTCGGCTGATGACCGCCATCACCGAGTGGGTCTCACCCGAGCAGGGCTGCGGCTATTGCCACAATGAAGCGAATCTCGCGGACGATTCGGTCTACACCAAGGTCGTCTCGAGACGGATGCTGCAGATGACCCAGGCCATCAATAGCGAGTGGGCAGAGCATGCCGCCCCGAGCGGGGTGAATTGCTATACCTGCCACCGCGGCCAGCCTGTGCCGTCCAATATCTGGTTCGAGAACCCCGACGCCAACTTCGCCTCCGGCATGCTCGGAAATCGTGCCGGACAGAACATGCCAGCACCTGCCGCCGTCTCGGCATCGTTGCCCATGGATCCTTTCACGCCTTTCCTGTGGGACGACACCAATATCCGCGTGCTGTCGCTGCAGCCACTCGCGGGCAGCAACCGCTCCTCAATCAAGCAGACCGAGTGGACCTACAGTTTGATGATGCATATGTCGGATTCGCTTGGCGTGAACTGTACCTACTGCCACAACACAAGGGCGCTGGGTATCTGGGATCAGGCCCCTCCGGCGCGGAATAAGGCATGGTACGGCATCCGTATGGTCCGCGATCTCAACCAGAACTATCTTGAGCCGTTGAACCCGCAATATCCGCATTCGCGGTTAGGCCCACTCGGCGACGCACCCAAGGCCAATTGCACCACCTGTCATCAGGGCGTCTACAAGCCGCTCTATGGTGCGAACATGATCGATGACTATCCGTCACTAAGCGCGCCGGGTGCCAAATAGAGCAGGGGAGAAGATGAGGCCATGATACGATCGACAATCCTCTCAGCCGCCATCGGATGTGGCCTCGCCGCTCTAGCCTTGCCGGCGCCGGCGCAAGCCCAGGACAACGGCGCCTTCGACAACCCGGGCACGGGCTCCGGCCCGTGCATGGTGCTCAACCGTTTCGAGGTGACGGACGTGCCGGCGGGAGAAAACAGCACCGCCTATCGCGGCATGGCGATCCTCGAGAATATCTGCGGCCGCGCCATGGAGGTCTCGTTCTGCTTCGAACTCTCGGAGCCGGTCGACGACCAAAGCCGGAGTTGTTTCCTGGGCTCGGTGCGGCCCTGGGACCGGGTGTCCGTCGAGGAACCCGGGGCGGGGGCACGCATCGTCGCTCCCGAGCTCGAATGGCGCTATCTGCCGGTGGCGACCGGCGACGGCATGACCGCCTCCTGAGATCTCAAGCCGCCTTGCGGCTCGTCTCGAGACTTGTCGCCAGGGCCTCCCCGAGAATGGCGGTCATGGCGTCGAGTTCCCCGGAGGCGACGTCAAACGGCGGCGCCAGGAGAACATGATCGCCGCGGGCGCCGTCGACGCAGCCTTGCGCCGGATAGCACATCAAACCGCGTGACATGGCCTCGGCCTTGATCGAACCGGCAAGGTTCATCGCCGGATCGAACGGTGTCTTGGTCGGCCGGTCCTGCACCAGTTCGATCGCCTGGAACAGGCCGCGGCCGCGGATGTCGCCGACATGAGGGTGGTCGCCGAACACGCTCTCGAGCAGCGCTTTGAATTCGACCCCGCGCCGCCGCACATTGGCGATCAGGTCATCCTCCTCGAAGGTGCGCATCACCGCGAGCGACGCGGCACAGGCAACGGCATGGCCCATATAGGTATGACCGTTCCATAACGTGCCCGAGCCCGCCACGATCGGCCCGACGGTCGTCTCGCTCGCCAGAACCGCCGCGATCGGCACGTAGCCTGCCCCGAGACCTTTGGCGATGGTGACGATATCCGCATGGATCCCTTCCTGCTGAAGGGCGAAGAGGCTGCCGGTCCGGCCCATGCCGCACATCACCTCGTCCGCGATCAGCAGCACGCCGTGGCGGTCGCAGATCTCGCGAACGGTCTTGAAATAGCCGGCAACCGCGGGAACGCAGCCGAGCGTCGCCCCGACCACGGGCTCGGCGATGAAGGCCGCCACTGTCTCGGGCCCGAGCCGCTGGATTTCGGTTTCCAGCGCTGCCGCCATTCTGAGCCCGAAGGCCTCGTCGCTCTCGCCCGGCTCCTGCAGCCGATAGGCATGGCAAGCCGGCACGCGGCCGACCTCGATCAGCATCGGATCGTAGGGTGCGCGCCGCTGCGCATGGCCGCTGACGGCGAGACTGCCGAGCGTGTTGCCGTGATAGGCCATATTGCGGGCGATGAAGCGATGCCGGCCGGGCTCGCCGCGCTCGAGGTGATGTTGGCGGGCCAGTTTCAATGCGGCTTCCATCGCCTCCGAGCCGGAGCCCAGAAAGATCACCCTGCCCTCGCCGAAACCAACTGGGGCGCGGGCGATCAGATGGGACGCCAGGGTTTCCGCGGGCTCGTTCGTGAAGAAACCGGAATGGGCATAGGCCAATGTCGAGGCCTGGCTGCAAATGGCCTCGACGATCCGCTTGTGGCTATGACCGAGACAGGATACTGCCGCACCACCGCAGGCATCGAGATAGCGTTTGCCAGTGGCGTCGACGAAATGATGACCGTCGCCGCTAACGGCGACCGGCAGATCCGAATTGAGGCTTCGATGCAGGATGGCGGACACGATTCGCTTCCAGATCCTTGTTGATGCCTACGTGCAATAGCTGTGTCATCAAGCCGGGCTATGGGCAAGTCACGAAGGTGTTGGAAGGACAAGGGGCGAAAGGGGCTGGCCCCTCTCGCGCTCTCCTCGAAACCCTAACGAATCAGGCGCGGCAGGCATTGCCCTCGGCGCGCCAGCCGGTGACGGTTGCGTCTTCGACGATGAAGGAGGTTTTGCAGAACTGATTGATGAGCGTTGGCGCGGTGGTCGGGAATGGGTCGGCGTAGGCATAATCGTCATTATAGCGATTGCCGTAACGCGGCAGTCCCGGATAGACGATGGCCTGCTCCGAGCGATAGGTCAGATATTTCCGGCCTTCGACCTCATAAACACTATCCGGCGGCCCCCAACCCTCGACCAGTTCCAACTCACTCGCCCCAACCCAAGCCTCCAACGCCTCCTCATAACGCTGCCCGGTGACACAGGCTGTGAGTGCAAGCATGGCTATAACGAGATAGTTCTTCCGGCGCCGCATGACGGTCCAGCTTTTTGCCAACAACGTCATTGACGTATTGGCCATGCGAAAGGTTGCAATCTCGGGGTTTGATTCGCTTTGCCTAATCTCGCTCTGGTAGTGGTATCGTTGCGATAATCTCTTGAGTGCCACCAGGGGGACTTCCAAGACGCCCGACCAAGTCCAGGCTTGCAGCGTCGAAGCCGGCTTCGAGGTTCAACGTCGAAGCCAAACGCTCAGCATTAACGCGGACCTTGGAATCGTCACTCTGATAGATCGTCAGATGTGGCCGCCAGGAATGGTCTAGGGGCTGAGACGTGCTCACGATTCCTGGAAGCCGCCGCGAGATTTCGGCTCGCATGGCGACCAATTCCGACGATGGGACCACACCGCCAACGCTACCCCTGCCCGCTAATTCGAGCAGCGGCTCCGTGAATGTGATCCGAATTGCGGGCTGCTCGGTGGCTATTTTACGGAGGCGGTTCAGTAGCTCGTCGCGATCCGTCAGCGCAACTATTCCTGAAACAATACTGACGTGCGGCTCTGTCGTCATATGAGCCATGCCGATCATCGCACGGAAGCGCTGAACCTCCATGGCAATGGCGACGGGTGCATGCAGGACGATACTGTAGCGGCCGAAGCCGTACTGATCTGCCACCTCTCTATGGACGTGGCTTGATATCCGTCATCAATCGAGCCTCCCAGCCCCGCCCTCATTCAAGCGCGTTCCAACGGATAGCAACCTAAGGCATTTGGTTGAAGATCTCTGTTAGTCGGTGACTTGGATCACCGGCCCGTCCCGGGATACCTGCTTCAACGAAGGTGTCTCTCGATGATAGATGAAAAGGAAGCACCCAATGAAAATCGTATTTTCCGCCATCGTTATTGCCGTCATGGCTCTCCATGCATCGGCAGTTTTTGCCCATGGCGGAGGCTTGAACCGAGACGGTTGCCACAACGATTATAAGCGCGGCACGTATCACTGCCACTGAGAAGATCATGGCATCACAGTCGTCTCTGTATGTCGATCGATGAGCGATTGAACTTCTCGTCAAACCCTGAAAAGTCGTGCCGGGGATTTGAAGGGGGCGGGCGTCGCCCCCTTCTGGTCTTGCCTTTAGCTTAGGCGCACGAGGGCGCGGAGTTCGATGCTTTGGCGCGATGCCGTGGCTCAGCGTACTTCGTCGGCAATGCTTTGCTCGGTACTACGGCCCAACGTGTTATTGCTGAGACCGGAGAGTTCCACGGGTGGGCGATTGGGGAACTCGGCGACGAGGCGCAGGCGTCCGCCCATGGCTTTGATGTAATCGCTTAAGGTGGAAAAGAGGAGATCCGTCCGCTTTTCGAGACGCGAAACGTTTTCCTGTTTGATACCCAGGAGTTCGGCCATTCGCTGCTGCGTCAATTCCTGGGCGCGCCGAACGTCCTGCAAGGTTTGATATTCCGCAATGAGGTCGGTGGCACGAGCCTCGATCGCCTGCCGTTCCTTCTTCGAGAGACGAGCCAGAACTTCAGCGGCTGGAATACTCATCTCAGTGATAATAGCCTCGCGGAACTCGATCGACGAACTTACTCAACAGAGATATGCGCTGGAGCGCATAAAATCTCCAGTCTGAAAACTCGCGCCGGGGATTTGAAGGGGGCGGGCGTAGCCCCCTTCTGGTCTTGCCTTTAGCTTAGGCGCACGAGGGCGCGGAGTTCGATGCTTTGGCGGGGTTTGGCGTTGTCGGAGCTGGTCGGATCGTCGAAGGCGGCGTGGGCGACGAAGCGGACCGGACCGTTCTCGGCGCTGTCGAAGGTTTTGATCAACACGGCTTCCTCGGTGGTCATTTCGGGGTAATAGTACCATTGGTGCGCGGCACTGGCGGTCACACCGTAGATTTCGCCGAGACGATCGGGATAGACCAGATCCATAGGCACGAAATCCTCCTGCCACGTGGTCCTGCCATCGGCGAAGGCCAGCGGCGAGCGTTCGACCTTGTGGCCGATCGGACGCCAGACATTGATCACGGCGAAGCGGCCGTTGAGCCAGCTCTCGACCTGGTCCGCCGGAACCAGATCGCGGACGCGCTGCGGGCCGGATTTGAGCGTGTAGTCGCTATGGACGCGACGGACCGGCTGGCGTCTGCCGCTGTCTTGCTGGCTTTCGGCGCGGACGGTGGCATCGAAGATGATCACCTCCTTAGCACCCACATGTTGTTTGAGGAGCGCTTCGGCCTCGGGGTAGAACACCTCCTTGACTTCGTCCTCGTTGAAGAAGTCGCGGACGGCGCTGTGCTGCTCGACCAGTTCGAAGCCGTTGTCGTCGAGGCTGAAGGGTGTGGCTTCGCGGCGTGCATTGCGGATTTCGACGATGTGCGTTTCGGCCTCGATGCCTTCCTCGGTGCGCGTGCCGCCGGCTTCGATATAGATCCGCGGGCGTGACGAGGTCGGGGCGAGATATTGCACGGCACCGCGGACGGCCAGAGGATGGGCCGCCGCACGGTCGAGGGTGACGCCGGTATCGGCATTGTTGAGGGACGTTTCCGTATGTGCATCAAACATTGTGGTTCACTCCGTTCAGCTTGAGCTTTGCTCTTGCTCGGGACGCCATTGATTGGCGCTGAGACGGAAGATAGGCGATCACCCAGGCGATTGCGTGCGAAATGGCTGCAGGCTAGTATGAACATCATTCATGTTGGGAGACGCCTTTGAGTTCGACCTTGCCGCCGTTTCCGGCACTCAGGGCGTTTCATGCGGCGGCGCGGCATGGCCAGTTCCGCGAGGCTGCGCGCGAGTTGGGGTTGAGCGAATCGGCGATCAGCCATCAGGTGCGGCGGCTCGAGGATTTTCTGCATGTGAAGCTGTTCGACCGGCGGGGCCCCAAGGTGCGGTTGACCGAGGCCGGCGGGCGTTATTTTCGCGATATCGGCCCGGCGATCGAGCGCATCGGGGCGGCGACGGAAGCGTTGATCGGGCCGTCGGATCGGGCACGGGTGGCACTGACCCTGCCGCCCTCGCTGGCGATGCTCTGGCTCATCCCGAAGCTGGCGCGGTTGGAGCAGGAGCATCCGCAGATCGAGCTGCAGCTGGTGACGACGACGCGGGTCGTGGATTTGCGCCGCGAGCAGGTCGATCTGGCGATCCGCCATGGCCAGGGCCATTGGGAGGATGTCGAGGCGGAGTTCCTGTTTGCCGAGACGGCGCGGCCGGTGGCGAGGCCGGACTATCTAAGCTGCAGAGGCGATATGGCAGATGCCTTGGCCGACAAGCGGCTGATCATCAGCAATTTCTTCGTCGATGAATGGACCGAGTGGGCAAGGGCGCGCGGCATCCAGCCGCCTTCGACAACCGGCGCCCTGCGGCTGGACAGCCAGGAACAAATTCTGGCCGCAGCCGAGGAAGGCCTCGGCGTCGCCATTGGCCGCTCGCCCTCGGTCGACGACCGCCTGGCCAATGGCCGCTTGGTGGCACCCTTCGGCGAGGCCCAATTCGGCAATGCCGCGTTCTATCTCTGTAAGCCCTTCGGCGAGTTAACCTCGAGTGCGAGAAAAATCGCCACCTGGCTCAAGGCGCTTTCGAAAAACTGATGCCGGGGTTTCAAAGGGGAAATGCGATTTCCCCTTTATCCTCCCTCAGTCCCCGAGCCGTTCGCGAGCCTTAAGGCGATGAAGCGCCAGGGCCATGAGTTGCCGATCGCGCCAGCCCTGTCTCTCCCCGAGCTTGTCGGCGGGAAGTTTTTCACGGCGCGCCGCCTCGATGTCGTCGAGCACGGGTCCTGCCCAGTCGACGCGGCGTTTCTGGTCCTCGTGCAGGCCGACATAGATGTGCTGATAGCGGTTCACATAGTCGCGGATGCCGCCCGGAGCGTTAAGATCGCCGGTCTCGAAGGGGCCGATGATCGACCAGCGGACGGCGAGGCCTTCGCGGATGCCGATATCGATGTCCTCGGCGGTGCAATAGCCGTCGGCGACGAGGCGGAACGCTTCCTCGAAGAGGGCGCCTTGCATGCGGTTCATGACGAACCCGTCGAGCTCGCGCTGCATGACGATGGGGGCCTGGCCGAGCGCCTTCATGACGCGTTCCGCCTCGGCCATGGTGGCCGGATCGGTCCAGGGAGCCGGCACCAGCTCGACCGCGGGCAGGAGGTAGGGCGGGTTGAGCGGGTGGCAGACGAGGCAGTGGGCACGATGGCTGAGGGTTTCCGTGAACTTCGAGGGCACGATCGCCGAACTCGAGCTGGCGAGAATCGTGTCGCTGCCGGCAACAGCGTCGATTTCGGCCCAGAGGGGCTCCTTGACCTCCAGCTTTTCGGGCGCGTTCTCCTGCATCCAGGCAGCCCCGTCGAGTGCTTCGTTCAGGGTTGGTGCCGCGTCGATGCGCGCCATGATGGCGTCCACAGGCTCGCCCAGGAGACCTTCCGCCTCCAGGCTCTCGATGAGGCCCCTGGCACTTTCCCGGGTTGTTGAGGCCGCGTCAGGATCGGGATCCCAGAGCGCGCAGGACCAGCCGCCGCGGGCAAAGGCGATGGCCCAGGCCCGTCCGATCAACCCCGCGCCTATAATTGCCGCTTTTGATGACATGGATCGCCTCCGCCACGCATTCAGAACGGTTTCTTCTTAGGGCAGGGACCGTTCCTGACGCTAGTCTCACAGCGCGAAGACACACCGTACTTTTGTGCCTTCAAACAATGCCCGAAATGCCGTTGACAAACTGGTATGATGAGCATCTAGTGGATACCAGTTGGCTGAAAGAAGAAAGGATTAGGGAGCGTCGTGAGCAGGATCATGATCATGCCTGGCCTCGAACCGAAAGATCTCTGCGGTGTTTGATCCTTCGCCCGTGCCGCAATCGCGGCGGCCGGAGAAGTTGCGGCGGGTGATCATCAATACCGACGCCAAGAACGAGGCTGACGATCAGTTCGCCATTGTCCATGGGCTGCTGACGCCGATGTTCGAGCTGCACGGAATCATTCCGGCGCATTTCGGCAGTCTCAAATCGCAGACCAGTCTCAAGGACAGCCATGACGAAGTCCAGAAGCTCTTGGAGCTGATGCAGCTCGAGGGTCAAGTTCGGGTCGAGGACGGTGCGGCGGGGCCGATGCCGGACATGGAAACGCCGATGCCGTCGCCCGGGGCCGAGCTCATCGTCGAAGAGGCGATGAAGGACGATCCGCGGCCTTTGCATGTGGCCTTTCTCGGACCGCTCACCGATATGGCCTCGGCGATCTTGATGGAGCCCCGGATCGCCACGCCGAAACTCCGCGTGGTGTGGATCGGCGGCGGCCACTGGCCGGTCGGCGGCAGGGAATATAATCTTTCGAACGACATCCATGCCGCCAATGTGGTGATGCGCTCGGCCGCCGAGGTCTGGCAATTGCCGATGCGGGTCTATCGCCTGATGGCGGTGAGCTATGCCGAACTCATGGAGCGGGTCTACGACAAGGGTCCGCTCGGCCAGTACCTGGTCGACCAGTTGATCGACTGGAACAACCGGATGGCGCGCGACGGTCCGATCGAACATCGCTCCTTAGGCGATTCGCCGGCGATCGGTGTCATGATGTATCCGGAATGCGGCAATTGGCAGTGGCGCCCGGCGCCCGAGTTCAACGAGCTGATGAACTACGTCCATCCGGGCCGCAGCCGGCCGATCAAGGTCTATGAGGATGTCGATCAGCGCTTCATCCACGAGGATTTCTTCGCGAAGCTCGCGCGTTTTCACCGCGGCGAGCAGGGATTTGCCAAAGGCGTCGGCCCGGGCTGACGCCGCTTCGGATCAACCAAAGGAGGCTTGGAAATGAGATCGGTAACAGGTTTTACGGCGATGGCGGCGATCGCCCTGCTCGGCCATGGAGCACAGGCTCAGGATATCCGTTTCTTCACCAATTTCGACGCCAATGCCGTCAGCAATTGGGAGCCCGTGCTCGAGGCCTATCAAGAGCAAAACCCGGATTCGAATGTCGAGCTCGAGACGGTCGCCGGCAGCGGGGCCGCGATCTATCCGGATGTGCTGAGGACCTCGATGGCCGCAGGCGATCCGCCCGACGTGTTCTTCATGTGGGGCGGCGAGATCGCCGGGCCCTTCATCGACGCCGGTCAGGTGATGGATCTTGCACCCTATTACGAGCAATATGGCTGGGAAGAGACCCTTACGCCCTGGACGGTCGAGGCCATCACCCGCAACGGCAAGGTCTATGGCGTGCCGTTCAACGCCCGTGGCATGGGCTTCTTCTATCGGACCGATATCTTCGAGGAACATGGCATCGAGGTGCCGACGACTTATGAGGAGGTCGAAAATGTTTGCCGGACGCTGAAGGAAGCGGGCGTCCATTGCGCGACCTTCGGCGGCAAATTCGGCTGGCATCCGATGCGGCTGCTCGACTATTTCCTCGAAACCCGTTGCGGACCCGAGCTTCACGACGAGCTCAACCGGCTCGAGGCTTCCTGGGACCAGCCTTGTGTCGTCGAATCCTACACCATGCTCAAGACCTGGGTCGACGAAGACTGGCTGATGCCGGACTTTCTCAATATCTCTCCGGTCGATGCGCGGATGCCGCTTTATCTCGGCGAGGCGGCGATGATCATCGAAGGCGACTGGTTCGAATCGGTGGCGCGCGGTGATGGCATGACCACGGAAAACCTCGACTTCTTCGTGCCCCCGACCGGTCATGAGCCGGTGCGTTACAGCGCCTTTCCACAGCAATGGATGATCCCCGCCGGTGCGGAAAATCCCGACGCCTCGGCCGAATTCATCGATTTCATCATCAGCCCCGAGGTGCAGAACGAGTTTCCGGAACCCTTTGTCGCCTCGGCCACGGTGGGGGTCACGCCCGATTGCGAGGAATGGCCGCTGACCTGCAAGTGGCGCGAGGTCATCACCTCGCAGCGGGCGATCTATCCGCCGACCGATCAGGCCTTCACCAAGGAATTGATGGACAGCTTCTTCGAGGTTCAGGCGGGTGTCATCTCCGGCCAGACCCCACCCAAGGATGCGGCCGTCTTGATGCAGGAACGCGCCGAGGAATGGAAGGCCTCGAAGACCTGACGAAGTAGCCGGGGCAATGGCGACGCAGACCGAATCCCGTCCGATATCGACGCGTTCGCGCGCAACATCGGAGTTCGTCGCTGCGTCGCCCCGCAATCTCACCCCCTATTACTTCCTGGCGCCGGCGCTGATCTGGTATCTGCTGTTTCTCGTCTATCCGATGCTGTCATCTCTCTATATCAGCTTCTTCAAATGGGACGGGCTATCGCCGAGCAAGACTTTTGTCGGCCTCGCCAATTATTACCGGATCTTTTTCGAGGACGATGTCGCGCGGCTGGCGCTCGTCAACAATATCATCTGGACCGTAGCGTCGCTCGTCATCCCGACGGCATTCGGGCTGGCACTCGCCCTCGCCCTCAATCGGCAGCTGCGCGGCATCACGATCTTCCGCACGATATTCTATATGCCGGGCGTGCTGCCGCTGGTCGCCGTCGGGCTGATCTGGTCTTGGATGTACAACCCACATTTCGGTGCGATCAACACCGTGCTCGACGCCGTCGGGCTGGATTTCCTGAGTCGGGGCTGGCTCTCCGACTATCAGACCGCATTCGGTGCGACCTTCCTCACCAATGTCTGGGCCCATGTCGGCTTTCCGATGATCCTCTATCTCGCGGGGCTGCAGGGTATCCCCAGCGACTACTACGAAGCGGCCGCCCTGGACGGCGCCAATGCCTGGCAGCGGTTCTGGTATGTCACGCTGCCCGGGCTCGCCGAAACCCACGTGATCGTGCTGTCGCTTGCCGTCATCAATGCCTTCAAGGTCTTCGACATCATTTACACCATGACCTATGGCGGCCCCGGGCGGGCGACGCAGGTGCTCGGCACCTGGATGTATTTTCAGAGCTTCCAGTACTACAATGCGGGCTACGGCTCGGCGATCGCCTGGGTCATGGCCATTATCGTGCTGGTCATGGCGGTGCCCTACATTCGCCGCATGTCGCGCGACTGACGCCACATCGCGATGACGAAGGTGAGCGGCAACGAACGAGCCGAGCAGGCCCTGCTTTATCTCAGCCTGTCGATTCTGGCCGTCATCTGGCTGCTGCCCTTTGTGACGGTGGTCCTATCGGCGTTGCGCTCGCAGGCGGATCTCCTGAGCGGCGGGATCTTTACGATGCCCAAGGAGATCATGTGGAGCAATTTCGAGAAGGCCTGGAACACCGGCGACTTCTCGATCTATTTCAAGAACAGCCTGCTCTTGATCTTCATGAAGGTGCCGCTCGGCATTCTGCTCGCTTCCCTTGCAGCCTATCCCTTGGCGAAGCTGCATTTCTCGCTGAGCATGCCGATCTTCATCTTCTTTCTGCTGGGCCTCGCCGTGCCGGTCCAGGTGACGTTGCAACCGCTCCTGGTGATGATGCAACAGCTTGGCATCGCCAACAGCATCTTTGCCCTGATCCCGCCTTACGTCGCGTTCGGCCTGCCGTTTCAGATCTTCGTCATGCGAGGGTTCTTCCGCCTGATCCCGACCGAGCTGATCGAGGCGGCACGAATCGACGGGGCTTCCGAACTGACGATCTTCTTCCGCATCATGCTGCCGCTCTCGGTGCCGGCCCTCGCCACCTTGTTCATCATCGACACCCTCGCGACCTGGAACGAATTCCTGATTGCCCTCGTCCTCATCAGCGCCAAGGAATCCCGTACCGTGCCGGTCGGATTACTGCAATTCCAGGGCGAATACTCGTCGCAATACACGCTCTTGATGGCAGGCATCCTGATCTCCATCACCCCCGTCGTCGCCATTTTCGTCTTCCTGCAACGCTATTTTGTCGCCGGTCTGACGCGGGGCGCTCTCAAGGGCTGACCAAGACAACCGATCGATAGGAGGAATCACCATGATCGAGGCACCGCAAACCTTGACCCGCCGCCAGCCCGGTGAGTGGGAGCTGACGTCGAAAAGACATTATGCGAACCCCTTTCTCGATGTCGCGATCGAGGGACAATTCACTAGCCCCTCCGGGGCGACATCGACCATCCCGGGCTTCTTCGACGGCGAGGGACGCTGGCGCGTCCGCTTCAATCCGGGCGAAGAGGGGCATTGGACATTCAAGACCGGCTCGGTCCCCCATGACCCGGATCTCGTGGCCGAGGGTCGCCTGGAGGTAAGGGCGAGCGACGCACGCGGCTTTCTCAAGGCGACCCCAGGCGATGCCTGGGGCTTCACATACGAGAACGGCGAGCCCGCCTTTCTCCTCGGCGACACGGTCTACAACCTCTTCGGCATGGCCTATTGCGGCGGCGACGTCGACGGCTTCCTGCAGCGGCGCGCCGACCAGGGCTTCAACCTCCTGCGCATCCGCGTGCCGGTCAGTCCGTTTCATCCGCCCGAGGGTTACAGCGACTGGCAGGATCGGCGGATTCCGGCCTGGGGTGGCAGCGAGACCGCACCCCGCTTCGATCAGTTCAATCTCGATTATTTCCGCACCGTCGATCAGGTCGTCCGCCGCTGCGAGGAACTCGGCATCGGCATCGAGATGATCATGGAGGGCTGGGGCTTCGAATTCCCCTTCAATCACCGCGCCTGGTTCACCAGCGAGTGGGAAGAGCATTGGCTGCGCTTCCTGATCGCCCGTTACGATGCCTTCAATTGCGTCTATTTCTGGACGCCACTCAACGAATATGAATATTATCCGAACGGCGATTGGAACTATACCAAGACGGCCGACCGCTGGGCCCTGCACATCTCGCGTTGGATCAAGAGTGTCGCCTGTCATGGCCATATCGTCGCCATGCACAACGGCCCGCGGCTTCCGCCGTTCGCCGAGCGGTTCAAGGCAGATCCGGAAGCAGTCGACGCCATCATGTTCCAGGAATGGGGCACGCGCGACAAGGAACTCGGCTGGCTAGCCGCCGGGATCGAGGAATCGATCGAGCGCGCGTTCGAGGGCTGGGGCGGCTCGGCGGTCTTTGCGGAATGGGGCTATGAGCGCAATCCGGAATTGAAGGCAAAACTGCCGAGCCATGATTATTGTGACCGTGGCCATACCAGGCGCGGGGCTTGGCGCGGGGCCTTCTGCGGCTACGGCATCATTCACGGCTTCGAGAATAGCTGGGGGCCCTGGATGGTCCTCGATTCCGATCAGGAGGGCATGGCCGATCTGTTGCAGCTCCGCCGCTTCTTCACCGAGATCGCACCCTTCGCCGAGCTGAAGCCCGCCGAGGACCTCCTCTCGGGCGCAGATTATCCGGCCGGCCACAAACCCTCATGCCTCGCCACGAGCGACCGCCGCATCGTTGCGGTCTATCTGCCGACCGGCGGCGAGGTCGCACTCGATGTCGACCCGGGCGGCTACAGCACCTCGTGGTTCGATCCGCGCACCGGCGAATTGAGCCCGGCCGAGCCCAGCGGCCGGGGCTTCGCGATCGATCGCAGCGACGATCCGAACCGCCCCGATGACTGGGTCCTCCTGCTCGAGCGCCGCTGACAACGCCCGCGAAGGCTCATTAGCCGGGAACCAGTTCCAATAGGCTTGGGATATCGCGGGCCCGGCATGGACGGGCGAGGAAGAATCCCTGGCCCTCGTCGCAGCCCATCTTGCGCAGAATGGTGAGCTGTTTGCACGCCGATACCGTGCGGCCCACAGAGAGACCGGCGCATAACCAAGCCTTAGCGAAGCGATGCAGGAATATGCTTGCGCGATGCATGGGCATTCCCGTGGACCATTAATCGAAACCCCTCTGCTCCAATGCTAGGAACTAGCGTAGGCACGCTCTTGATCTGCAACGAGAACCCTATTTTACAAAAGTACATATGGTTTCAGTGCACATCCTCTTTCCTAGCATTCCACCCATCGTGATTGGGAGATAACGCTTAGTCATCGGTAGTGCGCGCTCGGATTTAGTAGTTGCGGTTAGGCCCACCATCCGTGCGGCCTCAGAAAGTCCAGAAGCATTCTGGACAAAGGTACCTTTCAAGCAGCTGTTCCCTACCACAAATGTCGCGGTGCCACCGGGCCTCAGTACGCGCGCTGTCTCTGAGACCATTCGATAAAGGTCTTCGGCATAGCGTTCGATCATTGAGCCGTAGCGGCGCGGAAGCGTGTCAAAACTACCCATCGCGTCCTTGATTCGAGCAAACAGAGCTTCGATTCCAACATTATCTGGCGCGCGTTCGGCACCGATACTAATTGACCGTATGTGGCGAAGCTCGCCGAGACTATGCCCTAGCCAGACCAATGCTAGGCGGTGGCCACGCAAGTAATCGATTGCGTTAAGATAGGGCGGAGAGGTCAGCACCACATCAATTGTACCATTCTTAATCGAATCGAGCTTGCGCGCGTCACCCAACATAACGTCTGCGCCAAGACGTGGCGGGTGATCGGCAAGTCGTTTGCGAAGCGTTGCAACTGCTCTCTCGAATGCCGGGAAAATTTGGAAATTCGACGTATCACAGACTTTGTGGGGACGGCTGTGGGACGTGTCACGTGCGAGAGAAGCGCCCTGCTCCTTGGTCACGATGATTCGGCTGAGGGCGAGCCGGAGAACGTCAAGTGAGGCGTCATCCTTGGAGCCTCGTTTAGACTCCCATCCGTTAAGGATGAAAGCGATTCGCCTAAGTTCGGCGCATTGAGGTGGGGCAAACCAATAGGCCACAAAAGACTTTGTTTCTAGGTCGTCATCGATCCAGGGCAAGCGAAACGCGTCATTATCTATGCTGCGCGCACTTGATACCAAGCGCGTCACGAGACGATTAATACGCGCGTCATCGACCGGAGTTGTCCATACTCGCGCCATAAGCACGGCTAGAGGATCTAGGTCGAAACCAATTGCCTGATGACCAAGGTCAATTGCTTGTCTGAGTACGACGCCTGATCCTGCCATTGGATCAAGTACTCGGCTGCCTTTCACAAGCATGTCTAGCCGTTCCAAGGCGAGGTCGGGCGCCATACGCGCAGGAAACGGATGGATGGGCTTCATTGTGGCCCAGCTGGACTTGTCTGGGCGCCACCAACTGCGTCAACATCCTCGTGGAGCTTTTCGAGCTGGGCCTCGACCGCCGCGGCGACACGCTGGGCACTAGCATTAATTACGATCTTGTCCTCACTGATTCCCACCAAATCAGGTACAATAATCTGGAGCCCACGAACCAACGCAATAACGTCCTCATCCTTGACGCTGACCACCTTCAAATTCTCGCGGCACGCAAAAGCAATGGTCGAGGCCGCGAGCACGTCCGGCACCTTACCTTTTAGCGAATCGAGTGCCTTCATGAAGACATCGATCGTAAGCTTACGATTTGACTTCATAAAATTGTCGAGGTCGTCAACCCATGTTTTTACCGTTGAAGGATCGTAAAGCAGCAAGACTTCACGGAACTTGGTCACAGGAATGGCACCGTATTCAACTGTATATTCTAGAAGCCGGCCAAGATCATGCGCTTCCATTGGTGTTACCCGCTGCTGCTTACACCGAATCGCGAGGGCTCCGTCACTAAACCCTGGCGCGATCACTAGCGCATGATCGGCACTGTATCGATCACGATGCTCGGCGACAGCGTCGAGGCTAATGTTGCCAGTCTTGGCTACGTCATTCTTCGACGATTTGGCGTCAAATGAGAAACTGTAGAGCGGTGGTGTCGGGTTCGCGTCAGTAGGATTACTCATGGTTGGGGCCGGGAATGCACTCGCAATACCTTCGGGCTCCCCCGATTGTGCAAGATCGCGGACGTCAAAACCAAGATACCGTAGCGCATCCGACACCACCGCCTCCATGCGCTTACTGATATGGCTTTGATGTTGCGTCTGGAGAAGAAGACGCGCGATATGCATTCCTGACTGCCGACGCTGGAGCGCGCGAAACCGCATCAGCTTGTCGCGGTATGCGCGCACATTCTCAAGCATAGCTGGCTCGATACCGATTTCGAGCGCGTATACGTCTGCCAAAAGACTCACCATTGCGACCGTGCGCATCAACTCTTTTTCGGCCTTGGTGTGCGAGTGCTCAATGACAAAAGGGTGGTCCTTGTTGACCACCACGGTACTGTCATTGATACGAAACTTGACGAAGCTATCATCTTGGACTTTCTCATACCTGACTTGACCAAGCGCGTTCTTGATGTTGTCGGCAGTGTTTTCTCGCCAGGATCTGCGCTTCTCCTCGCGGTCGGTGATGCCCGTCTCATCAAAGAGCCCAGGAACCGCCGGTTGCGTCCTAAGTGTCTCCGAGACGACGCTCCGCAAAGGGCTCAAGGATAATACGCCGAGCGATTGGACGAGAAGGTCGCCGCCGTCGGGAATTTCTGCGTTGCCATCACTGTCATAACTCGTACGTGCTTTATTAAATACACGCCGCAGGAACGCCCGGAAAATCTTTAGCCCGCGCCCCTCTTTAAACTGCTCGCGGTTGGTCGTGAGATATTTGTTTAGGCAATCCGCGCGAACTGTCATTCGAAATCGCGCCCATGCAGCATGGCTCAGATTTTCTTCGCCAAAGCTCGGATCCCGTTGGTTGACGACTCGTCCGAGCACGTTAACGTGGAACCCGTTGGAGGCGCCGCGCTCTTCACTTTTTCCACCGCTTATCTTTTCGTCAAACAGTCTGGCCAGGCCCGTTACGCAGCCGACCTCCGGAAGGCAAATATGCGGATAGGGGTGATTGCACGACGTAACTTCAATGCGCGTCAGGTTTAGGCTTCGGGCATTTTGTGACTTCGGCGCGGCAGCACCATTACGCTCGTCATCTGAAACCGCCTCGCCATCCTCGTCAAGCTCGATATAGTGGATATCGAGATCAGGCCCAATCACCCACTCCTTCATCAGCGTGGCGTTGAGCTTTGAAGACGAAAGCCGATGACCATTAAGGCGGATGCACATTTCACTTTCGAATGGCAGCGCCGCTTCCAACATGCGCCGCAAGACGCCGAGCTTCAGCTCTCGGCCAGTCGACTTCAGGTCGGATAGGATGACGAGTGTCCACGTGGCGCCATCCGGTCGCTCTAGTTTAGCGGGAACACCACCAAATTCGCTTTGGGCCGAGGCGATGGACTCAGCTTCACGCAAATTCGCTTCCGTCCGGTCTAAGAAATCGTTGTTAATCAAATGGAGGAGATCAGCACCGCCAGAAACAGTGCTCAGTGCGTCTGCAACATCCGCCTCATCGACTTTGAAGACCACGAGCTCCAGCTCGCTTATTAGACGCTCAGATCGGGCGCCCCTCTGATTGTCGATCTCGCCGTAATTCATAGTGACCCGGCGAATGATACCGTCGGCCGCTTTGCAGATATAGGTGAGCTTTGTGGCGAGCACATAGGTTGCGAGCTTGCCTATGCCAAACTTGCCTACGACATGTCGACCATACTGTATGGGCTCGTCGCGCTTGGGCGAAAAGGCAATATGCCAGAGTTCACGCAAACCTGCCTCATCCATGGACGCGCCGTTATCGAGCACAGCCATGGTAGCGTTCGAGGCCTGCAGGTCGTCAGCGATGCGCACGTCCACTAAATCGGCACCCGCGTCCCAGCCGTTCGAGATAAGCTCCTCGAAAGCCTTTTGCGGGGAAGAATACAGCTGCTCGCTGAAATGCTCCAGGAAGCGAGTGCTTAGCTCTACGGGAATCTTGGCGACTTCAAGACCTATAGTTTCGTGCGTTACGTTCACATCTTTGACTGTGTCTGGCGTCACCAAAGTCTCCC
>JBGSYN010000237.1:0-3210 GCA_041750975.1 Geminicoccaceae bacterium | reverse complement strand
GCCATCCTCTGCGCCCGTCCCGGCGCCGGCCGCCTCCACCTGCACGGTCTCGGCCTCGCCCGCGAGCCCGCCTACATCTACAACCCCGCCGACCTCCCCCTCCGCGGCGACGGCATGACGAGCGCCTACCGCGCCGCCCTCGACGAGACCGGCATCGCGATGAACCGCCTCGGCTACCGCATCGCCGACCTGATCGGCGAAAGCTATTTCTTCAAGCAAACCGCACTGGCGAGCATCCGGCTGCTCCGCGAGCAGAAGCATTTCCAAGGCCTATGGTCGCCCGGCGAGTTCCTCGGCAATGTGGGCGCAGCCGCGACCCCGCTGATGATCGGCATGGCCTTCACCGCGGCCGCAAAGCGATACGCACCCGGCAACCCGGTCCTCGCCGAGGCATCCAACGATCATGGTGCCTGCGCCGCCGCAGTCTTCGCGGCTCCGGTCGGCGCATGACCGTCTACGCGAACGGACTCGAGGTCGCCTGCAAGAAGCAGGGCAACAAGGTCATCAGTGCCTTCCCGGACGTCTGTTTCACGCCACCGCAGACGCCGGCGACACCTCCCGGTGTACCGATCCCGTACCCTTCCTTCGGCTTCGACAAGGACACCGACAAGGGCACCGGCACCGTGAAGATCGGCGGCGAAACCGTCACCCAGAAAAACCTCTCATATTACGGAAAGACCTCGGGAACCGAGGCCGGGAGGGCGCCGAAGAAGGGCCTCATTTCGTCGAACAACACCGGCAAGGAATTTGCCGTAGCCTGGTCCGGGAACGTCAAGGCCGACGGAGAGCCGGTCAACCGGTTTTCAGACCTTTCGACGAACAACCACGGCAGCCAGGGGAATACCCTTACCTTTCCCAAGATCGGCAAAGGCAGCGGGGTCTACTACAGCACGACGAAATGCCTTGTCGGTACCTATGACGCCATCGCCGCGACGTGCAATGATGCAGGTGGGGAAGCCCATCACATCGTGCCCGACAAGTGCTTCCGGACAGGTGCGCGCGCCGACGCAAGCGCTCCCCGGATTGCCAATGCACCAACGCTCGGTTCGGGCATGTGCATCTGTCTTTCCGAGGACAACCACAAGGCCATTCACAAGGCCGAGAAGGACGCCGAAGGCCTCAAGTCGCTGGGTAGGGTTGGGCTTGACGACCTTACCGGCAAGGCGCTCGAGGCGGCCAAGGATGCGCTCAAGGCCAAGGGCGAGTATGGCACGGGTGACGTCACCGACGTGTACGAGGCCTGCCAGGCGACCCTGGACGATCTCGACCTTTCGAGCGCTTGTATCCAGGCCGCCAAGGACGCGACCGACGAACAGTGGGAAGATTTCGATGACGGTCAGACGCTGCGCACCGGGAGCCCCCTCCCGGGTGCCGAAGCTGTAACGAAGATGATGAAAGTCTAGTCTCAGGAAGGCTCGCAATGAAACGCATCTGGGCAGCAGCAGCCGCGTCTCCCCATTCCTTCTCCATTTCGCTCGGCGCTCTCAGCACCGAAAACCCACGCAGCTTTGTCGTCGTCTTCGACGACAGGGACGGCAGCCCGGACTGGACCGGCGCTGAGGTGCCACGCAGCATCATGTCGCTCGCACCGGCGCGCCGCGGCGAGGTCTACATGGCGTTGAGCGACGAGGGCGACGTCTACTGCATGGAAGGCGATGTCCCGGTGGAGAAAATCCCCGGAGCCGGCGCATACAGCAGCGACGCGATCGGATTGGGAACGACCGACTACATCGTCGAGCTGGACGGGCGCCTGCATGTCTGCGGCAGCGGCGCCCAGGTCTATCAGCGCCGGGGACCCGACGACTGGCAGCGCCTCGCCGATAAGAACCAGCCCGGACAGTCGGATAACTCCTTTGAGAGCCTTGCGCGGCTGCCTGGAACCGAGGACGGACTGGCAGTCTGCGGTTTCACCCGCACGATGTACCGGCAGGCCACCGAGGAGGAACTATCCGAGATTCAGCGCATCAAGCAGACTGGAACGAAAAGAGAGTACAGGGACGTACTACGGCGGTACACCGGAAAGGACAGACCCGCTCAGGGCTGCCTGTATTTGTTGAAAGGAGGCTCTTGGTCATCGGTCGAACTGCCCAACGACAACCACTTGCATGACGTGGCCGCTCTGGACGAAAGCCGGGTGATTGCCGTGGGCAGCGGTGGCGTCATCGTCGCGGGTGCCGCCCCGGAGGCTTTCGAGGATCACTCGGTCGACGGGCTTATGGAGAAGCTGCGGGTCGTGCGTCCCCACGGAAACGAAATTCTCATCCTTGGCGACACTGCCATCCATGTTCTGGACCAGGACCTCGTATTTTCCAGGTCAATCGCCCTCCCCGAGGCGCCGGGCAATCCCAACCGGATGGAGCAATGCGGCGACACGACTTGGTACTTCGGCTACAAGGGTGTTGCCCGTTTCCGGAAGGAGAGCTGGGAAGAGATCGAGATCCCCGAGCGGCTCTGGGCCCGCGCCGGATCTGACTAGTTGCCATTAGCCCGACCATTCATAGTCAGCCAGGCGCGTATCTTCGCCGGATCAAGGTCGCGGACGCTTAGGGCCGCCGCCTTCGATTTCAGGATTTGCATCACGAACAATTCGCCCGGACCAGGATAGTCGGCGAAAAGCTCCTCTGAAAGCCTCCGGCCGTCCTCTCCGGCCACGCGGAGCCCGTCAAGATGGGCGTCCAAGCGCTCGACGAGCCGTTCGAGCCGCTCCTCGTCCATGTCCGGGTTCTCGTCGGGGTGCAGCAGGTGCCAGTCGTAGACAGTCCATAGGAACGCTGCCATCTCGGCGTGCTGCCGGACAATCTCGTAGAGCGCCGGTGCCATTGCCATACTGGCGCAATTCCTTTCAGAAGTCTTAAGTCCATGACTTTTATATGTATTTTACAGCGCTTACCGAATTGGGTACGCGTGCCCACCTGCCTCAGTTTAGGTTCACCGATCCTCCCCGGATCCGGTTGGTGGCGCTGGCGTGGCTGGTGACGTAGCTGCCGCGGATGGTGATACGGCCGTCCTTCTCCATGATCAGCGAGGCCTTGCCGACCCGCAGCTCGATCCGCTCCTCGGCCGTCACCCGCACCCGCTCGCCGTCGCGCAGCACCACCGGCGGCCGCCGTCCCGGCTCGACGATGCGGCCCACGATCAGCGGCCGCCCGGGATCGCCTCCCTCGAACAGCAGCGCCACCTCCGCGCCGAGGGCCGCATAGTCGAGCGCCG
>JBGSYN010000236.1:0-22770 GCA_041750975.1 Geminicoccaceae bacterium | reverse complement strand
CATCCCGCGGAGAGGGCGAGAGGGGCGCGCCGCCCCTTTCGCAAACCCTTCCTACTGCAAACTGCACGAACGAATTGTCGCCCGTGCCTGCATCTTCACCGCAGCGGCCGGTGGTGCATCGGAAGGAGCCCATACCTTCGCACTTCAGGGGCCGTTGGTGGTAAATGAATTTCGGGATGGCTTGTTGCGGCAGATGCTTGCCATGATCGTTCGAACCATGTTTGATCGCGGCGTGATCAGGGGCGTTGGAGGCTCAGCGATTAGCATCGAGCAAGAAATTTGAGCGTGGTAGCGCGTGCGGCGGCGATGCTTGCCGAGGTCAATTCCAGCTTGCTCGTTCTTTGCAAATATCTCGTCATCGTGCTGATGGCCTTGATTACCGTCATTATGTCGTGCTCGGTGTTCTGGCGTTATGTGCTGAACGACGCGATTTCATGGTCGGAAGAGGCCACGAAATATCTGATGGTCTGGCTGACATTTCTGGGTGCGCCGATTGCGTTGCGCCATGGCGGCCACATCAATATCGATATTCTGCTCGAGGCGGTGCCGCCGCGGTTCAAGCAGTTCCTGTTGCTGGTGATCAATCTCATCATCGTCGCGACCATGACGATCATGGTCTGGAAAGGCTACGGGCTCGCCGAGATGGGCGCGCGTCAGGTGGCCTCGAGCTTCAGTATCTCGATGGTCTGGATGCAGTCCGCCATTCCCGTAGGATCGGCACTCATTCTCCTGGTAGCCCTCGAGCACGCGCTCAGAGCGCTTCATGGGATCGCCAATCCCGATGAGGGGCTCAATCTCGAAGCTGTCTGGGCCGACGAGATTCGTGAATAGGATGCAAGCCATCCGGCCCGGCCGTCGACGCGCGGTGCGGTCATGCCGCTGACGTTCTTCTTCCTGCTGTTGGCGCTGATGGCGCTCGGCGTGCCGATCGTTTTCGCGCTGATATTCGCGCCGATCGTCGGCGTCTATTTGAACGATCAGCTGGTCTTCTTGAACATGATCCCGCAGCGGGTGTTCGGCGGCATCAATCAGTTCCCGCTCCTCGCCATCCCGCTATTCATCCTGGCCGGCGAAGTGATGAATTCCGGCGCCATCACGCTACGACTGGTCGAGTTCGCAAAAACGCTGGTCGGCCATTTCCGAGGCGGCCTCGCCCAGGTCAATATCGTCTCGAGCATGCTGTTTGCCGGCCTTTCCGGTTCGGCAGTGGCCGACACCTCGGCGCTGGGCTCGATCCTGATCCCGGCCATGGAGAAAGACGGCTATACAAGGCGCTTCGCCGCGGCGATCACGGCTGCCTCCTCGGTCATCGGTCCGGTGATCCCGCCGAGCATCATCATGGTCGTCTACGCCTATATCATGGGCGTCTCGGTGGGGGGCCTCTTCCTCGCCGGGTTCGTGCCGGGTATCATGATGGGCCTCGGCCTGATGGTGATGACCGGCTATCTGGCCCACAAGCGGAGCTATCCGAAAGCGGCGAAACGGGCGCCTAAGGCCGAAGTGGGGCGGGCGTTCAGCCGCGCGTTCCTGCCCCTGCTGACGCCGATCATCATTCTGGGCGGCATTCTCTCCGGCGTTTTCACACCGACGGAGGCTGCGGCGGCTGCGGTCGCCTATGCGCTGCTGCTGAGCCTTCTGGTGACGCGCACGCTGCCGGTCAGGGAAATTCCGGAGATGCTCTATCGCGCCGGAATAGCCGCCTCGAGCATCCTTCTGGTCGTCGGCGCCGCCACCGTCTTCGGTTGGGTCACGTCGCTCTCCGGTGTGCCCAACATGGTGACGGGGCTAATCACCGGCGCGAGCGACAACCCCTACATCGTCCTCCTGATCATCAACATCCTCCTGTTCATTGTCGGCATGTTTTTCGATGCCGGGCCCGCGATCCTCATTCTGGGACCGCTGCTCGGTCCGACCATGCTCGAGCTCGGCATTCATCCCCTGCATTTCGCCATCATCATGTGCGTCAACCTGACGGTCGGCTTGGCGACACCGCCTCTCGGCCTCGTGCTGTTCGTGGCGGCGACGCTGACCCGGCTGCCGATCATGGAGATCGCCAAGGACCTCGCGCCGTTCCTGATGGTCCATGTCGTCGTCATTCTGTTGATTACCTATTTTCCGGCGTTGACGATGACCCTGCCGGCCTATTTCGGCATGGGGGTTTGACGCGGACCCCGCCTTGTCTTCAAGATAGCGGTTATCACCAACAGGGAGGTTTTCGATGAAATGCTTACCTAACCGATGCCTTGCCGGCATTGCCGCGGGCGCGATGGTTTCGGCCTTGGCGGCCGGCGCCGATGCCGCGGATTACACGCTCAAATATGGCCATCCGGGACCGGTGGGTGCCATGTCGGACGATCATGTCGCCGGCGAGTTCCTGAAGAGCTATCTCGAGACGCGCTCGAACGGTCGGATCGAGGTTCAGATCTTCCCGTCCTCGCAACTGGGATCGTTCCGCGAGATGGTGGAGCAGGTCAATGCCGGCACGCTCGAACTGGCCCATACCGCGCTCGGCGGCTTGGTCGGCTTCATGCCGGAGTTGCAGGCGATCGAACTGCCCTATGTCATCCGTGACGACGATGTCGCCGAATGCATGATCGAGGGGCAATTCTTCGACGAGGTTCGCGAGGCCTTTCTCGAACGGTCTGGCAACGTCAATCTGGTCGGCGTCGGCAATACCGGACGCTTCCGCAGCATGTTCACCGCCAACAAGCTGGTCAAGAATGCGGGCGATCTCGAAGGTATCAAGATGCGGGTGATCAACTCTCAGCTCCCCGTCGAGATGATGCAGTTCTATGGCGCGAACCCGACGCCCGTGGCCTGGGGCGAGCTTTACACCTCGCTTGCGACCGGCGTGGTCGAGGGTACGAAGAACGCCGCGACCGACATCATCCCGAACAACATGCAGGAGGTGTTAAAGTTCGCCACGCTGGACGAGCACGCCTATCTATGGGGCTTCATGGCGGCAAGCCAGAGCTTCATCGACAGCCTGCCCGACGATCTCAAGCACCTGGTGGTCTCGGGCATCGTCCAGATGGCCACCGTGCAGCGCGAGTTCAACAAGGGCGCCGAGGGGGTCCAGACCGCAGCATTCGTCGAATCGGGTGGCGAAGTCTACGTGCCCAATGAAGAGGAGATGGAGAGCTTCCGCGCCGTGAAGGATCCGATGCGCGACTGGTTCGCCGAGCAGTATGGCGAGGAATGGTACGACAAGTTCACCCAGGCGGCAGCCGATTGCGAGGCAGCGGTCGACGCCGAGATCGCCAAGGTGGCCGCCGGCCAATAGCGCTTTTACGCAACCAGCAGCGGCGCTCCGGGCGGGCGGCGCTGGAGCTTTTATCCGGGCAAGGGCGCGTCCTTGGCGCGATTGGCCAGATAGACATGCCATAGCATCAAGGCCGCACAGGAGCGGTAGGGACTCCAGGGCTCGGCGATCAGGCGCAGGTCCTTTTCGCTCGCCGTCTCGGCGGCGCCGGCAAGGTCGCGATAGCCGAGGCGGACCGCAAGGTCGCCTGCCGGAAATATGTCCGGCCGCCGGAGCGCCATCAGGAGATAGATCTCCGCACTCCATCGTCCGAAGCCGGGGCGTGCGATCAACGCCGCCCTCGCTGCGTCATCGTCGAGCGTTTCGAGTTGGGCCGAGTCGAAGGAACCCTCCAGAATAGCCTCCGCCAGGGCCTTGATGTAGCCTTGCTTTGGCCGTGTGAGGCCCGCCTGCCGCCAGCCTTCGTGGCCCAGGTCGATAAAGCCCTGCGGTGTCAACGGCCCTCCCGCGGCAGCGACCAGCCGGTTCCAGACCGCACGGGCCGAGACGGTGCTGACCTGCTGGGCGACCACGATCTGCGCCAAGGCGGCGAAGCCGGGCCGCCGCAAGTGCGGGTCCGGCCGGCCGTAGCGAAGCAGGGCTTGCTCGAAGATGGGCTGTCGGGCGCCGAGGCGCTTTAGCTGCAGCTCAAGGTCATTGTGCAAATGATCGAAATTCATGCTCGACGCGTCTACCCCGCGGGTCGTGCGCGGTTGAATTACAATTCGTTCAGTTCCAGGTGGAAAGAGGGGGTCGGGTCTTTACACACGCAATTTCATGGTAGAAAAACTGAGACCTGAGATAACCCTGAGTTGCTGGTCTCGTGAGCGATGCCTCTGTCCCTACCCCAGTTATCTGCCGTTGTGTCGACCGCACGACCTGTAACTGGCGACTTTTTTCCCTCGGACGAGCGGCTATTGGCAGCGATCGACCGTCTGACCGAGGGCTTCATCCTGCTCGATACCGATCTTCGCGTCGTCCACGCCAACATCGCCGTCAAATCGATCCTGCCGCGGCTGGCCGAAGATCTGGTCGATGGCGCGGATTTCTGCGACTGGTTTCGCCAGGCGATCGACGCCAAGGAATTCACCGGCGATCGGGTCGGCGACTTCCTGTGCTGGCTGCAACGGCACGACAACGCGTCCGCATTGGAGTTAGCGGTTGCCACCAAGGGCGGGCGAACGATCCGGTTTCGTGGCGACGCGACCGGTACGCGGGATATCATGGTCACACTGACCTGCCTCACTCCGACCTGCAAAGGCTCATCGGCTGTGTCGAACGCTAGGGCGCAGGCCGTGCCGACCGACCTTCTCCGTTTTGCTGAGACCATGACAATCGCCAGAACCGAGGTCGGCGAGGCGCTTCGGCGGGTCGAGCAGACTAACTTGGCCCTTGCCCGTGAGGTCGCCGAACGCCGCGCCCTCGAACGGGAGTTGCGGCGTCTTGCGGATACCGACGATCTCACTGGGGCGATCAATCGACGACGCTTTTTCGAAATCCTACGGACCCCCGAGACGATGCCCGATTCGGAGGATCGGGGCCATGCGTTGCTGATGATCGATGTCGACCACTTCAAGGCGATCAATGACGCCTATGGACATCAAGCCGGCGATGAAGCGTTGGCCGCACTGGTGTATCTGTGCCGCCGCACCTTGCCACGCATCTATCCCTTGGCCCGGCTCGGCGGCGAAGAATTCGCCGCACTGCTCACCAACATCAGTGCCGATGCGGTGCTTGAATGGGCGGAACAGCTTCGCTGCAATGTCGTCGACCACCCGTTTCGTTGCGGCGACCGCCATTTCCGCCTGACGGTGAGCATCGGCGGGGTCGTTTTCAAGGAATGTCCCGACGATCCGCTCCTGCTGCTGAGCCGTGCCGACCAGGCTCTGTATCGGGCCAAACGCGATGGGAGGAATTGCGTTTTCATCGCCGAAGATCGCGCCGCGCCTCAAACCGCAACCGCATCGCTCCCGGAAGCATAAGGCGGCCGCTCGAAACGGCGCGGCGACGGCGTGAAGATCTCGTAGCCCGCTTCGGTGACACCCACGGTATGCTCGAACTGCGCCGACAACGACCGGTCGCGGGTCACCGTGGTCCAGCCGTCGGAGAGGATCTTCACCGCAGCCCTCCCGGCATTGATCATCGGTTCGATCGTGAAGATCATGCCGGGCGTGAGTTCCAGTCCAATGCCCGGCTCGCCGTAATGGCGCACTTCGGGCGCATCGTGAAACACCCTGCCGAGCCCGTGACCGACGAACTCGCGGACCACCGAGAAGCGGGCCGCCTCGGCATGATGCTGGATCGCATGGCCGACATCGCCGAGGGTCGCACCCGGACGCACGCAGTCGATACCTGCCCACATCGCCTCGAATGTGACATCGACCAGTTTTTGCGCCTTCACCGAGACCTTGTCGCCCACATTGTACATGCGGCTGGTATCGCCGAACCAGCCATCGACAATGACCGTGACGTCGATGTTCAGGATATCGCCGTCATTGAGACGCTTTTCATCGCTCGGGATGCCATGGTTGACGACGTGATTGACGGAAATGCAGCTCGCCTTTTCGTAGCCACGATAGCCGATCGTCGCCGGCACGCCGCCATGATCGCACATGAAAGTTTCGATCAGCCGGTCGAGGGTGCCTGTCGAGACGCCGACGTCGACATGGTCGGTGATGAAATCCAGCGTCTCGGCCGCCAATCGCCCGGCGCGCCGCATGCCCGCAAACGCTGCATCGTCATAGATCGGCACAGGCTTGCCAGTTCCAGCAACATCCAGAATAATCCGGGGTCGATCCCTCATTGCCACCTTGTCGCGCACTCTCGATGAACTCCGCATTCCCGTCTGCAAACCACTCTATCAGATAGGGTCTCGACGCTGGGGACCAACCGCCGCACTGGCTTCGCTCACACGGGCCCTGCGGCTTTCCAGCTGTTCGTGTCGAAGTGCATAGATGCCCGCGGTGGCGATGAGAATACCTCCTGTGACGGTCATCGCATCGGGAAAGTCGCCGAAGACCAGATAGCCGATGATCGTCGCATAGATCATGATCGAATAGGTGAAAGGTTGAATCACGACTGCCGGCGCCAGGGAAAGCGCCAGGATCAGGCAGAAATGTCCGAATGCGCCAAGAATGGCGATGATGATGAAAGCTGGGACATGGACCCAAGCGATGGGTATTGCGAACCAGGGTGCGGCCAAGCTCAACGCCAGGGAAACACCGACGATCTGCAGGGCGAACGTCGTAATCGCACCGTCCGCGCGGGCCACGACCCGTGTCACGAACTGTATCATCGCGAACATGAAGGCGGCCAGGAGCGCCAGGAGTGTTGCGGGCTCGATAGCGGCAATACCGGGCCTGATCACCACCATCGCCCCGAGGAAGCCGATGGCAACGGCGATCCAGCGCATCCGGCCTACGGCTTCGCCGAGAACCGGTACGGAGAGGGCGGTAACGAATAGCGGCGTGGTCGCCAAAAGGGCGTGGACATCGGCAAGTGGCATCACCGCGAAAACCGAGAGTGCGATGGTCATCTGCACCGCGAACAAAACGCTGCGCACGATCTGCAGGCCGGGCCGTGTTGTCTTGAAGACCTTGAGACCGTACCGCGGAACCACGAAAAAGACGATGATCGGAATCGTAAAAGCGAAGCGCAGCCAGACGACTTGTGCCGGCGGATAGTGAACCGTCAGCGATTTATTGAACGCATCCATGATGCTCAGCACGAACATCCCGACCACGACCAAGAGGATGCCGCGCAGTTCGGGTGGCAGATGCCGGACCCGACCTAGTCGCACAATGGGCTTCGTCTCAATCGTCCGGTCCGTGGGTCATCACGCCCGTTTCGCGCTCATAGGCATTGCCGACCCGCAACAAGGTCGCCTCATCGAACGGCTGGCCCACCAGTTGCATCGCCGCCGGCAATCCATTGTCCAGAAATCCGATTGGCACGCTTATCGCCGGAAGTCCCAAAAAATTGAACGGGCAGACGAAGTAGCCCATGCGATTGACGAGTTCGACGAATTTCTGACTGCCGCCGGTGTCGCTTTCGTCGATCCTAGGGATCGGATCCGGCAGCGTCGGCGTGTGCAACAGATCGATCTTGTCGAACACCGAGCTTACGAATTCCCGGAGCATGGGCGCTCGAACCCGGAGTGCTGCTTGATAGTCGATCGCGTCGATGGCGCAGCCGGGTTCCAGCCGCGCCAGGGTCTGAGGGTTGTAGTGCTGCCGCTGCGTTTGAAGCCAGCGGCGATGCAGCGTTGCAGCCTCGACGAACATGATGAGGCGCCTTAGGCTGTTGAAGGGCTCGAAGGCCGGCAGTCCCAAGCGCACGATCTCCGCCCCGAGGGATTTCAGGACCTCGAGGCTGGCATCCGCGCGATGCTGGACTTCCGCATCGACGGGCTCCTCGTAATCTTGAGCGTTGACCCCGATCCGCAGACCTTTGATGGGATGCTCGAGCGAGCCGGCATAGTCGGGGACCGCGCGGCGGCTCGTCGTCGCATCGTTGGGATCGTGACCGGCGATGACGTGCAGCATCAACGCCAGATCCTTTGAACTTCGCGCCAATGGCCCGACATGATCCAAAGACGTCGAAAGAGGCATCGCACCAAACCTACTGACCCTGCCGAATGTCGGCTTGATGCCGACTATGCCGCAACAGGCGGCCGGTCCGCGGATCGATCCGCCAGTGTCCGAGCCGAGCGTCATGTAATTGATTCTCGCCGCGACGGTTGCCGCAGGTCCGCTCGATGAGCCGCCGGGCACATAATCCGGGTTCCATGGATTGCGCGGCGTACCCGTGATCGCGTTATGTCCGGTCAGGCCAAGCGCAAACTCGACCATATGCAGCCGGCCGAGATCGATGGCACCGGCGCGATCGAGCCGTTGCAGCACCGTGGCCGTGGTGTCCGGCACGAAATCCTGGCGGATCCTGGTCCCGCTCGCGGCCATCCGCCCTGCCCGGTAGAACATGTCCTTGTGGGCCAGCGGCAGTCCATGCAGCGGCCCGCGGAAACGACCCTGCGCCCGCTCGACATCACACGCGTCGGCGGCGGCCAGAGCGCCTGCCGCATCGAGCTCGACGACGGCATTAAGATCACGCCCTCGGGTTTCCAGTGCCTCGATTGCGGCCTCGGTCACTTCGCGCGATGAAATCTCGCCGGCCCGGATCTTCGCAGCAATGTCGAAGGCCTCGAATTGCAAAAGCTCGCTCTTGCTCATCGCTCGGGCTCGCCGGGTGCGAGCGCCTCCAGTGCCCTGCCGAAAGCATGAATATCCAGATCGAGAGGCAGATCGACCGTGAGCTCTCGTGCTCTTGTCGCAAGCGCCGCCGCAGTGGCTCTCGCCGCATCGCTGATCTCGATATCGGCGGCCGCATCGGGAACATCTTCGGCCGGCAGGGAAGAACCATCGCCCTCTTCAGGACTCATTACACTCAATCCTCGATAGTCGATCGCGGTGTCGATACACGATAGGTTCCAGCGATCAAGACATGGCAGCTATGACGAAAATTGCGGCTCGGTCAGGCCGCGACAAAGGTGCGACACTGTTGCCGAAAGCACGATCCGCGTCTATGGCAAGGCACAGCAATAGCACCCGGGAGACACTTCGATGGATATGGCTGGTGAGTATCGGATCAAGGCGCCGCGCCAGAAGGTTTGGGAGGGCCTGAACGATCCGGAGATTCTCAAGCAGGCTATTCCAGGATGCGAGGAGCTCGACAAGGTCAGCGACGACGAGCTCGAAGCCAAAGTGCGTGCCAAGATCGGCCCGGTCAATGCCAAGTTCGCCGGCAAGGTGACGCTGAGCAATATCAAGGCGCCGGAGAGCTATACGATTTCCGGCGAAGGACGCGGCGGCGCCGCTGGTTTCGCCAAGGGCGGCGCCAATGTCCAGCTCGACGAGGATGGCGACGAGACCGTCCTGCGCTACGACGCCAAGGCCGATGTCGGCGGGAAGCTTGCGCAGATCGGCTCGCGGCTGGTCCAGGGCAGCGCCAAGAAAATCGCCGACCAGTTCTTCTCCAATTTCGCCAGGATCGTCGCCGGCGAAGAAGCCGAAGGCGAGAGCGCTCCCGAAAAGGCGGGCATTGTCGACGCCAAGGCCGAGGCTCCGCCAACGCCACCCAAGAAGGCGCCATCCGAGCCGACACCGCCCGAACCGACGCCCTCGCCGCCGCCTGTTTCCGAAGCTTCTTCTTCAGACAGTGCGGACCTCGCGGCAAACTCCAGCGTCTCAAACATGTTTTCCGCGCCGCCGACGGCCCGCGGGAGCAGCGTTGCAGCCCGTGACAACTTCATGGATTGGGGGCGCAATCCCCTCTTGTGGATCAGCGCCATCGTCGTTGTCGGGATAATCCTTGCGTTGATCGTTTGACGCTCGGGCCAAGGGTTCCTACTTTCGACTCATTCCAAGTTCGGGGTCTGCGGGTCCTTCGCTGGCTTACGTCGTTTTTTTACTCAGTTCTGGGAGGTAAGTGATGCCAACGGTATCGATGACGGTTAATGGCAAACAAGTCAGCGGCGAGGTCGAGAATCGCACGCTGCTGGTTGAATTCCTGCGTAACAATTTGCGCCTGACCGGCACCCATGTAGGCTGCGATACCAGCCAATGCGGTTGCTGCGTCGTCCATGTGAACGACGATTCGGTCAAGGCCTGCACGATGCTCGCGGTCCAGGCCGAGGGTGCGAAGGTCGTCACCATCGAAGGCATGGCGGATGGCGATACGCTCCATCCGATCCAGGAGGCTTTCCGTCAGAACCACGGCCTGCAGTGCGGCTTCTGCACGCCCGGCATGATCATGAGTGCGGCCGATCTTTTAAAGAACAACCCGGATCCGAGCGAAAAGGAAGTGCGGGTCTGGCTCGAAGGCAACATCTGCCGCTGCACCGGCTATCATAACATCGTCAAATCGATTTTGGCTGCCGCCAAGACCATGCAGGCCACAGCCTGAGGCACACCGTTTCGCACTTACGCGAATACAAGCTGATACTGTGGGGGCAGTCCAACTGAGGCAAATGACATGAACGATCAGGGAATCGGCGCGCGGACCCTCAGGGTCGAGGACAAGCGCTTCATTACCGGCAGAGGCCGCTACACGGATGATATCAACCAGCCCGGCCAGGCCTATGCCGTGTTCGTGCGGTCGCCACATGCCCATGCCCGCATCAATGGCGTCGATGTCCAGGCCGCACTGGACTGGCCGGGTGTGCTTGCCGTCCTGACCGGCGAGGACGCGGCGGCCGACGGCCTGGGCAATCTCCCCTGTGGCTGGATGGTCCGATCTAAAGACGGGTCGGACATGAAAATGGGCCCCCACCCCGTGCTCGCCCAAGGCAAGGCCCGCTATGTCGGCGATCCCGTCGCCATGGTGATCGCCTCCACCCATGAGGGAGCGGAGGCCGCGGCGGAAATGCTGCAGATCGACTGGGAAGAATTGCCCGCCATTGCCGATGTCGGCGAAGCGCATGGCGGCCCCGTGGTTCATGACGATATTCCGAACAACCTCATCTATGACTGGGAAATCGGTGATCGGGCGCAGGTCGACGCCGCCTTCGGCAAGGCCGCGCAAATCGCCAAGGTCGAGATCGTCAATAATCGGCTTATCACGAACGCCATGGAGCCGCGCGCCGCGATCGGCGCCTATGAGCCTGGAACCGGCAGTTCGACCCTTTATCTCACCAGCCAGAACCCGCATGTGCATCGGCTCGTCATGTCGGCCTTCGTCAATGTCGCGCCCGAGCACAAGCTGCATGTGATCGCACCGGATGTCGGCGGCGGCTTCGGCTCGAAAATCTTCATCTATAACGAAGAATGCGCTGTCGTCTGGGCTTCACGCCGACTCAACGGCGTGCCGGTCAAGTGGACCTCCGACCGGAGCGAGGCCTTCATCACGGATGCGCATGGCCGCGACCACATCTCCAAGGCCGAACTTGCGCTCGATAATGACGGCAATTTCCTGGCGCTCAGGGTCAATACCAAGGCCAATCTCGGCGCCTACATGTCGACCTTTTCCAGTTGCGTCCCGACCTATCTCTACGCGACCCTGCTCGCCGGCCAATACAAGACGCCTTCGATCTATTGCGACGTCCAGGCCTACTACACCAATACCGTGCCGGTCGACGCCAATCGCGGCGCTGGACGACCGGAGGCATGCTACCTCATCGAAACCCTGGTCGATCAGGCGGCTCGTGATATCGGCATGGATCCGGCCGAACTACGCCGGCGCAATTTTATCCCCAAGGACGCCTTCCCCTATCGGACTCCCGTAGCCCTCATTTACGACACGGGAGACTACGAGAAGACGCTCGACGAAGCGCTCGGGCTCGTCGATTACGCCAACTTCGCCCAGCGCCGCGCCTCGAGCGAAGCCCAGGGCAAGCTGCGGGGTATCGGGGTCTGCTGTTACATCGAGGCGTGCGGCATCGCACCCTCGGCTGTAGTGGGCTCGCTCGGCGCCGGCGTCGGCCTTTGGGAGAGTGCCAAAGTGCGCTTTTCGCACACAGGCAAGCTGCAGGTAATGACCGGCACGCACACCCATGGCCAGGGTCACGAAACGACCTTCGCCCAGTTGGTGTCGACGAAGCTCGGTGTGCCGATGGACGATATCGAGGTCATACACGGCGACACCGAGAAGACGCCGGTCGGCATGGGCACCTACGGTTCACGGTCGCTGGCCGTCGGTGGCGAAGCCATCGCCAAATCCTGCGACAAGCTTATCGAGAAGGGCAAGAAGATCGCAGCGCACTTGCTCGAGGCCTCGGAAGGCGATATCGAATTTAAGAACGGCAGTTTCGGCGTTCGCGGCACGGACCGGGCGAAATCCATCGGCGAAATCGTGTTCGCGGCCTATGTCCCGCACAATTATCCGGCCGATCTCGAACCGGGCATGGAGGAGATGGCGTTCTTCGATCCGCCCAACTTCACCTTCCCTGCCGGCACCTATGTGTGCGAGGTCGAGATCGACCAGAATACCGGGATTACCACGGTCGAGCGGCTCGTCGCGGTCGACGATTTCGGCAATGTCGTCAATCCGATGATCGTCGAGGGCCAGGTCCATGGCGGGCTTGTCCACGGCATCGGTCAGGCCCTCTACGAGCACGCGGTCTACGACGACACCGGCCAGCTGGTGACAGGCTCCTATATGGATTACTGCATGCCGCGGGCCGACAATGTGCCCTATTTTGAGGTTCACACGGTGGCCGGCACTCCCTGCACCTCAAATTCGCTCGGCGTCAAAGGCTGCGGCGAGGCCGGTGCCATCGGCGCCCCCGCTGCCGTCATCAATGCCATCTCCAACGCGATCGGCACCCATGTCGACATGCCCGCCACGCCGGAAAAAGTCTGGCGGGTGCTGCAGAGCCGTCAGATGCCACTAGCCGCCGAATAAACGAAGCAACGATAGGAAGGAACGAGCACCATGTACGATTTCAATTATCACAAGCCCAGCTCCGTCGCCGAGGCGGCCCAGCTGCTGTCGCAACTGGAAGACGCCAAGCTCCT
Organism: Geminicoccaceae bacterium; assembly: GCA_041750975.1. Lineage (GTDB taxonomy): Bacteria > Pseudomonadota > Alphaproteobacteria > Geminicoccales > Geminicoccaceae > JBGSYN01. The sequence goes on along the minus strand of JBGSYN010000236.1, from coordinate 9,960 downwards.
GGCCGGGGGCCACACCTTCGTGCCCACCCTAAAGCAGCGGCTGGCCCAGCCCTCCGATCTGATCGACCTCAACGGCATAGCCGAGCTTCGAGGCATCAGGGAGGAAGGTGGCGGTCTGGTCATCGGCGCCATGACGCGGCATGGCGAGATCGCTTTTTCGGATGTCGTCAAGCGCGCCAACCCGGCGCTTGCCGCTCTCGCCGAGCATGTGGGCGACCCGCAAGTGCGCAATCGCGGCACGATCGGCGGCTCGATCAGCAACAACGACCCGGCGGCGGATTATCCGGGCGCTATTTTGAGCCTCAAGGCTACCGTCGTCACCAACAGTCGGGAAATTCCGGGCGACGATTTCTTTACGGCCATGTTCGAGACGGCCCTCGAGGAAGACGAGATCGTCACCGCCATCAAGTTCCCGAAGCCGGGGCGTGCGGCCTATATGAAGTTCCCCAATCCCGCTTCCCGCTATGCGATGGTCGGATCGATGGTGCATGAGCAGAATGGCGAGGTTCGCGTCGCCATCACGGGTGCGGCTCCTTGCCCTTTCCGCTGGACCGAGGCGGAACAGGCGCTCGGCTCGAACTTCTCGCCGGATGCACTCGAAAGCCTGACCGTCGATGCTACCGACCTCAACAGCGATATCCACGGCAGCGCCGCCTACCGGGCCCACCTGATCAAAGTCATGACCAAGCGTGCGGTGGCGAAAATCCTCGGCTAGCGGGCCGATCGACAAGAATCGTTCCAACATCGTTGGAGAGAGGGGGTGTGAGCCCCCTCTTTTCTTTTTTCGAAAAGCCTCAATCTTCTGAAGCGATAATGACCCAGCCCATTCCGAGTTCGACCCCGAGTTCCATCCCAAGTTCCATCGAGGGCACGCGAGAGCTTCTCAGCAGCGGCGATTATGTTGCCGACCGGCCGCTTTGCACCTCGCTCTATCTGGCGCTGTCGCTCGGACGCCCGCTTTTCCTCGAGGGCGAGGCCGGCGTTGGCAAGACCGAAATCGCCAAGGTGCTCGCCGAAACGCTCGGGCGGCGTCTGGTCCGGCTGCAATGCTATGAGGGCCTCGACATCGCCTCGGCCGTCTATGAGTGGAACTATCAGCGTCAGATGATGGAGATCAGGCTCGCCGAGGCAACGGGCGAAGCCAATCGCGACAGTCTCGCGGCCGACATCTTCTCGAGGCAGTTCCTGATCAGCAGGCCTTTGCTGCAGGCGATCGAATTGCAGGATGGCGGCGCTCCGGTGCTGTTGATCGACGAGCTCGACCGCACCGACGAGCCCTTCGAAGCCTATCTCCTGGAGGTTCTCTCGGACTTCCAGATCACCATCCCAGAGCTCGGCACGATCAAGGCGGCCGAGGCCCCGATCGTCATCATCACCTCCAACCGCACCCGCGAGATCCACGACGCGTTAAAGCGCCGCTGCTTCTATCACTGGGTGGATTATCCCGCAGCGGCGCGGGAGCTCGAGATCATCCGGCTCAAGGTTCCGGGTGTGGAGGACCGCCTTTCCAACCAAATCGTGGCGTTCGTCCAGCGTCTGCGCAACGAGGATCTGTTCAAGCTGCCGGGTGTCGCCGAAACTCTCGACTGGGCCCGGGCCTTAAACACGCTCGACTGCCTCGAGCTGACGCCTGAGGTCATCAACGACACGCTCGGCACGCTCCTCAAATATCAGGATGATATCGCCCGCATCCAGGGCAGCGAAGCGGCCAAGATCCTGGCGGGTATCAACGAGAAAATCCGCATGGAGGCACTTGCCTCCTGATGGATGATCTCGGCGACAGGGATGCACCGCGCGGGCGGTTTGCGGCCAATGTCATGCAATTTGCACGAGCCCTCAGGGCAGCAGGGCTGCCGATCGGCCCCGGCCATGTGCTGGAGGCGCTGCGCGCCATCGAAACCGTCGGCATCGACAGCCGCACCGATCTCTACTGGACGCTGCACGCAGTATTCGTGACGCGGCGCGATCAGCGCGATCTCTTCAACCAGTGCTTCCACGTCTTTTGGCGCGATCCGAAAATTCTCGACCGGCTGATGAGCATGATGATGCCCGAGATGGAGGGGTCCGAGCAGGACCGGGAGAATCAAGAATCGGTCAACCGCCGTGTCGCCGAGGCTTTTGCTCATGAGCGCCAGCCCGGCAAGGGTGAAGGCGACAGCGAAGAGGATATCCCCGAGCCCGAATACGAGCTCGATGCAGTCATGACCTACTCGGCCAAGGAGATCCTGCAGGAAAAAGATTTCGAGCAGATGAGCGGCGAGGAACTGCGGCTCGCACGCAATCAGATCAAACGGCTCAGGCTGCCGATCATGGAGGTGACGACCCGACGGTTCGCGCCGCATCCACACGGCCAGCGGATCGACATGCGGGCAACCTTGCGGCGCTCGTTGCGCGGTGGCGGCGGTGCGATCGACCTCGTTCGCAAACGGCAGCGGCGCCGTCATCCGCCGCTCGTCATCCTCTCCGATATTTCGGGCTCGATGAGCCGCTACTCACGGATGCTGCTGCTCTTCATGCATGCGATCACCAGCGACCGCGACCGGGTCCACAGCTTCCTGTTCGGCACCCACCTGACCAATGTGACGCGCTATCTCCGCTATCGCGATATCGATCTGGCGATGGAGAAGATCGGCCAGCTGGTCACCGACTGGTCGGGGGGAACGCGGATCGGTCACTGTCTCGAGACGTTCAATCGGGACTGGTCGAGACGGGTGCTCGGCCAGGGTGCGATGGTGCTCTTGATCACGGATGGACTCGATCGCGACGGTGCCGAGGGCCTCGAGGCGGAGATGGAACGCCTGCACAAGAGCTGCCGGCGCCTGATCTGGCTCAATCCGCTGTTGCGCTACGACGGCTACGAACCCATCTCAACGGGTGCGAAGGCGATGGTCCGGCATGTCGACGACTTCCGGACCATCCACAATCTCGCAAGCCTTGAGGATCTGACCGACGTTTTGAGCCATCAGGGCCGTCGCACCGTCGATGGCATGTCGGCCTGGATCGAGAGTTCGACCATGGGAGCCGCCGCATGAATACCGATTCGACATTGCTCGACACCGCCGCCGCCTGGAAGGCCGAGGGCCGCAAGGTCGGCATCGCGACTGTTGTCAGTACCTGGGGCTCGTCGCCGCGTCCGGCCGGCAGCCAGCTCCTGGTCGACGATCGGGGCAATATGCTGGGGTCCGTCTCCGGCGGCTGCATCGAAGGTGCCGTCGTCCGGGAGGCGCTCGAAGTTATGGAAGGTGCGAAGCCGAAACTTCTCGAATTCGGCGTTTCGAACGAGGAAGCCTGGGAAGTCGGTCTCGCCTGTGGCGGCACGGTTCACGTCTATGTCGAGGCGCTGCATTGAAGACCGAACTTCTCGCAGCCCTCAACGCGGCGCGCGCTCGGAAGAAACGCGCCTGTCTGGCGAAGTTCCTGGAGACCCACGACGCGTTGTTGATCGTCGATGGCGATGTCATCGGCGGCGGTACGATGCCGGAGGAACTTCAGGAGCCTGTGGCTGCAGCCTTGCGGCAGGACAAGAGCCGGGCCGTCGACAGCTCAAAGGGACGCGTCTTCCTCCAGGTATTCAATCCGCCGCTGCGCCTCATCGTCGTCGGCGCCGTCCATATCAGCCAGGCGCTCGCACCGATGGCAACGATTGCCGGCTACGAGGTGGCCATCGTCGATCCGCGCCGCGCCTTCGCCACGGATGCGCGATTTCCGGATGTAAGGCTCGTCGACGACTGGCCCGACGAGGCGCTCGAACGCCTGGCACCCGATCGTCGCACCGCCGTCGTCACCCTTACCCATGACCCCAAGCTCGACGACCCGGCCCTCGATATCGCGCTCAAGAGCGAGGCTTTCTACGTCGCGGCTCTTGGCAGCAGGCGGACGCATGCAAGCCGCAAGGAACGGCTTTCGGCGCTCGGCCACAATGAGGCGGCGTTCAGCCGGATTCACGGGCCGGCTGGGCTCGACATCGGTGCGGTAAGTCCCGCCGAGATCGCGATTTCGGTGATGGCGGAAATGACCCAGGCGCTGCGCAAGGCGGTCTGAGCCGATGGAGTTCGGGACGTTCGAGACACGCCTCGCCCTCGGCCATGTGCTGGCCCATTCGATCAAGGCCGAGGGCGTCAATTTCAAGAAAGGCCGGGTGCTCTCGAAGGACGATCTGGCCGCGCTTGACGAGGCCGGGATCGAGCAGGTCGCCGCCGCCTCTTTCGATGCGGAAGACGTCGCTGAGGACCGAGCCGCAGCCGCACTCGCCGAGGTCATTGCCGGCGGCAATGTCACTATCGGCAAGGCTTTCACCGGACGGGTCAATCTCTTCAGCAGCGTGGCGGGTGTTCTGGTCCTCGACACCGAACGCCTCGAACGGATCAACCGCTGGCACGAAGCCATCACCATCGCCACATTGCCGCCTTTCGATCGCGTCAGCCCAAATCAGATGCTGGCGACGATCAAGATCATTCCCTTTGCCGCACCCAAGGTCGAACTCGAAGCCTGCCTCGACATCGCGCGCGACGCCCCAAGACTGGTCCGAGTGTCACCGTTTCGGTCGAACGAAGTGCGGCTCATTCAAACCAGGGTCGCTGCGACTTCATCGAAGATGCTCGACAAGACGGCGCAGATCACCGCCAACCGGCTCAGCGAGATCGATTCCTATCTCGCTTCCGAGACGCGTTGCGGCCATCGGCCCGACGAGCTCGAGGCGGAGATCCGGCAAGCATCGGCGCGCGGTTTCGACATTCTTCTGATCGCAGGCGCTTCGGCGATCACCGATCGGCGCGATGTGCTGCCCAAAGCCATCGAAAATGCCGGCGGCAAGGTCCTGCATTTCGGCATGCCGGTCGATCCGGGCAACCTCATCCTTCTGGCCGAACTCGATGGCAAGCCGGTTCTGGGCCTGCCCGGCTGTGCCCGCTCGCCGAAACTCAACGGTTTCGACTGGGTGCTGCAGCGCCTCGCCGCAGGTCTCGAGGTCACGCCAGCGGACATCATGGGTATGGGAGTAGGCGGGCTTTTGATGGAAATTCCGACCCGGCCTCAGCCACGCGGCGGCAATGGCAGCGCCTCCGCTCACAAGGTTGCGGCACTGGTACTGGCCGCCGGCCAGTCGCGCCGGATGGGCGAAACCAACAAGCTCCTGATCGAGATCGGCGGCAAGCCTATGGTCCGCCGGGCAATCGAAACGGTGAAAAAATCGAAGGTCGATTCGATCGTCGTCGTAACCGGTCATCAAACAGACGAGGTTCAAGAAGCGCTCGATGGCCTCGATGTCGACTTCGTGTATAATCCTGACTATGCCAGCGGCCTCAGCACTTCGCTCAAGGCCGGCCTGAACCGTCTCGACGACGACGTTGCTGGCATCGTCGTCATGCTGAGCGATATGCCTGCCGTTTCGAGCGATGTCCTCGACCGCTTGATCGATGCCTTCAATCCGCTCGAGGGACGCGCCATCGTCGTGCCGACGCATCAAGGCAAGCGTGGCAATCCAGTCCTATTCGGGCGGGAGTTCTTCAAGGAGATGCAGGGGCTCCAGGGCGATGTCGGCGCCCGCCATCTGATCGGGTTGCACGACGACCGCCTGGTCGAGATCGAATTCGAAAGCCCTGCCCTGTTGCTCGATATCGACACCCCTCAAGCTCTCCAAGCCTTTCGAGAAAGTTCCTCATGAGTTTTGATCTCGACGCGGTTCGGGAAGAATTTCCGATCTTTCGCAATCGCGAAACGCCGCTGCATTACCTGGACAACGCCGCGACCGGACAGATCTGCAAGGCTGCTGCCGACGCCTTGTTCAGCTACGAGACCCGCCATCGCGCCAACGTCAGACGCGGCGTCTATAGACTGGCGGACGAAGCCACCCAGGCCTTCGAGAAGGCCCGCGGCTCGCTCGCCCGCTATCTCAGCGCGCCCCGTGCCGACGAAGTGATCTTCACCAGCGGCTGCACGGCGGGCATCAATTTGCTGGCGTCGAGCCTCGGTCAGAACCTGCATGCGGATGACGAAATTCTGCTCACCCATCTCGAGCACCACAGCAATATCGTCCCCTGGCAGCTTGCCGCCGAACCGCGCGGCGCCAAGGTCAGGGCCTTGCCGGTGGCGGATGACGGCAGGCTCGACCTCGACCGGCTCGACGAGTTCGTCACCGAAAAAACCTGCATCGTTTCGGCAACCCATGTTTCGAACGTGACCGGGGCCGTTACCGATGTGGCCCGCCTTCGCGAGGCCGCATCGAGCGTCGGAGCGCTGTTGATCCTGGATGGAGCGCAGCGCGCGCCGCACGGGCCGGTCGATGTCCAGGCCATGGATTGCGACTTCTATATCGTCTCCGGACACAAGATGTTCGGCTCGACCGGCGCCGGCGCGCTGTGGGGACGATACGAACTGCTCGAGGCACTGCCCCCATTCCTGGGCGGCGGCGAGATGATCCACCAGGTCAGCTTCGAGGGCACGAGTTTCGCCGCTCCGCCACACCGCTTCGAAGCCGGCACGCCGCCGATCGGTCCAGCCTTGGCCCTGGGTGCCGCTGCCGACTACCTGGTCGAGTTGGATTGGGAACAACTCATCGCCCGCGAGCTTTCTTTGACATCAAGAATCATCCAGGGAATCGATGAGATCGATGGTCTCAGCATTATCGGGCCGAAAGACCTCGATAATCGGCTCGGCGTCGTTTCTTTCGAGATCGAAGATCTCCATGCGCATGATGTCTGCCAGATGCTTGATTCATTCAACGTTTGTCTGCGTGGCGGCCACCATTGCGCTCAGCCGTTAATGGAAAGCTTCGGTCTCACAGCAACAACAAGAGCCAGCCTGGCCATTTACAACCATGAGGCAGACATCGAAGCATTCTTAAGTGGACTAGAGAAAACTGTTTCCACCCTCCGATAGATAAGACTCGTCAAGCACCCTTATTGCCAATATGCACATATATTGAGCTGAAAACCTCACTCAGGAGATTTTGTTTGCAGACTTCGCTGTCTCAATCGCCCGCGCTGTCCAAGGCCAAGGCGAAAGTCCGTCTGTCATTTGCCCGTCCCACCAAAGAGACATCACCTGATTCCACTGGAAACGGAGCGGTGGGTCCGCACCCGACCGAGATCATCCAGGATCTGTCGACGGTGGTTGCGGATGGCCGTTATTTATGGCTGGGCAGCGACGAGTTCACCTGCGTCGAGCGGCTGACACGACAAGATGACGGAAGTTTCGGCGAGCACCGCCGCTTCGAGCTCAATGGGATTTTCGATCTTCCCGAGGTTTCGGATGAGGAAATCGATATCGAAGGGCTGGATGTCGACGGCGACTATTTGTGGGTCATCGGCTCGCACAGCGCAAAACGCGAGAAGCCCGATCCCGAAGACGATTCGGTCGAGGAGATCATCAAGAAACTCTCGAGAGTGAAGAAGGACGCAAACCGCTATCTTCTCGGACGCGTGCCCCTGGCCTCGATGCGTTCCAAAACGGGACCGGAGCCGGTGGCCAGCCTGGATAAGAAGGCCGACGGCAAGGACAAGACACTGAAGGCGGCGGCGCTCGATCTCGACAGTAAGACTGCGCCGCTGATCCGTCTTCTGTCCGAGGACAAACATCTCAAGCGGTTCATGAAGATACCTTCGAAAGAGAACGGCTTCGATATCGAGGGCATGGTGGTCTCCGGCGACCGCGTCTGGCTCGGGCTCCGGGGGCCGGTCCTGCGCGGTTGGGCCGTGGTCATCGAACTCAAGCTTAAGTTGACCAAGTTGGGCAAGCTCAAGCCTGCGAAGCTGACCGACGATGGCGAGCGATACCGCAAGCATTTTCTCGCTCTGGCCGGTCTCGGCATTCGCAGCCTGACCCGGGATGGAGACGATATTCTGGTCCTGTCGGGACCGACGATGGATGTGGATGGACCTTCGCGACTGCATCGCTGGAGCAATGCGCTCAAAGGCAACGATTCCCAGGTACTGACGCTCGATGACCTGCCGATCCTGGTTCGCCTGCCCTACGGCAAAGAAGTGGATCATGCCGAGGGTGCGACTCTTCTCAAGAACGGCAAGGGGACGAACGATGTTCTGGTCGTCTACGATTCGCCGGCAGTATCCCGGATCAAGAATCAGGGCCAGAGCGTGGACGCCGATCTTTTCAGCCTTCCCGGCTGACCGAAGGATCGCCGAACACAGTTCGCTCGTACCGATGGGCGCCAATCGACACGGCCTCGAAAACGGCCATTATCATCGGGTTTACAGCCACCTACCTTAGGTGCCGGATAACTCCAGCGGCGCCAGGGGCTCCTCATGAAGGCTGCGGTTCTCGAGTCCTATAGTGCACCACTGGTGATGCACGATTTGCCCATGCCGGTCCCCAGCGAACGCGGTGCGGTGATCAGAGTTCAGGCCAATGGCATTTGCCGGAGTGACTGGCATGCCTGGAAGGGTCACTGGCCAGGTCTGTTTCCCCTGCCTCACGTGCTCGGCCATGAAATGGCCGGCCTGGTCGAAGATGTCGGCAGCCAGGTGGTGCGATTTCGACGAGGCGATCGTGTCATCGTGCCGTTCATCGGTGGCGACGGGGTATGCGACTGGTGCCAGCTAGGCCTCCCCAATCTCTGCAACCACCCGGTCATGCCGGGCTTCAGAAGCTGGGGGGCCTACGGCGAATTCGTCGCCATCGACCACGCCGACTATATTCTTATCAGACTCCCCGAAAGCATGACCTTCAAGGCGGCGGCGGGTATGGGCTGTCGCTACATGACCGCGTTTCATGCGGTGATCGAACGGGCACGCGCCACTGCTGGCGAATGGCTGGTCGTCTACGGCTGCGGCGGCGTCGGCCTCTCGGTGGTCGAGATTGCAGCGTCGATCGGCGCGGCGGTGATCGCCGTCGATATCGGCGCGGCAAAACTCGAAGCCGCACAGCGGCTCGGCGCCGTTGCCGTGCTCGACGCCTCGAACGATCAGGACACGGTCGAGGCAGTCCTCGATCTCACCAGTGGTGGTGCTCATGTCGGCATCGACGCCCTCGGCAGCCAGACGACCTGCGCCAATTCCGTGCTCGGCCTGCGCAAGCGCGGCCGGCATGTCCAGATCGGCATGACCGGCGGCACGGATGGCGGCCTCGTGGCCCTGCCGATGGAGGAGATCGTCTCCAAGGAATTGGCGATTTATGGCGCTAGAGGCATGCCCGCGCACGCCTACACCCGGATGCTGCAAATGGTGGCGGGCGGCAGGCTGCAGCCGGAGCGGCTCGTCAATCAAACCGTCCCGATCGAGGAAGCCGGCACGGTGCTGGCCTCGATGGACCACTACGCCACCTTGGGCTTCACCGTCATCGACAGTTTTTAATCGGCGTCTCGCGAGCCCATATCGAACGCAATGAACCAGAAGCTCGCTGTTGCCCCGATGATCGACTGGACAAGAAATCCTTATAAATCAAATATTTATAGCGTCTTGTGTGCACTATCGGTGCACACAAAAATCCCGGCATCTACGCTCCAGGCATCGACAGTGATTGGTAGGCCGACTAGCAGGCCGCTGAAGAAGTGGCAATTTGCTGGGCATGTCGGGTTGTGGTTGGCCCGGCGGCGGGTTCTTGATGCGCTTGCAAGCTCGTCCGACGCCGTCTGCGAGGCTCCACGCGTCCCGGTCCGGTTGGTCGGCTCATGTCGCGGCTCCTGCGAGCAGCTTGGGGATGCGGAGCAGGTTGTAGGCGGCGGCTGCGACGGTGAAGACGGCCTCGGCCTTGGCGCGTCCGCGGACCTTCACCTGATCATAGCCGGCCTGCGCCTTGATCCAGCCGAAGACCTCCTCGACACGTTTGCGGATCCGCTGGCTGACCGCATAGCCGGCGTGGCGCGTCGTGCGCCCGTCGATGGCGGTCTTGCGCCGCTTGCCGGTCTTACTGATCGCACCGTTGACGGCGATGTGCGGCGTGACCTTTCGCTCCCGCAGATCGCCGATGAAGCCCGCCACGTCATAGGCCTTGTCGGCACCAAGCGTG
>JBGSYN010000235.1:0-2007 GCA_041750975.1 Geminicoccaceae bacterium | reverse complement strand
GGGCGGCACGGCCGCAAGGCTCATGCGGCTGGCGCTTCGGCCTACGCGTGAAGGGGTTCTTCTTCGGGAGCTTGAGTCGAGCGAGAACAAGCCGGGGTGCTCGCGCTCGACCTGCTTGAGCAAGTTCTGGAGGTCGACCTGACAGCCCGTTCGACGCCGGGCGCATCGCGCCGAAAAGCTCCTCCTCGGAGCGCGAACTCATCTGAACCGTTATGCCTCGAGAGCCGACGAGGGCGCCCTGACCCGACATGGCGGGCCGGGCGCCGACAAACGGAAGTGGGAAGACCATAATGCAGACCGAGGCGATCATCGAGCACATCACCGGCTGGCTTCGAGACTATTGCAGACGCGCCGGCACCGAAGGATTCGTGATCGGCGTTTCAGGCGGCATCGACTCAGCTGTCTCTTCTGCTCTGGCTGCGCGGACTGACCTGCCGTTGCTCGTGGTGGAGATGCCGATCCATCAGAGCCAGGATCAGATCACGCGCGCCCAGATGCACATAGCGTCGCTCAAAGAACGCTATCGCACGGTGGAAGACGTGGAAGTCGAGCTGACCGGCGTATTCGACACACTCATCGAAGCACTGCCGGACGCGCCCGATCGCGAGCGGCGAGAGCTGTCGTTGGTGAACACCCGCGCGCGCCTGCGCATGACGACGCTCTATTACTTCGCCGCGCTGCACAGCCGGCTGGTGGTCGGCACCGGCAACAAGGTGGAGGATTTCGGCGTCGGCTTCTTCACCAAGTACGGCGACGGCGGCGTCGATCTCAACCCGATTGCTGATTTGACCAAGACCGAAGTTTATGAGGTGGGCCGCGTGCTCGGCGTGGACGAGGCCATCCTTTCGGCAGCTCCCACCGACGGCCTTTGGGGCGATGACCGGACCGACGAGGACCAGATCGGAGCCAGCTACCCTGAGCTCGAGTGGGCTATGAGCTTTGAAGGCGACGAGTCGTCTCTCGGCAACCGGCAATCCGAGGTGCTGGCCATCTATTGGCGGCTGCATGCCGCGAACCGCCACAAGATGGAGCCGATCCCGATCTGCCAGATCCCCGACGCTCTACGATAACCAGGGGAGCAAATCAGAGTGCCTCGAAACAGCGGACGCAAATGGCAGCCGAGTAAGCGGCGATAGAATTGAGCCGCGCTGAACCGCTTGGCCTCATGTGGCAGGCACTCGGCCTGGCTCGTCATCGCCGTCGGCCTCGCCATGAGCTTAGCTGACTGGTTGCAGAGGCGGCCCGAGCGAGCCGTAAAGCTCCGCCGCGCAGCGGGCCCGCATGTAGTCGGGGATGTCGGCAGTGTTGATGTAAGCCCAGCAGACGATCTCTCCATCGCCAATGTCTTCGTGGCCGAAACACGCCGTCAGCGCCGCAATGCGGCAGGCGTAGTGCTCGATGTGGAACCGTCCGGATGCTTCCAGGAGCAGCTCTTTAGAAGACGTAACTGAGTCTCTGGCCGCAAGCTCCATCGCCCGCGTTCGTGCCCAATCTGCCCAGAAATCGGTAAGCGGCTGCATCGTAGGATTGTGAATCACTCCCTTGCTAGTGCAGCTCATGTGCTTAGAGAAGCCGTATGCCGTGAAGATAGGCTGGTCTGGTTTTTGCGGTGGTGTGAACCGTTCTGCTCTCATCTGCCTCTTCCTTGTTAAAAATGGAGCGGCAACCCTCGGCGTATGTATTTTGAGGAGGGCGCCGGTTGCCAGGCCAATGCCTCCCAGGGTGACCTCCCCCCCCCCCGGGCACCCGCGTCGCGCGAGTCGCCCGGAGTTGTACGGGGAGGCGGCGCTCGGCTGATCGAGGAGTCGCGCGGGCCTTATGGATCGAGGTCCCCAGCAAATCGGGAGCCGCGTGAACCTCCAGACCCTATCGTCTGAGGTTCACAGGGAGGTTCACACGCGGAAGCCTCTGATTTCATGAAGCTTTGTGAACGTGGTGAACCTTGTGAACCTTGTCCGGCCCTTTCTCTCGTGTGCGCGCGTGCACGCATGCGTAAGGGTTGAAAGA
>JBGSYN010000234.1:0-60166 GCA_041750975.1 Geminicoccaceae bacterium | reverse complement strand
CCCGACCCTGGCGGGCTCGACCGGTCTGGTCCAATACGCGCTTCCATTATCCGCGGTGGCCCGATTTCCGGCTGCTCAAGCGTCGTCGCCCGATATGGCTGTGCTCGCCGGAGGCTGGTTCGGATTTCTATCGTCCGATTGTCGAGAGCGCCGCAATCCCCCACCGGCGTGATGATCAGCGATCAAGAGTTGGAGGATTCTAACACCTTTGATCGGATGACCTTGTCAGACGGCATCCGCTGCGTCACGTAGCCTTAAATCAGGCATACAAGGTCGCTGGACAGGCGCTGCGGCTATGCCTAAAAGACCGATCTCCTGCCCAGGTAGCTCAGTTGGTAGAGCAGCGGACTGAAAATTCGCGTGTCGGTGGTTCAAGTCCGCCCCTGGGCACCATCCCCCAATTCTTTGAATTCTCCCGCTGGAGCGCCGTCGGATCGGGATCGGCCGGCCCCATGTTGTGCCCGGACCGCGTCGAAAAAATCCGGCCATGACTGATGCGGCCGGCCTGCGACCCGTCCGAAGTGGCTCGGATTATCGAAGGCACCCTGGTGGATGCCCTCATAGATGCCGGCAATGATCGTGCCCATGAACGGGCCGAGTTCGGCAACCCGCTCGAGGCGGTAGGCTTCGGTCGTCATGGGCTCGTAGACCAGGCCGGCATCGAATGCCTCGTTAAGGTAGGCAACCAACTCCGTCTGCGTAATCGCCTGACCATGCAGATTGTAAGTCTGCCCGTGATGCTTCGGCTCGGTCAGTAATCTGGCATAGGCATAGCCGAGTTCGGCTCGTGTCGTGTAGCCACAGGCTCCGTCGCCTGCACAATTGGCGATCCTGCCGTGGCGCCGATAGGTCTCGATATAGTCCACATCCGGCTCGATATAGAGGCCGTTCCTGCCGATGACCCATTCGAGTCCACTGACGTGAATATCGCGTTCTGTCTGCCGATTGCTCTGAACGATCGTTGAAAACGACGTTCCGTCTTCCGCCCCCTGGATACTGGTATAGACGATCCTGCCGATTCTGGCCGCTACCGCGGCGTTGATGACATTTCGATGCAGATCGATGCGCCGGTCAGGTGCATCCATCCCAGAGACCAGCAACACGCTGTCGATCCCCTCGAGTGCCTGCCGATAGCCCACACCATCACCATAGTCGCCGGGGCGGATTTCCACACCCAAGGATCCGGCCTTCTCGGGTTGGCGGCAGATCCCGACAACCCGGTCGCGGCCGATCAAGGCCACGGCCGCCCCAATGATTGCGGATCCAAGTCCGCCGAACGCACCGGTCACCGCAATCCGCATCTCTCTGCCCCCTCATCTCGGCGTCGAACCAGCATACCGAGTTGACGCCGATCCCGATCAAGCTGGTTAACTCACCCACTCGGTGAGTCGATATACCATGGAATCGAGAGGCTCACCGTCACGCGTTCGACACGCAGACGAGCTTCACGTTGTGGGCAGTAAGGGGGCAGCACAGAATTGAAATTGTCGGCCTAGAACGAACAGGTGTCGCAGCCAGCGTCCCGGTCTGCTCCATATATGAGATGATAGGCGATGAACTGGCGATGCGGCCCGACGAGAACGCCTAACAAACGGCCATAGATCTATATATTGATGTCGCATACACCGACCGGCCGCAGGCGTGGCTAGCGCCCTGATGGGACCAGCCACGCTCTATAGAGATGCGTAGTACGCTAACGCTTGTGAATGTAGCGCGTGACATTGTCCCCGTCGACAACACGATACACAACCAGCACCGTATCGCCTTCCTCGAGTTCATTGATATCGGTTCCACCTGTATCCTCGACGACGACATAATCGGTACCGTCGATACGAACGGCCTCGCCGTCACTGGATTCAAACGATCCCTCGCTCTCAGCCAATTCCGAGGAGTTCGCTTCGTCGTCCGTGGGCTCGAAGACCCAAACCTCGCGAGACCCTTCCTCTCGGTCCCAAACGACACGGACCTCGTCACCCTCGCTGACGTCTCGCAGTGGATCGACACCGAGCCGCTCTTCAAGTTGATATTTGTGCCCGGCGATCGAGAATGTTCCATCAGACAATTCGATGTCACTGATCGGACCCTTTTCAACCATGGCGAAGGCGCTAGCTGCGCTCAACACCAAGATCGACGCCGCGGAAAGTATAGTATTTCGCATAAGATTCTCCCTTGACAGTCTAGTTTCAACCGTAGAACGGCAGGCAACCACCAATGTTCCCGCCAGGAGAGACCTTGTCGTGTTATGGTCTCGTCAGTTCATCCGCTTGGTGCTTCGTTGCGGGGCCAGGCTCTACCCGGCAGCGTCTCAGGATTCCACTAGCAGGAGCTATCGCCATTTCTTTCGACATTATGCTTGAGCCCTTGGGCGGTATAGCTGGCGACATGTTCGTCGCAGCGATGCTCGATGTCTGGCCCGAACATGCCCAAAAGACCCTTGCCGCCATCCGCGTTGCCGGCCTGCCGAGCGGCATTGAGACCCGCATCGTTGAAACCGAGGATCATCATATCGGCGGGCGGCAATTCACCGTCGAGAGCTCCGGCGAGGTCCACTCCCACCGTTCATGGCACTCGATCCGCGCCGATCTCGAAGGCTCGGCACTCAAGCCCGAGGTCAAGGCTGCGGCGATTACGATTTTCGCCCATTTGGCCGAGGCCGAAGCTGCAATCCATCGGACGACCGCCGAGGCGGTGACGTTCCATGAAGTGGGGGCCTGGGATTCGATTGCGGACATCGTTGCGGCGGCGCAACTGATCGAATCGGTCGGCCCTGCCCGCTGGCATCTGGCCTCGCTGCCTTTGGGCTCGGGCACGGTACGAACCCGACATGGTGTGCTTGCCGTGCCAGCGCCCGCGACCTTGCAACTCCTGCAAGGCTTCTCGTTCCATGATGATGGCAGGCCAGGCGAACGCATCACACCGACAGGGGCGGCCATCATCAAATATCTCGCACCCCAGCAGGGCGCTGTCGGGCCGCGCGGAAAATTGCTGCGGACCGGACACGGCTTTGGCACCAAACGCTTCGCGGACATGCCGAATATGTTGCGGGTCACCGCATTCGAGACCAGCGAACCGGGCACTATTTTGCGAGATCGTATCGACGTGCTGGAATGCGAGATCGATGACCAAACCAGTGAAGATCTGGCCTTGGCGATCGATCATCTGCGCGAAGTGACTGGCGTCCGGGACGTTTTGCAAACGCCTGCATTCGGCAAGAAAGGCCGGATGATTGTGAGCCTCCGCATTCTGGCCGAACCCGATCGGATCGACGAGATCGCAAACCAGGTTTTCGATGAGACCACCACGCTTGGGATCCGAGTGATGCATCAGGAACGATTCATCCTTGCTCGCGAGATCAGCGACCTTGATGGCCAAATGGTAAAGACCGTCGAGCGACCTAGCGGTAAGACCGCCAAAATCGATATCGAGGGATTGAGAGACATTCGGGGCCATGCCGAACGACAGCGAAGGCGTGCCGAACACCGGGATTAGAATGCCTTCGTTGTCACTCTTTCGGTGCTTCGGTATCGAGCAGGTCGTCTTGTCGCCGACGTTCCTCAGTTACCTTGGTCTTCATTTCCGCCAAATTCGACGTGTTCCCGACCTCGGGAGATTCGTTGGAGCCTTCGTATCCGCCAGGAGTCGACGCGTGGGCTTGGGGATCTAGTGACATCAGGTTCTGTTCGAAACGAAGGCGGTAGATGGGCTCCGGCAACTCGAAATCGGCGGCCTCCAGCGCGCGCTTGACCAGGCGAATGGCTTCACTCCGGGCTTGAAAAAAATCTGTGGCACGCTGATCGATCCAGGCTCCGAAGCGGATGATGACGCTTGAATCGCCGACGGTTTCGATCCAGGCCGTTGGCTTTGGCTCCGCCAGCACGAACTCCAAGCCATGAAGCGTTGTCACACTGAGTTGGATCGCTGCTTTCAGGTTGGCGTCCGCATTGACACCAAGGACGAAATCGAAACGGCGCTCGGGCTTGCGGGTAAAGTTGACGATTGTGCTTTTGAATACCGTCGAATTCGGAATGCGGACGTGGTTGCCATCGAGCGTTAACAGGACTGTTGCGCGCGAAGTCAAACGAAGGACGAAGCCCTGGTGATCCTGAATTGTCACAAAATCGTTTGGCGAAAATGGCTGGCGCAGACTGAGCAACACGCTTGAGACATAGTTTTCGATGGTATCACGCACGGCAAAGCCAATGGCGAGGCCGAGAATGCCGGCGGCGCCCAGAATGGCGCCAAGGAGTGCCGTGGCACCGATAAATTCCAAAGCCGCAACGATGCCGATAATGATAAAGAGTGCTCGAACCGCATGGGCCGCGAGCCCGGCGATGAAGGCGTTGGGCGCCAGCCGGGAAAACGGTGCCCGCCAGTGTGAGAGAGCCACGCCCAGCCCAGCAAAGAGCGCAAAGATCGCCACACCGATGCCGACCAGAGGCAAGATCCTCAGGCCGTCACGAAGCCGCCGTGCGATGCGGTCCACGCCCGGCTCGAGGCTCTCCGCCACTGAATCCGCGGCCTCGATCCGATCGACGACAGCTACCACACCGTCAACCCTTTGCGCGATTTCAAGTGCTTCCGTCGCCTCGACAGCACCCGGGGTCGTGCCACGTAAGGTCACAACTCCAGAAACCACTCCGACTTGAACCTTGGACAACGTGTCGATTGCCTCGAAGATCGCGCGTAGACGTTCGGCGATTCGGGTGTCGCTCGGACCATCGCCCTCGACAGTGATAAATTGATTGTCATCGCGACCCGATTCCGCCGGCCGTTGTTCGGCGGATGGAAGCAACGGCTCGACTTGGCCTCGTGTCTCGGTGTTCGCGATCAGAACAATGGCAATGGCAACCGCTATCGAACAACAGAAACGACTAGACGGCATGAACGTGCCTCGCGAATGAATGGCTCACTGTCGCCGCGGTCGAGGCCAAAACCGATACAACGGAAAATGCTCAGCCGGCCCTTCTAGGGATGACGGCGCCGGTGTCGTCGCGGCGGAAGAGGCGGGAGTGTTCGGGGTCGAAGGCGAGATGGATGTGGTTCTTCGCCTTGATATCGGTCTGGCCGGGGTGATGGATGATCATGCGCTGGCCCTGCGGCAGGTCGCAATAGAGATAGCTGTCGCTGCCCAGCTGTTCGGTCGTGGCGACAACCGCCCTCGCACTGCCCTCACTCTCTTTGACCAGTCGGATATGCTCGGGCCGGACGCCCAAGGTTACCTGCTCGCCGGTTTTGCACTGGCCGGTGTCGATGTGGACCCGAACGTCACTCAGGCCCTCGACCTCGATATGGGCGGTGTCCGCGTCGAGCCGCTGAATCGTGCCTTCGAGGAAATTCATCCGCGGCGAACCGATGAAGCCCGCGACGAAGCGATTGGCAGGAGTGTTGTAGAGGTCGAGCGGGGCGCCGACCTGTTCGACGATGCCGAGCCGCAGCACGACGATCCGGTCGGCCATGGTCATCGCCTCGACCTGATCATGGGTGACATAGATCATGGTATTGCCGAGGCGCTGATGCAGGCTTGCGATCTCGACCCGCATCTGGACGCGAAGCTCGGCATCGAGGTTCGAGAGCGGCTCATCGAACAGAAAAACGCTCGGCTCGCGGACCACCGCCCGGCCGATAGCGACACGCTGGCGTTGCCCGCCCGAGAGTTGCCTTGGTTTGCGCTCCAAAAGGGGATCGATCTGCAGCATCTTCGCCGCCCCCTCGACCCGGCTCGTGATTTCAGCCTTGGGGGTGTGCATGTTTTCGAGGCCGAAAGCGAGGTTCTGGCGCACGCTCATATGCGGATAGAGCGCATAGGACTGGAACACCATGGCGAGGCCACGCTGGGCCGCCGGCACCTCGTTGACCCGCTTGCCGCCGAGCCGGAGTTCGCCTTCCGTGATGTCCTCGAGGCCCGCGATCATCCGAAGCAAAGTCGACTTGCCGCAACCCGAGGGGCCGACGAAGACACAGAATTCGCCATCCTGGATGCCGAGATCGATGCCGTGCAACACGGCCGTGTTGCCGTAGGATTTTCGGATCTTGTCGAGTTCGACTGAAGCCATGGCCGTGACGCCTCCCCGTTTTGTCGTTTCTAGCGGCTGCGCATGATCGAGGCGAGCCCTGGCTCCGCGCGCTGCAACCGGACCGGCGGCAGGCCCTCCAGGATCTGGCGGAGATCGTCCATCATCCATTCGGCAAGACGCCGATAGGAGGCAGCGATACCGCCGGCGCGATGAGCGGAGAGCAGGATGCGCCGGGTCCCCCGGACGGGATGACGCTCGGGCACCGGCTCTTCCGGAAACACATCGATAGCGGCCCGAAACCGGCCGCCTTCCGCAAGTTCGACAAAAGCCTCGAAATCGACGACTTCGGCACGGCTGGCAAGAACGACGCTCGCATCCTGCTTGATCGTCTCGAGCTGGCGCCGATCGAGAAAACCCTGGTTCTCGATCGTCACGCCGGCAAGGATGAAGACGAAGTCGCTGGTCGCGAGCAAGGTCTCGACGGGCATCGGCTCAAGTTTCTGAGCTCGAAGATAGCCTTCCGGCAACCAGGGATCGTAGACCTGGATC
Source organism: Geminicoccaceae bacterium (assembly GCA_041750975.1). Lineage (GTDB taxonomy): Bacteria > Pseudomonadota > Alphaproteobacteria > Geminicoccales > Geminicoccaceae > JBGSYN01. The sequence goes on along the minus strand of JBGSYN010000234.1, from coordinate 53,603 downwards.
GTCCCGTCGAATGCGCGAAGCAGCGGCACCAGACTGCGGCCCAAATTGCCGAAGCCGACAAGTCCGAACCTTGCTCCGAAAAGGCTCTTCGCATGGGCATTCCCGGCAAAGCCATAACGCTCGGTGCCGGCACGGAATTCGCGATCAGCCAGCGTGATGCCGCGGCCGAGGTCGATCGCGGCACCGAGGCACCATTCGGCAACAGCAGGGGCCATGATCGGTGCGATCGAAAGCACATAGATCCCGCGGGCCTGCGCTGCGGCGTAGTCGAGGCTCGGCTCCCAATTGCCTTTGACGTTGATGACGGCCTTGAGGTTCCGAGCCCGCTCGATCCGAGATCGATCCAGATCCGGCTGGCCGATGATGATGCTGGCTGTTTCGAGATGCCCGTCGAGCACGGCGTCCGGCATGCGGCCGCCATCGAAGTGTGCCACGACTTCGCAGCGCCGATGCAGGTCGTCCCAGGTCCGATCGGTGAAAATCATGGCCTTGGTGCGCGGCCATGGATCGATCAGCACCAGGGGTTTCATCGGTTACTTGATGCCGGTGCTGGCAATGCCGGACGTGATGTAGCGCTGCAGAAAGGCGAAGACGAGCGTGATCGGCAGCAGGGTCAACACGGTCATCGCCAGAAGATTGTTCCATTGCGTATTGAGCTCGCCCTGGAACGAGTTGAGCGCCAGCTGCAGCGTGAACTGGTCGTTCTGCGTCAAGACGATCAACGGCCAGAGAAATTCGTTCCACCGCCACATGATGGCGAAGATCGCAAGGACGGCGAGCGCCGGCGCGGTCAGCGGCAGGATGATCCGCCAATAGATCTTCCATTCGCTCGCATGATCCATCCGTGCCGCGTCGAGCAATTCATCGGGGATCGTCAGCATGTATTGGCGCAGCAGGAATACGCCGGTGGGCGTCGCCGCCCCCGGCAGGATAACGCCCCAAGGACTGTTCAAGAGCGAGAGTTCCGAGACCACCAGGAAGGCCGGCACGAGGACGATGGTCGGCGGGATCATCAAGGTGGCAATAATCAGGACGAAGACGACCATCCGCCCGCGGAAACGATATTTCGAAAGCGCAAAGGCGGCCATCGAGTTGATGACCAGCATGATGACGGTCGAAATGGCGGTGATGAAGACGCTGTTCCACAAATAGCGCCCAAAGCTGAAGAGCTCGAACAACTCGGAATAGTTGCTCCAGGCGACACTGAATTCGCGCACCGGCACGCGGTCGTTGATGTTGACCTTGACCAGTTCGCCGGGATCGTCGGGATCGACCAGCTGCGCCTCGATGCCGACGCGGCGGACCTGCGCCAGAACCCGTTCGGTACCGTCCTCAAGCGTCACGCGATAGAGCAGCAGGGGAGCGTCATAGCCTTCGACCTCTGCCGTAACCTGGCCGTAAGGCAGAAAGCTCGGCGGGAATTCCTGCAGTTGGGCCTGGGTCTTGAAGGATGAGAGCGCAACCCAGAGCACCGGGCCGAACATCAAGAAGATGCCCATGAGCAGATAGGCATAGCTGACGTAGTCGGTCCAATCGGCCTGCTTGTGGCCGCGGGTGCGGGTGAGAAAAGTGACGACGCTAGCCATCGACGTTTCTCCGATTGACCCAGAGCTGGAACAGGGTCAGCGCAAAGAGGACGATCGCCAGCAGAATGGAGGCGGCGGCGGCAATGCCATAGAGCTGCGGCTGCACCGAAAAACCGGTCTCATAGATGAACTGCACCATAAATTTGGTGGCCGAGCCCGGCCCGCCGCCGGTCAGCACATAGATCTCGTCGAAGGTCTGCACGCCCTTGATGAGGGCCAGGACCAGCACCACCAGCATGTTGGGCATCAAGAGCGGCATGGTGATCCTGCGGAACGTCCGCCACGGCGTTGCCGCATCCATTTCCGCAGCTTCATAGACATCCTTGGGAATCGCCTGGAGGCCGGCAAGGAGGATCAGCGTGTAGAAGCCCATATGCGCCCAGACGCTGACGAACACCGCCCAGAAGAAGGCCCAGTTAGGGTCGAGGAGCCAGATGGTCTGTTCGCCGCCCATACTGATCAGCCAGGCATTGAGAATACCTTCGCGCTGCAAGACCCATTTCCAGATCAAGGCTACGACCACCGGCGACAGCATTACGGGGTAGAAAAAGACGCTGCGGAAAAAGCCCCGGGCCCGGATCTCGCGGTTGAGGATCAGGGCCGTCACCAGCGAGAAGAAAACCATGAAGCCGACTTGCAGAATGACGAAGGTGACCGTGTTGAAGACGGCCCGCCAAAAGGTATCCCGGGCACAGCTGTTGGGGTCGAGATAGTTCTGGCATTCGAGCAGAACGTTGAAATTCTCCGCACCGACAAAGGGCCGGTCGCCGGGCAGGACATTCACGCCGCCCGTCGTCGCGTAGACGAAATTGAGAATGATCGGCAGGAAGGTGAAAGTACCGAAAATCAACAGGTTCGGCGCCAGGAACACCCAGGCGATCCGCTGCTGGCCGAGCCGCCTCTGCGCAAATCGCATCGGCAGCTCAAGCAGATTGAGGGCACCGTGAACGATGCCCCGAAATGGCGCCATCCAGTCAGGACCGGAAGGTGCCTCCCTTGGACGATCTACCGTTGCCTGCATTGCCGGCCATTTCTGCAAAGGGCGGGGTGCGCCAGGCGCACCCCGGTTCGATCCTTACTGCGCGGTTTGTGCCACCGCCTCGTCGATATCCGACTGGATCCGCGCCAGCGCCTCGTCGACCGTAAGCTCGCCGACGATCGCCTGGCTGACCCGTTCGACCGTGGCGTTGAACATCGCCCGATTGAGCGGGAAGCCCTGATATTTATACGCGGTCTCGGTGATCGTCGGCACCTGACGGCCCCAGGCCTGCAGCGCCTCCTGGGCCTGCGGCGAGACGTCCGGATAATCCAGCCCCTGTTCCGCGAGGCCTTTGTGCGCCGGCACGTTCTTGGTGCGCGCGATCAGTTCGGCATGGACCGGCTCGCTTGCCATATAGTCGATAACCTTGGCGACGGCCTCGGGATGCTCGGTACTAGCGAAGCCGACCATGCCGGCGCCGCCCGGCATGCCCGTGCAGCCGCCGGGACCGCAGGGTGAGCCGACGACTTCCCAGTCGAAGGCATCGCCGATGGTCTCATCGAAGCGTGCGACCTGCCAGGACCCCGAGAAATAGTAGGGCAGATTGGCATTGGCGAATTCCTGGGCGGCATCTTGATAAGTCGCACCGCCCGAGCCGCCCCAGACCTCCTTCGCCATGGTGCCGTCCTGGTTCCATTCGACGAACTTCTCGACCATGGTTTGGAAGCCCTCGTCAACGAGTTGGGGATTGCCCTCCTCATCGAAAATCGTCGCCCCCATGGAGATTGCGGGTCCGGCCAGACGGTGACCCGAGCGGTCAAGCGCCATGGCATAGGGGGTCTCGGTCTTTTCGGCGACCTCTCGCGCCGCTTCCGCCCATTCGTCCCACCCGGCATCATCGCCGGGCACCTCAACGCCTGCCTGCTCGAACAGCGTCTTGTTGATATAGGGACCCGTGACGGTGAGCTGGGTCATCATGCCGTAGATGCCTTCGTCATCCGGCCCGACCCGATACCAGTCGAGCGTATCGCCGAAATTATCTTCCCAGTAATCCGCATCCACATAGGGTGCCAGATCGAGGTAGTATTTGTTGAGGCCGCCGAGATCGGTGACGCGGGCGATGTCGGGCCCCTCGCCCGCAGCAAGCTGCACAGGCAGACCCTCCAGGATAGCCTGGTACGGCACCTTGTCGATCTGCACCTTGATATCCGGATTTTCGGCCTCGAACTGGTCGAGCAGTTCGCGGCTCACCTCGCATTCGTTACCGTCGCCGTAACAGGCGAAACGCAGCGTGACATCCTGGGCCGCAGCTGTGGAGGCCAGGCCGAGCAGGGCTGTCGTGCCGAAAAGCCAAGCAATACGATGTGGCATAATACGCCTCCCGAGCGCTTCATGATTGGACCACTATCAAATCGGACGATGGCCGAGATTGCGCCTCAAGGCAACCATCCTGAATAGCCTGGATGGGCTGGTGCCAGCGGCAGTCGCACCACCTCACCAGAGCTCGATGCATGGTAAATGGCGGTAGCCAGTTCGATCGAGGCACGCCCGTCCGCAGCCGCAACCGGCGGCGGCGCTCCTTTCCCGATCGCCCCATGCATCAACTGAAAGTAGCGTGCGAAATTTTGCGACCCCGCATCGAAATCGGCGAGCGCCTGCTGAATTTGGTCGACCGTCGCGCCGCCTCGAGGGACGAAGCTCCAGGGTTCCTCACCGGGTTTGTAGGGTTCGAGCGAGCTTTCCGCGGTCAGGTTTTCGAAGCAAAAACGCAGGCGCGAAATTTCCCCGGCCGAGCCCAATGTGATCGAGCTCGTTGCCATCGCCCCGGACTGCAACTTCAAGGCGATGGCGGCGCAATCTTCCGTCTCGATCGGATTGACGCGCACGCCGGTGAATGCGGCCACCTCGATCGCCGGTCCCATGATCCAGGTCAGAAGGTCATGCGCATGAATGGCGTGGCTCAGGACAGCACCGCCAAGCTCCGTCGCGAACTTGCCGCGCCACGGCACCGAATAATAGGGCGCCTGGCGATTCCAGTGGGTTTCGACGGTCGCCACATAAGGTTTTCCCGTAATTCCGGCGCCGATCAGATGCTTGAGCTTCATGACGCCATGGCCGAAGCGATATTGGAACACCGGAAATATCATCCGGCTCCGACTTCGTGCGACCGCCATAAGCTGGTCGATTTCGGCGAGCGATCCGGCCATCGGCTTTTCGACGACCAAATGCTTGCCCGCTTCCAACACGCGCAGCGAGAATGGGAAATGCAGGTTCGGCGGCAGACAGATATCGATGATATCGAGTGCGGGATCGTCGATGAGCGCCGTGAATTCGCTTTCGGGTCGCGCCCCCGCCGCATTCGCCAGGGTTCGCGCGCGGTCGAGGTCGAGATCGCAAATGACCGCGATCTCGAAAAGATCGGGGTTGGCGATTACCCCCTCGACATGGCGGGCACCGATGCCGGCGCCTACCACCCCGATCTTCAGTCTTTCAGCCAAGTTTTTCGGCCTGCAGCTGCGCCCTTACGGCCAATTCCATCACCTTGAAACAATGCGATTGCGGCATCGCGGTCTCGGTTCGATTGAGGATATCGGCGACGAGACAGCCATAATAGGGCAGCTCGACCTCGCTGCAATCGACGTATTTCGTGGCGTCGCCGTTGACGAGGAAGAGGTGATCCGTGCCCTCCCTTCCTGCAATATCGACATATTTCCGAAGCTCGATATAGCCCTCGGTCCCAAGGATCGTCAGCCGTCCATCGCCCCAGGTCGAAAGGCCGTCCGGCGTGTACCAATCGACCCGGATATAGCCGGTGGCCCGGTCGCTCTTCAACAGGACCTGGCCGAAATCCTCGAGCTCGGGCGTTTCGGGGTTGGCGAAGTTGCCGATCGAGGACGACATGATCTCGGCATCGGTCGAGCCCGTGAACATCAAGAACTGATCGATCTGGTGCGAAGCGATATCGCACAAGATCCCGCCATATTTGTTGCGCTCGAAGAACCAGGCCGGCCGCGTCGGCTTGTTGAGGCGATGCGGTCCCATGCCCAGGGTCTGGACAACCTTGCCGATGGCCCCTTCACGGACCAATTCGAGCGCCTTCGTCGTCGAGCGAGTCTCGAAGCGCTCCGAGAAATTGACCGACCAGATGCGCCCCGTCTCGGCCTGCGTCTTCTTGATGGTTTCGAGGGCGCCGAGATTGGTGACACCCGGCTTGTCGACCATCACGTCCTTGCCGGCGCGCATCGCGTCGATGGCGAGGGCGGCACGGTCCGAGGGAACGCCCGCGCTGACGACGAGCCTGATCTCCGGATCATCCAGCAACTCGTCTTTTCGGTCGACCCGGGGCAATTCGGGAAAGCGTTTGATGAAGCCTTCGAGCGTGTCGGGCTCCCCCTCCGTCCACCAGCCGACGCATTCGCACCCAAGCTCGATCAACTGCCCCACCTGATGGTAGATATGACGATGATCGAGCCCGATTGCAGCGAACTTGAAGCCTGTCATTAATTATTCTCCCTCGACCTTCGTTAGCCGACCGCTTGTCGATGACGTCAGCAGGGCATCGATCAATCGATGCACCTTGAGCGCCTCCCGGCCCGGAATGCGCGGATCGCGATCGTCGTCGACGGCATCGAGGAAATCCTCGATCACCGCCTTGTGCCAGTCATGCGGGAAATCCATCGGATCGGCGCCACCGCCGCCCATCCGGCTTTCGCCGAATTCCTGGCGGGTGCCATCCAGCCGCGTGATCGTCAAGGTCCCGGATTGCAGACGGGCCGACGCCTCGGTGCCGATCAGCTCGATCACCTCGGACTGGCCGGGAAAGGCCGCGGTGGTGGCCGAGAACGAGCCCATCGCACCATTCTCGAAGCGCCATCCGGCGGCGACGAAATCCTCGGTTTCCATTCGATGCAGCCTGCTGGTTCCGGCCAAACCTGCCACTTCCCTGGGCAGGCCGACAAGACCGATGAGAAGATCCATGCTGTGGATCGCCTGGCTGATCAGCACGCCGCCACCGTCCCGCGCCAAGGTCCCCCTGCCGGGCTCGTCATAATAGCTTTGCTGCCGCCACCAGGGAACGTGCAGATTGACTAATGCGAGTTCGCCGAGCGCCCGGTCCGCGAGCATCTCCTGAAGCCGCACCGAGGCCTCGCGAAAACGATGCTGAAAAACGATGCCGAGTTTGACCCCAGCCCTTCTGCAGGTGTCGACGAGTTCGACCGCAGCCGACGTCGTCCGCTCGACCGGCTTTTCCATCAGGATGTGCTTGCCCTGGCTGGCAAGGCGATGGACCAGTTCCTGCCTCGCATTGGGCGGTGTCAGAAGCAGGACGACATCGATCGCCGGATCCCCGACAATCGCCTCGAAGTTATCGGTCAGCGGGAAATCGAAGTTGCTCGAGAACGTCTGGCGTCGCTCGGCACTTCGGCTCATCGCCGCTCGAACCTCGACGCGGTCACTGAGATCGCGGAGACTCTTCGCATGGGGTGTCACCGCCATGCCGAGCCCGATCACGGCCACCCCATGTCGCTTTGTCATCGATACGCCTCCCCGTCCCGTGATTAGTTCAGCCGTGCCACTCTTGGACCACATCATCCAGGGCAGGTCGAGGCGGTACCGGCTGATCGACGCCGTGACTGCCGATATAGAGAAACGCTACGATCGTTTCGGTTTCCTTCAGGCCCAGGCCGCGCTTGATGGTCTGATTATAGGCATTCTTGCCGGTCGACCACTTGCCGGCAAAACCCAACGCATGGGCTGCAATCAACATATTCTGCGCGGCGGCCGCGGCGGAACAGATCTGCTCGATCGCAGGAATTTTCGGATGATCCGAATCGATTTGCGCCACGACCGCAACGATCAAAGGTGCGCGCATCGGGCCGGAACGCTGCTTTTCGATATCGGCCTCGCCGGCGTTCGGATTGATTTCGGGCATCGCTTCGACGAACAAATTGCCCAATTGCCGCCTGGCGTCCCCGCGAATGACCAGAAATCGCCAGGGCCTGAGCTTGCCATGGTCGGGCGCGGCTAGCCCGGCTTCCAGGATCGCCCGGGTGGCGGCTTCATCCGGGCCCGGCTCGGCCATCTTGACCTGCGGTACCGTGCGCCGCGTTAACAATGCGTCAATCGCATCCATTTATTCTCATCCTTACGCAATTTTCCAATAGTCGCTTGATGCCGCATCGCAGCACGACCATGTTGCAACGCACCATAGCCCCTCGGCGCTAGCGCCGGTTTATCTCAGAGCGGAACTTTTCGTCATGTCCGAATACGGCTTTTATATAGAAGATCTAAGCCCGGGCATGTCCGCCCGGTTCGGCAAGACGATTACGGACGCCGATATCCTGATGTTCGCCGGCGTTTCGGGCGACACCAATCCGGTTCATCTCAACGAAGAGTTCGCCATGGGCACGCCATTCCAAGGGCGTATCGCCCACGGCATGCTGACGGCAAGCCTGATTTCGACGGTCATCGGCACCAAACTGCCGGGACCGGGATGCGTCTATGTGAGCCAGACCTTGAAGTTTCGGGCTCCGGTCCGGGCCGGCGACACCGTGACCGCCAGGGCGAGTGTCGAGGAAATCGATCTCGAGCGCGGCCGTGTCAAAATGTCGACGATCTGCAGCGTCGACAACAAGACCGTGCTCGAGGGAGAAGCTGTCATCATGGTGCAGCGCCGGCCGGGCTGATCGTCCATCCTTCACGGGCATCGGCTGAGGCGGCTGTAGCGCGGCCCCTTTACACCGCCTCCTTGCATGGAACATAACCGCGCCATGCAAGTTTTTCGTGATCCTGACATGGTGCCGCCAGAGGCCCGGGGCGCCGCCGTCGCCATCGGCAATTTCGACGGCCTCCACCGTGGGCATCGCATCGTCATCAACGCCGCCCACGAACTGGCCCTCGCCCAGGATGTACCGCTCGGCGTCGTGACCTTCGAGCCGCATCCGCGGGAGTTGGTTCAGCCCGCGGCCGCACCACCCCGTTTGACCTCGTTCCGACGCAAAGCCAGGCTGCTCCAGGAACTCGGGGTCGACTACGTCTTCGCCCTGCGTTTCGGCCCGTCACTGATGCGTTTGTCTGCAGCAGAGTTCGTTCACGATCTCCTTGGCGGCAAGCTTGGTGTCGCAGCGATCGTTACCGGCGAAGGGTTTCGGTTCGGCCATCGACGCCAGGGCGACACCGAACTCTTATATCGTCTGGCGAGCGGTCTCGGCATTCAATGTAGAACGATCGACGCGTTGGATTTCGAGGGGATGCGTTGCTCGTCATCCCGCATTCGCGATCTTCTCACATCGGGTGACGTCGAGAAGGCCGCCGCATTGCTGGCAGCACCCTATGCAATTTCCGGGATGGTCCGCAGGGGCGACCAACGCGGCAGGACGATCGGCTTTCCTACGGCCAATGTTCATCCCATCGACGGCAAAACCTTGATGCCCGGACGCGGCGTCTATGCGGTCGAAGCGTCGAGGCGGGACGGCAACGCCATGCCTGCCGTTGCCAATCTCGGAACCAGGCCGACCTTCGACGGCAGGAATATGCTGTTGGAGGTCCATTTGCTCGATCGATCCCTCGATCTCTATGGCGAGCGGCTGGAAGTCAGGTTTCTGGCTCGTTTGCGGGGCGAGAGGAAATTCGACGGCATCGATCAACTCAGGGGTCAAATCGAGAAAGACTGCGAACGGGCGCGAATTATCCTCGGGGTAGCGCCCCGAATACCCCCGTCGTCCGCAGCCGCCACGGCGGCCATCGCCCCCATTTTTACGAGTTGATCCAATGACCACCAAAACCGCAGAACCGAGGACGGCGGCAGCCGCCAAGGACTACCGCGATACCGTCTTTCTGCCGCGCACCGATTTCCCGATGAAGGCCAGCCTGTCCCAGCGCGAGCCGGAAGCGCTCGATCGCTGGAACGCGATGGATCTCTACCGGAGGCTGCGCGAAGATGCCGCCGGACGCGAGAAATTCGTCCTGCATGACGGCCCGCCCTACGCCAATGGCCATCTTCATATGGGCCATGCGATCAACAAGATCCTCAAGGATGTCGTCAGCCGCAGCCAGCAAATGCTCGGCAAGGATTCGGTCTATGTCCCGGGCTGGGATTGTCATGGCCTGCCGATCGAATGGCAGATCGAGCAGGCCTACCGCAAAAAGGGCAAGGACAAGGACGAAGTCGACATCGTTGCCTTTCGCAGAGAATGCCGCGAACACGCGCAGAAATGGATCGGCATCCAAAAGGAGGAGTTCAAGCGCCTCGGTGTCCTCGGCGACTGGGACCATCCCTATACGACGATGAGCTTCGACGCCGAGGCCGGCATATTCGCCGAACTCGCCAAGTTCCTCATGAGCGGTGCGCTCTACCGTGGCCGCAAATCGGTCATGTGGTCGGTGGTCGAGAAAACGGCGCTGGCCGAAGCCGAAGTCGAATATCATGACCACACGTCGACCACGATCTGGGTCAAGTTCCCCCTGGTGCAGGCTTCGATGCCGGCGCTCGACGGCGCCTCGGTCGTCATCTGGACGACAACGCCCTGGACGATCCCGGCCAATCGCGCCGTCGCCTATGGCCAGGATATCGATTATCGGCTGATCGAGGTCCAACCGTCGGGCGATCGGCTGATGGTTGCCGCAGCGCTTATCGACGATGTGGTCAAGCAGGCGTCGATCGAGAGCTTCGACGTGCTCGCCGATTTCAAGGGATCGGCGCTCGAAGGCAGCATCGCCTCGCATCCTCTCAGGGGCCATGCCGGTGCCTATGGGTTCGATGTCCCGCTCTTGGCCGGGGATTTCGTCACGACGGAGCAGGGCACAGGGCTGGTTCATGTGGCGCCCAGCCATGGCGCCGACGATTTCGATCTGGGCGCGCGTCACGGTCTCGACGTGCCCGACACGGTGGCCGAGGACGGTCTTTATACCGAGGAGGTGCCGGGCTTCACCGGCACCCACGTGTTCAAGGCGGCCGAGCCCGTGATCGAGGCTCTGGTCGGTGCGGGCGCACTTCTGGCGCGTGGCACGCTGGTCCACTCCTATCCGCATAGCTGGCGCTCCAAGGCGCCCCTGATCTTTCGCGCCACCGCCCAATGGTTCATTCCGATGGATGGGCCGGACAATCTCCGAGCCAAGGCCCTGCAGGCGATCGACGACACCCGCTGGGTCCCGGCACGCGGCCGCAATCGCATCCGCTCGATGATCGAGACCCGGCCGGACTGGTGCATCTCGAGGCAGCGGGCCTGGGGGGTGCCGATCGCCGTCTTCGTCAACAAGCAGAGCGGCGAAGTATTGCGCGATCCTGAGGTCGTCGCGCGTATCTTCCAGGCATTTCAAGAGGATGGATCCGACGCCTGGTGGTCGCGCGATCCGCAGGATTTCCTCGGCAACGGCTACAGCGCCGTGGATTTCGAGAAGGTCGACGATATTCTGGACGTCTGGTTCGACAGCGGTTCGACCCACGCCACCGTGCTCGAGAAACGACCTGACCTGAAGTGGCCCGCCTCGCTTTATCTCGAAGGCTCGGATCAACACCGCGGTTGGTTTCATTCCTCGCTGCTGGAGAGCTGCGGCACCCGCGGCAGGGCTCCCTATGAGCAGGTATTAACCCATGGCTTCGTCGTCGATGCCGATGGCCGCAAGATGTCGAAATCGCTCGGCAACACCATCCTGCCGGCCGATATAACCCCTCAATATGGCGCCGATATCCTCCGTCTCTGGACCGTCGGCGTCGACTACAGCGAAGACATCCGGATCGGCGACGAGATCCTCAAGGGTCAATCCGATGCCTATCGCCGGCTCCGCAATACCATCCGATTCATGCTCGGCAATCTTTCGGGCTACGATGCGACCGAAGCCGTCGCCTATGGCGATCTCCCGGAGCTTGAACGGTGGGTGCTGCACCGGCTGGTCGAACTCGACCGGTTGGTGCGAGATTGCAATCGCGACTATGACTTCCCGAGACTTTACGGGGCGCTGCATCATTTCTGCGCGACCGATCTCTCGGCGTTTTATTTCGATGTCCGCAAGGACGCGCTCTATTGCGACCGCCTCGACAGCATTCGCCGGCGCTCGGCCCGGATGGTCCTCGATCACCTGTTCAATACACTCTGCACCTGGCTGGCGCCGGTGCTCGTCTTTACCTGCGAAGAGGCTTGGCGTTCTCGGCATGCTGACGGCGCGGAGAGCGTCCATTTGCAATTATTTCCGAAGATCCCCGAGACTTGGCATCAGCCTGCATTGGGACGAAAATGGGAGCGGGTCAGGGCCGTCCGCCGAACGGTGACCGGGGCGCTCGAAATCGAGCGCCGCGAGAAGCGGATCGGCGCCAGTCTGCAGGCTGCCCCCCGGGTCTTTACCGATCCTGCCACGGCGGAACTGGTTGCGGATCTCGATATGGCCGAACTTGCGATCACGAGCGACATCGAGATCAGCACGGAGCCGGCTCCCGCGGGCGCATTCCGGCTCGATGACGTCAGGGATGTGGCCGTCTCCCCGCAGCTAGCACGGGGCGATCGGTGCGCACGGTGCTGGCAGGTCTTGCCGACCATCGATCCAGTCTCGTCGCTATGCCCTCGATGCCGGGATGCCGTGGGTGCAGCAGCCGCCTGATGCCTCGTCTGGCCGGACCCGCACTTTTCGCAGGCATCATCGCTCTGGATCAGGTGACCAAATGGCTCGCCCTGCGCGAGCTCGAGCAGTTCGAAAGATTATCGATCACGCCCTTCTTCAACCTTGTTCTGGTCTGGAACCGGGGCGTCAGTTTCGGCATGTTTGCGGGTTCGGGTGACGCCGGTCGCTGGTTGCTGGTTGCTTTGGCCCTGGTCATCACCATTTTCCTGATCGTCTGGTTGTTGCGAGAGACCCGCTTGATCGCGCGCCTGGCGTTATGGAGCATCATGGCCGGCGCTCTGGGAAATCTGGTCGATCGGGTCCGCTTCGGTGCGGTCGTGGATTTTCTGGATTTTCACGCCTGGGGCTATCATTGGCCGGCATTCAACGTCGCCGACAGCGCCATCGTCGTCGGCGCGGGCCTTCTCCTGCTCGAATCTCTTGTGTCGCGAAACAATGTCAGGAAGGATCGAGAATGGACTTAACGGTCGCCATGCCCGACGGTTGGCTACGCCGGTGCAGTAGGCCCTTCTTGCCCGCGTTGGGCTTGTTGTTGGCGACGGGATTGCTCGCCGGTTGCGGCAATAACACCGTTCAGGAGCTTGCCGGGGTCAGTCGTGACGGACCCGACGAGTTCCAGGTCGTCCGCCGCGCACCCCTGACCATGCCACCGGATTTCAATCTGCGCCCGCCACGCGAGGAAATCGCCGAGCGGCAAGCCGCGACGTCACCCAGCGCCGGCACACGCCAATTGCTGGTCGGCGATGCTGCGCGGCCCGAAGAGCAGATGAGCGGCGCTGAAACCGCATTGCTGGCGCGCAGTCCTGTGCAATCTGAACCCGATATTCGCCAGGTCATTGCGCGCGAGGATGCCCAGTTGAGCACGCTCGAGGACAAAAAAATCCTTTTCGTTCTCGATTTTCAGCGCGAGCTCTATCAACCCAATCCGGATGTGCTCGATCCCAAGGTCGAAGCCGAGCGTCTTGCCGCACGAAGCAGCAATAATATTATCGTTGAGCGTGTCGGCAGTGTGCCGATCGACCAGTTGGATCAGCCAGCGGGTGAGGCTTCTTGAGGTTCATAATTGCTGCCATGACGACGATTGCCCTGAACTTGGCCGCCGCCGCGAAGGCCACGGTATTCGAGCCTGAAACCTTCGCACTCGACAACGGCCTCGAGGTCGTTGTCGTCTCCAATCATCGGGCACCCGTAGTTGCCCACTGGCTTTGGTACAAAGTCGGTTCAGCCGACAGCCCCTGGGGTCAGTCGGGGATTGCCCACTTCCTCGAGCACTTGATGTTCAAGGGTACCGAATCGCTGGCGGCGGGCGAATTTTCCAAGATCGTGGCCCGCAATGGCGGCAACGACAACGCCATGACAGGGCAGGATTTCACCGCCTATTTCCAGGTAATTGCCCGTGACCGGTTGGAACTGGTGATGGGGATGGAAGCGGACCGGATGGCCAATCTGAAGCTCGACACCGAGCACGTCGCGAGCGAACGCGATGTCGTGCTCGAGGAACGACGGTTACGTGTCGACAACGAACCTTCCGCGATTTTCCAGGAACAACTCAACGCCAGCCAGTTTCTGCATCACCCTTACCGCTTTCCGGTGATCGGCTGGTTCTCGGAAATGGAGGCTTATTCTCGGGAAAAAGCCCTCGATTTTTACAAGCAATGGTACGCGCCTAACAACGCTATCCTCGTTGTCGCAGGCGATATCACAGCTGACGAGCTGAGGCCGATTGCCGAGCGGACCTACGGCAAGGTCGCCTCGAAGACGGTCCCGGAACGATCGCGAGTTGCCGAACCGCCGCAGAGCGTCGAGCGACGGATGGAACTGGCAAGTTCGAGAGTCCAGCAACCGACGCTCGTCCGTTCCTATCTGGCGCCGAGCTTCAATTCGGACGACGGCGGGCATGCCTACGCACTCGAAGTGCTCAGCGAGCTGTTCGGCTCGGGCAGCACGAGCCGGCTTTATGTGTCGCTGGTCATCGAGCAGTCGCTCGCAGCGGGCGCCGGCAGTGCCTACCGAGGCACATCACTGGATCAATCGGTGTTTCGCCTCTATGCGAGCCCAAGGCCCGACGTCGACATGGATGCACTCGAGGCGGCGTTGGATGCTGAGATCGAGACGCTGTTGCGTGATGGCGTGAAACAGGACGAGTTGGATCGGGTCAAGGGCCGCATGGTGGCCGAAGCCATTTACGCACGGGACAGTCTCAGCGGTGCCGCGCGCGCATTCGGTGCGGCCCTGACGACCGGCCTCACCATCGAGGATGTCGAAAGCTGGCCGAGCCGGATCGCAGCGGTCACGGTCGAGGAGGTCATGGCGGCGGCACGTCTGGTGATCGACGACAAGCGCGCCGTAACCGGACGCCTCATACCAGGCGACGCCTGAAATCCGATAGACTTCCTTTCGGGATCCGAGAGCTTTGCTGTCGGGCCCATGGAGACTTCATGCTGAATTGGATGAATAATGACATTGGCGGAAAAGACATTCTGCGGGGTTCCGGCAGAAACATTCTGGCGGGGACCATGCTCATGAGCGCCGCTGTTCTTGCTGAGACCAGTCAAGCGGCCGTGGTCCAGGAGATCGTCAGCGAGACGGGCGTTCGCGCCTATCTGGTCGAGGATGCCAATTTGCCGATGCTTTCGCTATCGCTCAGTTTCCGTGGCGGCTCTGCGACCGATCCGGAAGGCAAGGCGGGCCTTGCCTACATGGTTTCGGGACTGATCGATGAAGGCGCCGGCAGCTATGACAGTCGTGCTTTCCAAGCTGAACTCGAGGACAACGCAATCCGCCTGAGCTTCGATTCCGGGCAGGACAGCTTCAAGGGCGAACTCAAGACACTCACGGAAACGCGCGATCACGCCTTCGATTTAATGCGCGCTGCCTTGATCGAACCCCGCTTCGATACCGAGCCGGTCGAGCGAGTCCGCAACCAGATCATCACCGAAATAAGGCGTCGCGAAAACGATCCGGACTTCATTGCCTCAAGGACCTGGTTCGCGAGTGCATTCCCCGATCATCCTTACGGACGGCCGACGCGCGGCACCGAGTCTTCGATCAGCGCGATCGAGCTTCGGGATCTGCGCAACTTCGTCAGTACACGCTTTGCCCGTGACAATCTCTCGATCGGTGTTTCCGGCGATATCAGCGCAACCGAGTTAATGGTGCTTTTGGATCGGACCTTCGGTGACCTGCCCCCGGAATCCAAGGCTCCGGAGATAGTCGACACGACACCCGTTCTCGGCGAGACCATCATCACCCGTCTCCCGATCCCGCAAAGCGTCGTCCGTTTCGGTCACAAGGGAATCGCCCGCGATGATCCGGACTACTATGCCGCCTATGTCGCGAACTATCTCCTCGGCGGAGGCGGCTTCAGTTCCAGGCTGATGCAGGAAATCCGCGAAAAGCGCGGGCTTGCCTATGGAGCCAGTTCATATTTGCACGATACCGAACATGCCCCTTTGTGGTTCGGCGGTGTGGCGACACGCAATGACGCCGTGGCGCAGTCGATCGAGATTCTCAAGGCGGAAGCGGCAAAGATGGCGGCGGGCGAGATCAGCGAGGAGGATCTCGCCAATGCCAAGACCTACCTTACCGGATCCTTTCCGCTGCGCCTGACGTCCAATGATCAGGTGGCGCGAGTCCTTCTCGACATGCAGGTCGAAAAGCTCGGGATCGATTATCTGGACAAACGGAATGGCATCATCGAGGCGCTTAGCCTCGATGACATCAAGCGTTCTTCCGCCCGCCTTTTCGACGAGCCGCCACTGATTTCGATCGTCGGCGCCCCGGAAGGGCTCGGGGGCTGAGACCGAACTATGGCGGCAGGCGGGGGATTGTCTGCAACCGGCAGCCGAATACGCCGACTTGACGAGCGCATCGTCAATCGGATTGCCGCCGGCGAAGTCGTCGAACGTCCCGCCTCGGTCGTCAAGGAACTCGTCGAGAACGCCATCGACGCCGGTGCGCGCACCGTCGAGGTAACCATCCGAGCCGGCGGCAAAAGCGAAATACTTGTCACCGATGACGGCCACGGCTTAGCGCGCGACGACCTCGTCCTGGCTCTCGAACGGCATGCCACGTCGAAACTCTCGGACGAGCAACTTGTCGAGATCTCAACCCTGGGATTTCGCGGCGAGGCATTGCCATCGATCGCCGCCGTCAGCCGTATGACCCTGACGAGCCGACGCCCGCAAGACGACACGGCTTGGCGGCTGATCGTCACCGGGGGGAATGCGTTGCGGCCCGAACCGTCCGCCGGCATTACCGGAACCCGTGTCGAGATCCGCGATCTTTTCTTCAACACGCCGGCACGCTTGAAATTCATGCGATCGGACCGCCGCGAGCAGGAAATCATTGCGGAAACGCTCAAGCGGCTTGCACTCGCGCACCCGGAGATCGGATTCGTGTTGCGCTCCGAAGGCCGAGACGTCGCCTACCACCATCACCCCGAACTCGATCCGTCGGCAGCGAGGAAGATTCGCATTGTCAGCGTGATGGGTCGAGACTTCGAAGAGAACGCGCTGGACGTTTTAGGGGAACGCGACGGCGTCCGGCTCGAGGGCTTGATCGGCCTGCCGACCCACAGCCGTCGTGACAGCCGTTTGCAATTTCTCTTCGTCAATGGCCGCCCAGTGCAGGACATGTTGTTGCGTGGCGCACTCCGTGCCGCCTACAGCGATCTGTTGTTTCACGACCGTCAGCCATTGGCGGCTCTGTATCTGACGCTCCCGGCCCACGCCGTGGATGTCAATGTCCATCCGGCCAAGAGCGAAGTGCGATTTCGCGATGCAGCCCAGGTGCGTGGCCTGATCGTCGGTGCGCTCAAGCGGGCCCTGGCGGAACATGGACATCGCAGCGCCCGTACCTCGAGCTTTGCCGACCTTGGCAGTTCGCTAGCCCCGATGGGCGGCTTGTCCCGTGGCCATACAGGCCCAATGAGGGGAGGATTGGCGACTGGCCTGGCCGAAGCAGCGGTACGTTTTGCCGCACCGGGACCTCAATCGGCGAACGGGAATTTGGCCATCGGCGCGCCCATGGTCAGGCTTGCGGCTCAAGCCAACTGCGCCGAACTCGCAGGGCATCCGCTCGGTGCTGCCGTGGCCCAGCTTCATCAGACTTACATTCTGGCGCAAACCGCCGATGCCATTATCCTGGTCGACCAGCATGCGGCCCATGAGCGGATCGTCTATGAGCGGATGAAGGCCGAACTGCAAGCAGGTGGGGTTCGACGTCAACTCTTGCTGCTGCCTGAAGTGGTCGAACTGGAAGCGGAGGATCGTGTCCACATTCTGGAACGGGCGGATGAACTCTCCGACCTTGGCCTCGGTCTTGAAAGCTTCGGCGCCGATGCCGTTCTGGTTCGTGAAACGCCGGCAATTCTTGGTCAAACCGAGATCAAGCGGCTGGTGCATGACTTGGCCTCGGACTTCGCCTGCCTCGAAATCTCGCTCAGCCTTAAGGAACGGCTCGAGCAGGTTGTCGCAACCATGGCGTGCCACGGCAGCGTGCGTGCCGGCCGCAGTTTATCGATTGCCGAGATGAATGCCCTTTTGCGACAGATCGAGACGACCCCTTTCGCCGGCCAATGCAATCATGGCCGCCCTACCTATATAGAGGTGCGGAAACACGATCTCGACCAGTTGTTTGCCCGACGCTAAAACCGGCAAAACATGCAAAGAGCCCTTCGACGCCGAGTACCATCGGCACGAACGGCCTGACTTATCCACCAGCCCACAGAGAACATGGAGTGAGGGATGACCTACGTCGTCACCGAGGCCTGCATCAAATGCAAGTACATGGACTGCATCGAGGTATGCCCGGTCGACTGCTTCTACGAGGGGGAGAACATGCTTGTGATCAACCCCGATGAATGCATCGATTGCGGGGTCTGCGAGCCCGAATGTCCGCCCGAAGCGATTCTGCCCGATACCGAATCCGAAGCCGAGAAATGGCTCGTCCTGAACAAGGACTATTCGGAAAACTGGCCGAATATAACGCGGAAGGGTGAACCTCCGGCAGACGCCGATGAATTCCGTGAAGTCGAAGGTAAATTCGAGAAGTATTTCTCAGAAAAGCCGGGCACCGGTGCTTAACTTTCCTTAATGTGGCGAAGTCGCCTGGGGCCCGCTCACTCTCTCAAGTTGGTTTACCGAGGCCTTTCCTCGAGGCTCACACCCTGCGATGTGTAAAAGTGTGGAAATCTCGGAAAATTTGTGATAATATCCACACTATGATCAGTGAAGACTCGGTTTTGCTCAGTCCTTGATCGTAACCCAACTGTCAGGCGACAGGAATTCAACCGCTCCGATAGTTCTTGGTGCGGTTTTTCTTGTCGGTTGAAGTTAATAAGAGGCTCCAGCGGCAGTTCCTCGGCGTTGTTCTCGCCTGGGCGCCCGGAAATGAGGAGAAAATTCTTCGATGGTCAAAAAACTCGCGTTCGATAGTGGCGATTATATCGTCTATCCTTCACATGGCTTGGGGCGTATCACTTCGATCGAAACCCAAAACATCGCGGGTATCGAACTGGAAATGTATGTCGTTTCGTTCGAGAATGAGCGGCTTATTCTTCGTGTGCCCGTCGACAAGGCGCCGAAATCGGGTATGCGCAAGCTCTCCTCGCGCGAGAAGATTCAGTCGGCCATGGAGACCCTCACCCGTCGCATCCGCCCACGTCGTTCGGTGATGTGGAGCCGTCGTGCACAGGAGTATGAGGCCAAAATCAATTCCGGCGACCCCGTCTCGATTGCCGAGGTCGTGCGTGAGTTGCACCGGGCCGAGGATAGCGATCAATCCTATAGCGAGCGTCAGATGTATCGCGCCGCTCTTGAGCGACTGGCACGCGAGGTGGCTGCCATCGAACGCGTCGACGAAGAAGAGGCGACGCGGCGGCTTGAGAAGGTTTTGGTCCAGGCCGCTTGATCGCAAGCTGGCTCCGAAATCCGACAAAAAGGGGCCCATGGGCCCCTTTTTGTTGCGGACGTCAGGCCGATCTTTGCAGACCTTCGCGCCTGCGTTCGGCAATAACGTCCCAAAGTCGTGAAGCCAGATTGACGCCGTCGAAACGATCGATTTCCTGCATGCCGGTCGGTGATGTGACGTTGATTTCCGTCAGGTAGTGGCCGATCACGTCGATGCCGACGAAAATCAGGCCGCGTTGTTCGAGAGCGGGACCGAGCGCCTCGCAAATTTCAAGGTCGCGCTTGGTTAAGGTCGCTCTCTCCGCACGCCCACCGACATGAAGATTGGCCCGGGTGTCCCAGGACGGCGGAACGCGGTTGACGGCGCCGACGGCCTTGCCGTCGATGATGATGATACGCTTGTCGCCTTTGCGGACCTCGGGCACATAACGCTGTATCATCAGCGGCTCATTGAGCGTCTGCGCAAAAAACTCGACGAGGCTGCTTAGATTGGTGTCGTCTTGCTTGATCAGGAAGACCCCGGCGCCACCATTGCCATAGAGTGGCTTCACGATGATATCGCCTTCTTCCTCGCGAAACGCCCTTATCTCTTCGAGGCTGTAGGTGATCAGTGTCGGCGGCATCAAATCGGCAAACTGCGTCACGAAGAGTTTCTCCGGCGCGTTCCGAACCGAGGTCGGGTCGTTGACCACCAGCGTTGCCGGATGAACGCGGTCGAGCAGGTGTGTGGCCGAGATATAGGCGAGGTTGAAGGGCGGATCCTGGCGCATCATCACAACGTCGAGCGTTGCCAGATCGAGCATTTCAGCTGAACCATACCGCACATGATCGCCCGCGCTTCGGCTGAGATCCATTGGACGGGCCCGGGCCACCACGCGCCCGTGCCGGTAGGAGAGATCGCGCGGCCCGTAATGGAATAGTCCATGGCCGCGACGCTGTGCCTCGAGCGCCATGGCGAAACTGGTGTCGGCGTCGATATCGACGCTCTCCATCGGATCCATTTGAAAGGCTACAGCGAGGGACATTCGCCTGGCGCTCCTGGTTTAGCGTCGGGTTCAGCAATATTGCCGTCTATCGCAGAGCCGCTCTGCTTGACAAGCGAGCCGTCCCTTGGGTGTTGTGGCTCTCCCGCCGTACACACGCTGTGAGCCTCAAGGACGCGCCCCAGATGAGCTACGATCCCGACAACATTTTCGCAAGGATACTCAGAGGTGAGATCCCGGCCGACAAGGTCTATGAGGACGACCATTGTCTCGCCTTTAAGGACATCCGTCCGCAAGCCCCGGTCCACGTCCTGGTGATTCCCAAGCGCGCCTATGTCTCGATGGCTGATTTCGGCGCCACTGCCCTACCGGAAGAGATAGCGGCATTCTTTCGAGCCGTGGCCCACATTGCCAAGTCCCTCGGTCTCGAGGATGATGGCTATCGGGTGATAGCGAACCACGCCGAGCACGCCGGTCAAGAGGTGCCGCATTTTCATGTCCATATTTGCGGCGGCAAACCTCTCGGCCCCATGCTGTCACAGCGCTGACAGCACTGTCGAAACATTCAACATAGGGTGTCTCGTTGGCTCAGGCATCCGTTTCTTCGTGATCCCGAGCCAGTAAGGAAGCGCGTACCTATTGTCTCTACTGAGTGAAGGGTCTCCACCGCTTGACTGCGAGGCTGATGTCGAGTTCCACCGCTCTGCATGCATCGAGGTTCACGGATTACCGTGAGGCTGAACCGTCCTCAAGACGCTTTAGCCCCCGTAGCGACACTGGCCAGGTTCTTGGTACCGAGCGCTCTCAGCCCTTACCACTGGGCTATATCGAGTTCCTTGCCATGACGCCGGCGCAAACGCCGCTAGGATATCAGACTGTTGGAGCGGGTACGTCCTGGCGTTCTGGCTCGACAAAGCGACGTGGCAGACAGATCAGGACCAAGACGATCAGGGTATAGCCCAACAGCGCGCCCACCCCGTTGGCGACGATATCGGTCAATTCGAAGGTTCGCCATGGAAGGACAGCCTGCATCGATTCGAAATAAGTCGCGAGCAGAAACGCCGCAAAGGTCATGCGCTGCAACGCGTAGTGCCTGCGACTGATCACCAGACCGCAGCACGCGAGAAGCGCCACGCCCGTGATATGGGCAATCTTATCGTCGGCAATAAGCCAATTCGGCACCAACCAGCCATAGGGCCCGAGCAAGAGCACGGCCGCCATGGCAATGATCGGCAAGGCCGAGAGCTCCGCCAGTTTCTGCATCACGCGCATTTCATTTCCGGGATCGACGGGAGCGGCCAGCCACTCTAGCCGTAAACTCCGCTGGAAGGCCTAGCAGCCCCCGCCAACCACTACCTAGTGAACCCGACCAATAAGGCGTTTCAAAGAACCTACGCGAAGAGAGTTCAAGAAGTATGAATCCGCTTCGATCTACGGCCGGTCAATTCACCCGGACTATCCGTCCCTCGGTTTCGGGGGCGACACTCGGGGCTGCGGCGATTGCATCGATGACCTGCGAGGCCATCAATTTGCCTCCGGCTGCGTCGACGACAACACGACCATTGGCAAACGCCGTATAGCCATCGCCGCCATTCAGCATATAGTCGTTGGTGGCCACACGGTAGGTTGCAGCCGGATCCAGTGGCTCGCCGCCGACTGTGACTTCCGTGACCCGGTTGCCAGGCTCGGCTGCGGCATCGTAGGTGAAGCTCAGGCCGGAAACTTGCGGAAAGCGTCCTGCGGTTTCCTCGACTTGCGAGACACCGTTCTCGAGCGCCGCTTCGATATCGGCACCGCTCAATTCGACGACAACGGTCACATTGCCGAAGGGCAATTCACTGAGAATGTCGCGACGGCTCAGTTCGGTACCGGGCGCATAGGTTTTGTCGGCGCGAATACCGCCGCCATTGGTGATGGCGATATCGGAGCCCGTGGCTTCTCGCATCGCATCCGCCACGAGATTGCCGAACGTCGTCTCCTCGGTGCGAACCGCCGAGCGGAGGGTAACAAGTTCCGTTTCCGTGGTGCCGACGATTTCGGCCAGTTCCGAATCGAGCCTCGAGTTCCATTTCTCGACAAGTTCCGCGACTTCCGGCTGCGGCTCGACGCCCGCTGTCGTCTGATACTGCCAAGTGGGAATCCAGACGATTTCATCGTCCTCGCGATTGATCGCGATATCGATTACAGCCAGAAACTCCGCATCTTCGCCGGCCTTTGCGATCAACTTCCCACCGTCATAGAGCGCCATAACGGTATGATCATGGCCGCCCAGCGCGATATCCAGATCATCGACTTCGCGCAACAGTCTCCGATCCTCTGAGAGCGGCAGATGGGTAAGGGCAATGACGAGATCGGCACCCTGCTCCTTGAGCGCCGCAACGGCCGGTGTCGCCGCTTCGACCGGATCGCCAAAGCTGATCATGTCGCCCGGACTCGCGAGTTCTACCGTGTCGGGCGTGACAATCCCGATAAATCCCACGGTATAACCGTCGACTTCCGTCGTCCAGGTCTCAGCCGTTCCAACTGCGGTAGCCCCATCGCCATCCCGCAAATTGGTACCAAGCCAAGGAAAATTGGCGGCAACAATCCGCTCCTGGGCGATCTCGGGACCGAAATCGAACTCATGATTTCCCGGAACTGCTACATCAAATTGCAAGGCGTTGGTGACCTCGATCATATGCTCGCCCTTAGTCAGGCCGGAGAGGAGCGAAGGTGAAAGGAGGTCACCGCCAAAAGTCGTGATTGCATTCGGATTGCGCTGGCGCTCGGCCTCGAGCAGCGTCATCAGTTCGGCTACACCGCCGATGCCGTCATCCGCCGCGATCTCGCTCATGTCTCCGGTATGCAAGAGCGTAATCAAGGCTGGGCCATCTTGCGCAAATGCTGAAAGCGCAAACAATGAGGCGGCGGTTAAAGGCAGAGCAAAGACGAGATCAGGGCGGCGCATCGAAGGCTCCTCGACAGCGATGATGGTTTCCTGTTGCTACGGCTCGGATCGCCCGATGTCCATCTCGTAGGTCAGGAACATCGAGCGGACGGCATACCGATCGTAGAGGCTGCGCGCACGGTAGTTGTGATCCTGGGTCAACCAGCGAACTTGACGCCAGCCCCGTGCTTCGGCGATTGACTTCAATGCCAGGAGCAGCTTCTTGCCGACGCCGTTCCCGCGGCAGTTGGGATCGACGAAAAGATCGTCCAAAAACCCGATCTCGGCGCCGCGGAGCGGACGTGGCATCGGACGGTAGTGGGCAAGGCCTACCGCCTGACCATCTTCGCGGGCGATCAGCGCTTCCATCGGATGCGAGGAACCGCCAAGCCAAGCCCACACCGTGCCCGCAATCTCATCCGTCATCGGCACTCGATAGAAGTCGGCATAGCCTTGATAGAGCTGCCGCCATCTCGGGAAATCAGTATCCCGCGGAGGTCCGATCTCGAGCGGACTTTCGGTCACAGGATGCCGAGTGCCGATTTATAGAGTTCCAGCAATTCCTCCTGCTCGGAACGGTCATGGGGCTTCATTTTTCGAAGGCGCACGATCTGGCGCATTGTCTTGATATCGAAACCTTCGTTCTTGGCCTCGGCATAGACATCCTTGATCTGGTCCTGCACTTCGGTTTTTTCGCTCTCGAGACGTTCGACGCGTTCGACAAACGAACGGAGCTGATCCGCACCTACACCGCCAATGGTGGCCTGATCGGCCATTGATTGCTTTCTCCCCTAGGAAAGTGATGGACTGGGACGACGAATGGTTCAATCGCGACGGCCGGTCAGGCTGCGTATTTTCAACCTGAGTGCATTGAGCTTGATGAAGCCCGCTGCATCCTTCTGATCATAGACAGTGTCTGCCTCGAAGGTCGCAAAGTCCTCGCGATAGAGGCTGAATTCCGAACGGCGGCCGACCGTCTGCGCATTGCCCTTGAAAAGCTTAAGCCGGACCGTGCCGCTGACATTGGCCTGGCTGTTGTCGATGGCCGCTTGCAGCATTTCTCGTTCGGGGCTGAACCAATAGCCATTATAGATCAGCTCGGCATAGCGCGGCATCAACTCATCCTTGAGATGGGCTGCGTTGCGGTCGAGCGTAATGCTCTCGATCCCACGATGGGCCGTCAGCAGCAGCGTGCCGCCGGGCGTCTCATACACACCGCGCGACTTGATCCCGACATAGCGGTTCTCGACGAGATCGAGCCTTCCAATGCCGTTGGCACCGGCCAGATCGTTGAGACGCGCCAGCAAGGCGGCGGGGCTCAATCGAACACCGTCGACCGATACCGGATCGCCTCGCTCGAACTCGATTTCAACATAGGTCGGTTGGTCCGGAGCATCTTCCGGCGCCACCGACCGAGTGAACATTTCGGGGTCGGCCTCGCGCCAGGGGTCCTCGAGCGCCCTGCCTTCATAGGAAATGTGCAACAGGTTGGCATCGGTGGAATAGGGCGGCTCGCCGCGCTTACCCCGCGGGATCGGGATCTGGCGAGCCTCGGCATAGGCGATCAACTTGTCGCGACTGTCCAGATCCCATTCGCGCCAGGGAGCGATGACACGAATGGACGGATCAAGGGCGTAACAGCCAAGCTCGAACCGCACCTGATCGTTGCCCTTGCCCGTGGCACCATGGGCTACCGCATCGGCACCGACTTCGCGAGCGATCTCAACCAGCCTTTGGGCGATCAATGGCCGGGCGATCGACGTGCCAAGCAGATAGCAGCCCTCGTAGACAGTGTTGGCGCGAAACATCGGAAAGACGAAGTCACGGACGAATTCCTCCTTGAGATCCTCGATGTAAATTTCGCCGACACCCATCATCTCGGCCTTGGCGCGAACCGGATCGAGTTCTTCGCCCTGACCCAGATCGGCGGTGAAGGTCACGACCTCGCATCGATAGTTGTCCTGGAGCCAGCGCAGGATGACAGACGTATCCAAGCCGCCGGAATAGGCGAGCACGACCTTCTTCACAGTTTCATTCATGGTCAGTCCAGTGGGACCCGACCGGCTCAGGACATCTGCCGGCCAAAAAGAGCAACGACGTTCACGCCGACGTGTCGATTTTCTGGCCGGTTGCCTCGGATCGGAACCCTTGCGGATTGTCGCCCTGCGGCCCGTTATCGGCGCCGGGCGCTGCTTTGGCGACTCCCACGAGAGCGGGACGCAACAACCGGTCGGCGATGACGTATCCCGGTTGCATGGTCTCCGCGACAGAACCGGCCTGAAGTTCGTTGGTCGGCACCTCGAACATCGCCTGATGACGACGGTGATCGAATTTTTCGCCTCGCTCGGGATTGATCGTCTTGATTTGATTGCGCTCGAAAATCGACAGTAGCGAACGCTCCGTCATCTCGATGCCTGTCACGAGGTTCCGCATGTACTCATTGGCCTCGCTTGCCCCCTCGGGCACGGCCTCGAGTCCGCGGCGAAGATTGTCTCGAACCTCCAGCAGGTCCCGCGCAAAACCGGTGACGGCGTAACGGCGCGCCTCTTCAACGTCACGCTCGTTGCGGCGCCGCAAATTCTCCATTTCCGCGAGCGTGCGCAACAGCTTGTCCTTGAGTTCCTCATGCTCCTCGACGGTCGGCGGCAAGACAGCCGGCGGCCCATCAGGCTCATCTGCCGCAGTCTGCCCCTCCGCCAAAGCGTCGGAGCTTGCGGCGCGGTTTTCGTTGGCAACGTTAGCATCCGATGTTGCCGCATGGGCCGGATTCTGCGCATCCGCGTCGGGTTGCGCGTCTTTCGACTGGCCGTTGTTATGTTCGTCGCTCATCGTTCCTTCTCACGTTCGACGCCGCCAAGCAGACGGCTCACCACGCGTGCCGTATAGTCGACCATCGGCACGATTCGGGCGTAATTCATACGGGTCGGACCAATCACACCGATTGCACCGACGATGCTTGAACCGCTGCCCTCGGCCGCACCGCTCTTGTAGGGTGCGATCACGACCGAACAGCCGCTCAACGAGAACAACGCGTTCTCGGCGCCAATAAAAACCTGCACGCCCCGGCCTTTCTGCGTCAGCTCGATCAGCCGCAACAGGCTTGTCTTGGTTTCCAAGAGCTCGAACAGATTGCGGATCTGTTCAAGTTCCACCAGGTTCGTGACCTTCTCCAAAAGATTGGACTGCCCGCGGACGATCAAGACCCCGCCATCGCGGTTTTGATCGTCGCTCCAGGTAGCCAGCCCGGTCGCGACCACTCGGCGCGTCAATTCATCGAGCTGCGCCTGGTTATCCTTGATTTCGACCTCGATCAGAGCCCGCGCTTCGGACAGGTTTCGTCCGGCAACCCGAGCCGTCAAATAGTTCCCGGCTTCTATCAACGTCGATACCGGCATGTCGAGGGGGATCTCGATGACACGATTCTCGACCATGCCATGATCGGTCACGACGATCACCAAAGCACGGCCGGGACCGAGGGGGACGAACTCGACATGCTTGAATGGCCGCTCGGAACTCGGCGACATTACCAGCCCGGCATAGCGGGACAGGCCGGACAGCGTATCCACGGCATCCGCCAGGAGGTTCTCGACGCTACGCCCGGCACCAGCGCATTGACTCTCGATCGAACTTCGTTCGTCATAGTCCGTCCTGCCGACTTCGAGCAGACCGTCGACGTAAAAGCGCAAGCCGATATTCGTGGGCAGTCGGCCCGCCGAGGTGTGAGGCGCATAGAGCAGCCCTGAATCCTCGAGATCAGCCATCACATTGCGTATCGTCGCCGCGGACAATTGCTCCTCGAGCCGGCGCGCAATGGTGCGCGATCCGACCGGCTCGCCGGTTTCGACATAAGTATCGACGATGTGCCGGAAAACCTCACGCGAGCGGGCATTAAGCTCAACGATCATTCAACCACCGATATATGACCTGTTGCACCACGTCCTATGTAGGGAACGGCCCGAACCTCGTCAACGCGGAGCAGTCTTCGGCCGAGCTGGCGGCGTGCCGCACATCGTCCACCTGCGGTTGACCTTCACGCCCAATTGCTGGAATGTCACGCAGGTTTTCTGTCGGTGACAAGCGATAGGGGTGGGGACATGATCGGAAACGCCATCGTGCGGCAATTCATGCTTGGGATTGCGGCCATCGTCACACTGGCACTGTTCCCGGTATCGCAGATTTCCGCTCAGACAACGGCCATGGCCTCGCAGGCGCCGAACAATGACGATCTCGTCAAGCGCGGCCAATATATTGTTCGGGCCGGCGACTGCATGCCATGTCATACCGGAGCCAAGGGCCAGGAATTTGCCGGGGGACTGCCCCTCAACACGCCATTCGGCCAAGTGTTCTCGCGCAATATCACACCCGACAAGGGCACCGGCATCGGCGATTGGAGTCTCGACGATTTCAAGCAGACGATGTGGAACGGCAAGAGCAGAAATGGCGCCTATCTCTACCCGACGATGCCTTTCCCCTTCTACACGGCCGTCACCGAGGACGACCTCGAGGCCATCTTCGCTTACCTGCAAACGCTCGAGCCCGTCGCCAAGGCGAACAAGCCCAATGGCTTAATGTTCCCGATGAGTCTGCGGGAATCCATGTTGGGATGGCGCGAACTCTATTTCACGGCCGGACGCTTTCAACCGGATACGACGAAATCCGACAGCTGGAACCGTGGGGCCTATCTGGTCGAGGGGCTCGGGCATTGCGGCGCCTGCCATACGCCTCGCAATCTGCTGGGCGGCCGGATTGAAAGCGAAAGGTTTGCCGGTGCGAAGGTCGATGACTGGTGGGCGCCAAATATTTCGGCGAACAACAGCCAAGGCGTCGGCGATTGGACCGAGGAAGATCTCAAAACCTTCTTGAAGACGGGCGTCGACACTAAGAAATCGACCATTTTCGGGCCAATGGCAGAAGTTGTCCATGACAGCCTCAGCTTCCTCACGGATGAGGATCTCGACGCAATCGCTACCTATTTGCTCGACGTCAGGCCGGTAACCGAGCCGGCAGCGGAAGCCGGTGTGACGATGAATGCTGCAGAACGCCAAAACGGCGGCGAGGTTTATGTCGCGAATTGCATCGCCTGCCACCAAGAGAAGGGTGCCGGGATCGAAGGTGCAATTCCGCCACTGGCAGGGAATCCGGCTGTCACAGCAGTCGAGCCGTACAATATTCTCTCAGCCGTTCTGCATGGCATTGCCGCAACCGACCAGTTCGCTGCGATGCCGAATTTCGCCAGCAAACTCGGCGATCAGGATATCGCCGATCTCGCCAATTACATCCGTACCAGTTGGGGCAATAATGCGACGCCCGATGTAACCGAGACTTTGGTCAAACACTGGCGCGATGGGATCGACGAGCTGCCCTCCGGAACCGAGGCCTCGCGCAGCTTCGGCTGTCCGGCCGAGGGGGGTGTGGACATGTCCGACCTGACCGGCGATGACATGACCGCATTACAGCAGATCTCGAGTTCGCTCGGCGCTTCGACGGGACAGAACGCCATGAGCGAGATTATCGGCCGGTTGCACGGTCAAGGCATGGATCCGACCGAGATTGCCAATACGCTGACCGCCGCCTATTGCCCCGATATTGCCAACAGTGAGTTGTCACCCGGTGCGAAGAACGAATTGATGCTGGATTTCACTCATGAGGTTCTCAAAATGACCTCATCGGTCCAGGTGCAGAAATTGGCGTCGCACGGTCAGATTATCTATGCCGAGGCAGCCGGCGACAGTGTGGTGCAGCGAATTCCGTCCACCAAGCCTGGCCCGGTAGCCTGTCCCTCGGAGGATAGCTTGAAACATGGCGATCTGGTGGCGCCGACTGTCGAGGCAATCAAGTCGGCGCTGCCCGGTGGCGGCA
The DNA here is from genome assembly GCA_041750975.1 of Geminicoccaceae bacterium. Lineage (GTDB taxonomy): Bacteria > Pseudomonadota > Alphaproteobacteria > Geminicoccales > Geminicoccaceae > JBGSYN01. Next base: position 24,744 of record JBGSYN010000234.1, on the reverse strand, counting down.
TTCCCACAGAACCCGGTATCAAGAAGATCGTAACCGAGTTTCAAACAGCCCATCCGAAGCTCGATCCTGCTGACGCCGCGAACACCATGATCGATAGCTTTTGCCATCTTCTGGTCCAGGACAAGACCATGAACGACGCGCTCAGGCGCTCCCGCATCATGTTGTTCGGTGAGGCCGTCATCCGGACAATGGAGGCGTCTGCGTCAACCCGGAAAGGCTAGTCACGCCGGCACTGCAAGTGTCCGGTCGTGCTCCCCGCAACAGAAGAGCTCCGCCAGCCGAGCCAGCTTATCCGCACTGCGCTCCACCGCGCGATCCGCGACCTGCAATAGCCGGCCGATGTTGTCGAGACTGGCGTCGTCGATGTCGTCGTTGGCACCGACAAGCTCGATATCGAAGCGGAAAAACTCAACCCTCGGAAATTTCTCCAGCATCATTTCCGTATTGTCGCTTTGACCATCCATCATCATCGACAGGAGCGGCACACCGTTGATCATTCCGACCCACCCCCCCGCACCCCAATTGCTAATATCCTCATAGGCAAAAGGACGGTTCGTCTTGCCGGTACCGACCGAAACGATCACGAATTCCTCGGCTTCCGGAAAAAGACTCTGCGCTTCGATCAAGGCCGTGAGCGATGGATTGTTCAAAAATATACCGCCATCGATCAACGAAAAATCGTTTTGCCGGAAGCTCTCGGTGAAGACATCCGGCGGATAGCGATCGGTCATATAACGGTCGAATGCTGCAATATCCCCGACAGCATGACAGCGATGCGGCCTGAAATAGGTCGGTGCGGCGGAAGTGGCGCGGGCAGCGTCGCGCATGAGAAAGTCGGGGCCGGCCAGTTCGGAGCGGCCCACACCCGGCGTCGGTCTCCGGAAATAGTGCGGGGTGCGACGGACCGTATCGTAGCTCGTGACGAGAAGATCGGTCACCGCATCGCTGAGCCGGACCGATCCAAGGATATCGCCGAGAATGGTCTCCAGCCCGCTCTCATCGTATTTGTGTCGCATGACCTGACGCAGTGTGCGCAGCCAGCCGACCCGGCCGGGCGGGAAAATCTCGACACCTTGTCCCGCATAGAGATGCTTGAGATCCCTCGGCCGGTATCGTGGCCGGCCACGCCGGTCCGGAACGGACAGACCCAGCGCAAGGATGCCGCCTGCGGAGGTGCCGGCGATAAGATCGAACATTTCGGCCAGATGCCGGTCCCGGGCGGCCGCGAGCTTTTCGTGCAGGGCTTCGAGGATGTGCGCCGAGATCACACCCCTTATGCCGCCGCCATCCAATGATAGGATGAACACTTTTCGCTTCGACATTTCTTTCAGCCCGACTAAATTTTCCTACTGAGAGACTTTTATCCTATAATTGCTATGATTGCAAGATCAACTTGCTCCTTTGTCGACATCGAGCCATGGTCGCATGCACTGCGAGGGTGACGAAAGAGGATCCGCCGAATTGACGAAGCCGAATCGCGCGCCGGAAACACTGGTGGCTCAGGCGAACCATTTCATCGATCCGGAAAGCGGCGCCGTCATTCCGCCGGTTCAGCCCAGCTCGACCTTCGCGCGCGATGGGGATTATGCACTGCGGCAAGGCTATCTCTACAGCCGCTACGCCAGCCCGACCATGGACCACGCCGAACAGATCATCGCCGAGCTCGAGGGCGGTGCGGCGTCGATGTTGTTCGGCTCGGGCCTCGCAGCGATCGCCGCACTGATCGAGACAGTGCCGAGTGGCAAGCATATCGTATTGCCCCGCATCATGTATTTCGGGGCACAAAAATGGATCCAGCGCTGTGCGGCGCAGCGTCAGCTCACCCTCCACTTGGTCGATCAAACCAGTCTTGAGGCCATCGCGTCGGCGATTCGCCCGGGCGAGACCGACCTTGTCTGGATCGAAACGCCGGCCAATCCAACCTGGGACGTGGTCGACATTGCGGCTGTCGCCGAACTGGCGCACGAGGCGGGTGCCATTCTCGGTGTCGATGGAACCGCCGCACCGCCCTGCACGACCCGCGCCATCGCCTTCGGCGCCGACATATCGATGCATTCGGCGACAAAGTACCTCAACGGCCACAGCGATCTCACCGCCGGGGTTCTCTCAACGCGTGCGACTGACCGGCGATGGGAAGAACTTGGCATGGTACGCTGCCATTCGGGTGGTGTCCTGGGCGCTTTCGAGATCTGGCTGCTGATTCGAGGGATGCGCACGCTGTTCGTCCGGTTCCGGCAGAGTTCGGAGACCGCTATGAAGTTTGCGCATCACTTCGATGGTCATCCGACGATCGATCGCATCATCTACCCGGGGCTGCCTACCCATCCCGGCCATGAGATCGCAACTCGTCAGATGACAGGCGGCTTCGGCGGAATGATGTCGGTCCTGGTCAAGGGCGATTTCGAGAAAGCACGACGCGTTGCGGCGGCCTGCGGCGTATTCGTGCCGGCGACCTCGCTCGGTGGCGTCGAGAGCCTGATCGAACACCGAAAATCGGTCGAAGGCCCCGATAGTCCGGTCCCGGATACGCTCTTGCGACTATCGATCGGCCTCGAACACGAAGCCGATCTGATCGGTGACTTCGACCATGCTCTGCACGCTGCCTGAGGCGCTGAATTATTATGATACGAATTGCGATCGAACTTTCAAGCGACACCCAGACGCTACCATCGGATGGGATGCGCCGCGCAATGTACGAGGCGGAGGTTGCCGACGAACAAAAGGAAGAAGATCCGACAACCAACCGCTTACAAGAGCGGACCGCCGAACTCCTCGGCAAGGAGGCGGCGCTGTTCCTGCCGACCGGCACGATGTGCAATCTCATCGCCATTCTCGTGCATTGCCGCATGGGGGATGAGATCGTTTGCGACCGGACCGCCCATATCGTGAACTACGAAGCCGGTGGTCCGGCGGCGATTGCCGGTGCCAGCATTCGTCCGATCGACGGCAGGAGGGGCCAGTTCCAGGCGGAAGACGTGCAGCGCTTCCTGCGGCCGAAGGGAGACCGTCATGCACCCCAGAGCCGTCTGGTCGTCATCGAGCAAACCAGCAATGGCGGTGGCGGCTCCGTCTGGCCGCTTGAGCGGATCGCAGCCATTGGCGAAGTGGCGCGTCGGCACGGCCTCAGAATGCATATGGACGGCGCCCGGGTCTTGAACGCCGTGGTTGCCGGTAATCGTCCGGCTTCGGCGCAGGGAGAATGGTTCGATTCGCTATGGCTCGACTTGAGCAAAGGACTAGGCTGCCCGGTCGGCGCGGTCCTTGCAGGCGACCGCGAGTTCATTCAGGAGGCATGGCGTTGGAAGCACCGTCTGGGCGGCGCCATGCGGCAATCGGGCGTGATCGCCGCTGCCGGCATCTATGCTCTCGATCACAATGTCGAGCGTCTGGCCGAAGATCACGTCAACGCGAAGCTCCTGGTGACTATCCTGGATGAGATCGAAGGCATCGAGGTCGAGCCCGTGGAAACCAATCTCGTGTTTTTCGACGTAACGGGGTTGGGAGTGACCGGCGAGCAGTTTGTCCGGCGTCTCCTACATGAGCACGGAATACGCCTGGGCTATGTCGGCAATCGCATTCGTGCCGTGACGCACTTGGGAATCTCCACCGTCGACATCGAGACGGCGGGCCGGGCGATCCGAGCACTTTAGTGCTCGCCGGCCAAGACTAGCCTATCGTACTTGGCCAGCGAATTGGCCAAACCCGAAATAATGTTCTAGGATAGAAATGAGCGTGGCCTTAAGGCCATCAAACCATACAGGGAGACTACAATGACCCACGGCATTTCACGACGGGCACTTACTGCCTCGACGGCGACAATCGCGCTCGTTGGATGGTTCGGTACTGCCGATGCGAAAGTGGAGGGCGACACGATCGTGCTCGGCTCCGCTATCTCGTTAACCGGCAAATACGCCGGCAATGGGATCCATTCGAAGAATGGCTACGATATCGCCATCGACCGGATCAACGAGATGGGTGGCGTCTCGGTAGGTGACAAAACCTACAAGCTCGCCGTCACCTATTATGACGATGAATCGACGCCGGCGCGGGCCACGCAACTTGCCGAACGGCTCATCAATCAGGATGGGACCGAATACATGCTGGGCCCGTACAGCTCGGGCCTTACGGCAGCGATCGCACCGATAACCGAACAATATCAGGTGCCTATGGTCGAGGCCGAGGGTGCGTCCCGTTCGCTTTTCAACAAGGGCTACGAGTACATATTCGCGGTGCTGTCGACGTCAGAGCAGTATTTGCGCAGCGCAATCGCTCTAGCGGCCGAGCAGGCGGAAGCGGAGGGCAAGAAACCGTCGGAACTTACCGTGGCCATGGCATTCGAGAATGATCCATTCTCGCTCGATGTACGCGATGGTGTTGTCGAGGACGTCGAGAAATTCGGCATGAAGGTCGTCCTTGACGACAAGCTGCCACGCGATCTCTCGGATTTTTCGACAACCTTGACCAAGGTCAAAGCACTTCAGCCCGATATTCTGGTCCTCTCGGGTCACGACAAGGGTGCTGCAACGCTGGCTCGTCAATATGCCGAAATGGGTCTCGAGGTGCCGATGGTCGCAGTCACGCACTGCGAGGGCTCTGACATCGCCGCGACCTACGGAGAGGCGGTCAATGGCTTTTTCTGCCCGACGCAATGGTCCGAGACCTTGAGCTATTCGGACGAGTATTTCGGCAGTGCCGCCGACTTCGATCAACTCTTCAAGGAAACCTTTTCCGATTATGAAGTCGTGCCGTACCAGTCGGCTCAGGCGGCCGCCGCAGTGATTGTCTTCAAGGAGGCTTTTGAACGCGCCGGGACATTTGACAAGAAGGCGGTACGCGACGCGATTGCCGCAACGGACATGGAAACCTTCTATGGCCCGATCCAATTCGCGCCCGAAGGCAACAACATCGCCAAACCCATGGTTCTGCGGCAGATCCAGGATGGCGAGTATGTCGTTGTCGCGCCTACCAAATGGGCTTCAAGCAAGCCGAATATTTCGTTCGACAGCGGCAGCTGAGGATCGAAAGAGCGAGCGGAGGGACGCAATGCGTCCCTCCGTATTTTCTTTCGTGCTCCAATAAGAATTCGGGCCGGTTGATTGCTTGACAATTTCAACCTACTGACGCTGGTCCCGGCGCTAAACGTCCAATTGCTCCTCGACGGGCTCTTTATCGGCGCGATTTTCGGACTCGCCGCATATGGCTTGGCGCTGGTTTGGGGGGTCATGAACCTCAAGAACCTGGCGCAGGGCGATTTCGTCATGATTGGCGGCTATATCGCGTGGTGGCTGGGGACGCAGGGCATCCACCCGTTATTCGGCCTGCCGGTGGCCATCATCTCGATGTTCGCGTTCGGATGGATCCTCTATATCACGGTGATTTACCGGGTCGTCGACAAGGATCTTTTCACCTCATTGCTAGCGACCTTCGGGGTCGCGATCGTCATCCAGCAAGTTCTCAACCTGTTGTTCGGTCCGGTCACCCAAACGGCCTTCTCGGGTTTGGGCACTTTCACGATCATCAATGATTTCGTGACGATTTCCGAGATGCGCATTCTCTCTTTCGGTCTGTGCGCCATCCTCGCCATTTCCATCATCTACTTCATGAAATCGACCAGGATGGGGCAAGCCATCCGAGCGACGGCCCAGGATCCGCGCGCAGCACGGGTGCTCGGCGTGGATACTCATCAGGTCTACGCCTTCACGTTTGCCCTTAATGCCGCCATTTGCGGTGCCGCCGGTGCACTGATCTCGATGATTTGGGTGATTCAGCCCTTCTTCGGCATCACGCATTCCATTCGTTCGTTTGTCATCGTCACGGCCGCCGGCTTCGGCAATCTACCGGGTGTCATTGTCTCTGGGTTAGGTCTGGGCGTGTTCGAGCAGTTCGGGGGCTTCATCATGGGTGCCGAGTACCAGCAGGCCATCGTCGTCGGACTCTTGCTGCTGGTTCTCGTTTTCAGGGAGATACAGCAGGCGCGAGTACGACAGGTCGTGCGATGAAGGTCGATCGATGAAATCCGCCGCGATGACGCCTCGAGGCTATGCGATTGCCGCATTAACGTTGGCGCTCGGCATCGCCGCACCATTTCTGGCCCCCGACTACACCTTTCAGATCGCCGTCATGTTCCTGATGGTCGTATTTGCGCTCACTTGGGATACCATGGGCGGCCAGATGGGGTATAATTCGCTCGGCAACATCTTCTTCTTCGGTGCTGGCATGTATGCCTGCGCGATAATCCAAGTGGGGACCTTCTACGATCTCTATGAATACACCTCGCCGTCGGGCAGCGTTCAGTTCAATTTCACAGTATCGCAATACTATATCGGCTATTTTCTTGGGCTGATTGTCGCCGCAATCGTCTGCGTTTTTCTGGCAGTTGTCCTGGGCCCGATCGTCTTCGGTCTCCGCGGCCCTTACTTCGCGATCGGGACGCTCGGTATCGCCATTGCAGGTGGCGAACTCATGGGTACCTGGGAGTATGTGGGTGCAGGCGGTGGGATACAGATGCCGGTGTATCCCGGCGCGCCTGACGAGCGGGCCTATTTCTTCTATATCCAATACTTCGCCTTGGCCCTGATCGTCTTCTTCTTCTTGCGTTGGCTCTATTCGACCCGTTTCGGTCTCGCGATCAACGCCATCCGCGACGATGAAGAAAAAGCCGAGGCCATGGGTGTGCACACCGCCCGCTATAAGGCGGTGGCCTGGTCAATCGCAGCGGGCTTTCTCGGCATTGCCGGCGGCATTTTCGGCAATATGACAGGGTTCGTCGAACCGCTCGAGGTTGCCTTCCCGACCGTCACCTTCGGCATTTTCATGGTCTTGATGGCGCTGCTTGGCGGCAAGGGCACGCTCTGGGGCCCTGTGTTGGGCGCCGTCGTCTTCCATGTGATCAAGGAAGTAACCTGGACCTATCTTCTGGGTTGGCAGTGGGTAGCCCTTGGCCTCCTTATCATCGTCAATGTGATCTATTTTCAGCAGGGCATTCTCGGCTGGGCCAGGGATCGTTTTCCGGAACATTTCGGCATTGTCGTTGCGCGTTCGGGAGAAGCCGAGCCCCGGTCCTCCACCGATGCCGAAGTCCAAGCCCGAGCCTGATGTCATGATCGAGGTCGAGGGCGTATCAAAGGCATTCGGCGGCGTCGTCGCCAATCACGAAATTTCGCTCAAGGTCGATGAGGGGAAAATTACCGGTCTGATCGGCCCGAACGGATCCGGCAAAACCACCCTCTTCAATTCGATCGTGGGCTACCACCCCGTCGACAAAGGCTCGATCAAGTTCAAAGGCCGCGAGATCTCGAGCCTGAAGGTGCAGGAAATCGCACGACTGGGCCTGCTCCGGACGTTTCAGCAAACGCGCATCTACGCGAAAATGAACTGCGTCGAGAACATGCTGATTTCCGTGCCGCATCGACGCATGGGCTGGCGCGATATGTTCGCCAGTCGGGATGTCGAGGTCCACGAGAAGGCCGAGCAATTGCTCGAATTCGTCGGGCTCTACCAAAAGCGTATGTTGCGGGCGGGTGAGTTGAGCTTCGGACAGCAAAAGCTGCTCGAATTCGCTATGGCGCTGATGAACGACCCTGAAGTTCTGCTCCTGGACGAACCCACTGCCGGGATCAATCCGACACTGATCAACGGCCTGATCGACCGGCTGACACGGGCCAACGCCGATTTCGGCATCACCCTTTTCGTTATTGAGCACAATATGCGGGTGATCATGAACATGGCGGAGACCGTCTACTGCCTTGCTCACGGCGAACTGCTGGCATCCGGCCCGCCCGATGAAGTCCAGCAGGACCAGCGTGTCATCGATGCTTATCTCGGTGCCCATTGATGGCCGATAAAGGCAAGTCGCGTGGCTATCATCTGGGGTCCGTCGATACCGTCATCTCGGTCGAGGAAGTCGACCGCCAGGCAAGGGCCATCGCTCATCAGGTTTCGGTCGACGAGCTTTCGGCATTGGTGGATGGCGGATGCTATCTCGAAATCGACCGATTGCGCGCAGGCTATGGCAAGATGGAGATCCTGCATGATTTCAATCTGCGGGTTGGGCAAGGTCAGTCGCTTTGCCTGATCGGCCCCAACGGCGCCGGCAAGTCTACGGTTTTGCATTCGATCTTCGGCTTCACGACGATCATGTCCGGCGCTATCCGGGTCGGTAGCGACACGCCACGGGATGTGACAAGGCTCTCCGCGGACGAGAAGCTGAAGCGGGCCGGCATCGCCTACATCCTTCAGGACAAATCCGTCTTTCCCGGCATGACGGTTGAGGAAAACCTCTTGATGGGCGGCTATCTGATGGATAGCCGGCAGGAGGCCAGGCGAGCCACCGAGCGCGTCTTCGAGAAGTATTCGAGGCTTGCCGATCGCCGCAAGCACCAGGCCAGGGTTCTTTCGGGCGGCGAAAGGCGCCTGCTGGAGATCTCGCGCGCCTTGGTGATGGACCCGGAGATCCTGCTGGTCGACGAACCGTCGATCGGTCTCGAGCCACGCTTTATCAATACCGTGTTCGATATTCTGGACGGACTTCAGCACGAGGACGGCAAGACCATCATCATGGTCGAGCAAAACGCCAAAAAGGGCCTGGAGTTTGCCGATATCGGCTACGTATTGGTCGCTGGCGAGCTTGCGATCGCCGGGCGTGGCCGCGATCTTTTGGGCGATCCCGATGTAGGTCGCTTGTTCCTCGGGGGCTGAAGCCTAAGGTCGCGTCGACCGCACCCCGCGAGCCAACATGATGAGGCTGGTCCCGGCAAAAAGAAACTCGATGCCGACGAGAAGATCCAGCGCCCACGCGGCCCAGCCAGGCAACTCAGACCAGATCATCAAGCCGACGACGACGACGCTGAGAAGAGCACTGACCGCCATCCAGGCCCAGTTTTTGATCTCGCGATGAAGTGAACGCGGTCCAGCCGCGCAAGGCCCCGGACGCCACGAAAAAAGCCGCCAGCACAAGGGTTAGCAAGATCGTGCCGCGTAAAGGAAAGAGTACCAGGAAGGCGCCTGCCAGAATTGCCAAGGGGGCGCCCAGCGCATGACAAAAGAACCCGCTCCAGTCCTTGGCACGCCAGGCTTGCACGAATTGGGCGGTGCCGCCGATGAGCAGTAGCGCGCCGATCAGATAATTGATCGCAATGGAGGCGGCTGCCGGCAGTAGAATCGCCAACGCTCCCATGACCATCCAGACGATGCCGACCGCCGACAGCCAGCCGGCATGACGCTTAAGTGTCTCTTACAGCGGCTTGAGTTCGGATGGTGTCGGTACTGCCATGAAGAATCCCGGACTCTGATGCTCGCCCTTACGGCGACATTTCCTCAGGTTCCGAGCACCAAGCATAGTGCTCGGCGCCAGACAGGGGCGCACGCCGCAAGTGCCTGGACATTTGCCAGGAATTCCATTTTCCCCTAAGCGCCTCCTGGGTGGATGCTGCACCTTGGGGAATGACGCTTGAAGATTCGCTTGACAAGTTGGAATGTAAACTCCGTTCGCCTGCGTGAGGAACTGATTCGGCGATTCGTTGCGGCTGAGGGTCCTGACATTCTGTGTCTGCAGGAAACCAAGATCGAGAACGACAAGTTTCCAAGCGCTTGGTTCGAGGCGCTGGGCTACCATCACCACTTCCTGAATGGACAGCGTGCCTATCATGGCGTTGCGATCCTCTCGAAACTACCGCTGTCAAACTCGATCTCACACGCGTGGTGCGGCATCGATCATGCCCGGCATGCCGTCGTGGTCCTCGAAGGCGGCATTGAACTCCACAATCTCTATATTCCGGCCGGCGGCGATATTCCGGATCGGCTGACGAATCCCAAATTCGCCCACAAGCTCGATATGCTGTCGGATCTCGCGGCCTGGTTCGAAGCCGAGCGCAGATCGGACCGAAAAATCATCCTGGTCGGTGATCTGAACATCGCACCTTTGCCGACGGATGTGTGGAGCCACAAGCAGTTGCTGGACGTAGTGAGCCATACTCCGATCGAAGTCGAAGCCCTGGATCGCCTGCGCCGGTCGCACGATTTCGTCGACGCCGTTCGGCGCATCGCTGGCCCCGATATCAAGCTCTACAGCTGGTGGAGCTACCGTGCCCGCAACTGGGAGCTATCGGATCGAGGGCGGCGACTCGATCACATTTGGGTTTCACCCGCCCTCGAGAATGGTATCGCCGATGCACGAATCGAAAGACAGGTCCGAGGGTGGGACAAACCTTCCGACCATGTGCCGGTCACCGTCGACTTTTCGTTTTAGCAGCCTGGGAGGTTGCGCGATCATCGGACCAGGCGATAGCCTCCAGGCTCGGTCACGAGCAAGTTCGTTTCGCCCCCTACCGGCTCGATCTTCTGGCGCAACCGATAGATGTGGGTTTCGAGCGTGTGGGTCGTGACGCCGGCGTTGTAGCCCCAAACCTCGTCGAGCAGCACCTCGCGTGTGACGGCACGGTCGCCGACGCGATAGAGATATTTCAAGATGGCCGTCTCCTTCTCGGTCAGATGGATCTTCCGGTCGTTTTCGGTGATGAGCATCTTGGCGGCGGGCCGAAATCCGTACGGTCCGATCTTGAAATTTGCGTCATCGCTGAGTTCGAATTGCCGCAACTGAGCGCGCAACCGGGCCATGAGTACGCCCAAGCGAAACGGTTTGGTGATATAGTCATTGGCACCACTATCCAGACCGAGGATCGTATCGGCGTCGCCGTCATGCGCGGTAAGCATGATGATCGGTGATTTGACCCCACTTTTGCGCAAGAGCTTGCAAAGATCGCGGCCGTCGGTGTCGGGCAGACCGACATCGAGAATGATCGCGTCGAAGGAATGGCCCGCGGCAAGTTCCATGGCCTGCTTGCCGGTGCCGGCCGCCTCGACTTCCATGCCTTCATGCAAAGCAAGCTGCTCCGAGAGTTCTTGACGGAATGGTTCGTCGTCATCGACGATGAGGATCCGGTTTCCAGTTTTCATGGGCGATCTCGAACTCCGAATTGATAGCCCGACCTTGCTAGGGCACGGTTTGCTGGTTTTAGTCAGCGGCACTCTAGGCAAAGATCCACACCGTTGAAAGATTGCGCTTTGGCGGAAAACTGGAATTGCCGCCGGGGCGCTCGTCGTTAACGGAAAAATTACCAAGAGCGCCCAGAATGATGTTGGGCCTTTCCTGATTGGTGGCGCCGCCCATGCCCAGCATGTAACGCCCTGCCTGATCTGATCGACGTTGCAAACCAAGCCTCGGGAGCCGTTTCTTAACGCCATGACGCTAGTGATCTATATGCTCGCCTGGGTGGCACTCGCGCTCAATGCACCGGACACGATCTGGCAGCCCGGCTCGAAGACTTTTGTCTTGATCATCGGCCTCGTCGGCATCTGGCGCTATGGCTGGGGATTGACGCATTTCGTCCGCTCATTGATCTATCGCCACATCGTCTTTCCGCGCTGGCGGCAGACTGCCGATCGCTGGCTGCGGTGGGTCGAGCGTCCGATCCCCACTGCCGCTCACGATGACGACGCGTCCGACGGTCCTGGCGAAGATCCCACAGGATCTGACCCGGGCACGCGAGCAGGCTCGACAACGAGCCTGCTGCCGCCGGTCTTCATCGTGATCACGAGCTATCGCGTCGCCGCGGAGACAACGTTGGCTGCGTATCGGGCCGCTTTCGAAGAAGCGATCAGGTACGGCGGCGACGTCACCGTCGTCGCATCACTCGTCGAAATGGCCGATCAGCGACTAGTGAAAGGCCTGTTCTATAAACTATCGCCACCCCAGAGGGTTCGTCTGGCGGTCGTTCGTCTTGATGGTCAGGGCAAAAGGTTCGCTCTGGCTTCGGCTCTTCGCGCGGTGTCGCGCATGCGGCCGCAGCCGTCATCCGCGGTCGTGGTCATGGATGGCGACACCTTGATCGAGCCGAACTGTCTTAGGCGCTGCATTCCCTTTCTTGCGATCATGCCTGACGTCTCGGGCTTGACGACCGACGAAGACGCGATCGTTGTGGGACGGCCCATGATGGCGGTCTGGCACCGTCTCCGATTTGCCCAGCGGCACCTCTTGATGTGTTCGATGGGCTTGTCTCAGCGGCTCCTGGCAATGACCGGACGACTTTCGATTTTCCGCGCTACAGTCGCGACGGACCCCGGATTCATCAAGCTCATTCAAGACGATGCAATGCAGCATTGGCGGCTCGGACGGCTGCCTTTCCTGACTGGGGATGACAAGTCGACCTGGTTCTGGCTCGTCGAACGCGGCCACCGCATGCTCTACGTCTCCGATGTCCGGATCTATACGATCGAGCATCCGCCGGCGCCGACTTTTGGCGCGGCTACCACGAGCCTGATGCTCAGATGGTTCGGCAATATGATTCGCGGCAGTGGTCGCGCGATTGCCCTGGGCCCGCGCCGAGCCGGGTTTTTTCTATGGTGGTGCCTGATCGACCAGCGGCTTTCGATGTGGACGCCGCTGGTTGGACCGCTTGCCGCTATATCGCTCAGCATCATCGCGACACCGGTATTTCTGTATGCCTATGTCCTATGGGTCGCGACGACGCGTCTAGTCCAGACACTCATGCTGCTGACGGTCCGCGACACGGTATCCGGCCTTTACCCATTGCTGATCTACTACAATCAGGTCTACGGGGCGCTCATCAAGACCTTTGTCCTCTTCCATCTCGATCGGCAACGCTGGACCCGTCAAAAAATCGATCTCCGCGGAGCCGCCCTTGGACCCGCCGCGGTCTTTCACCGGACCGTCTCGGCCTACATGCATGGTCTCGCATTATTGGCACTGGCGGCGGCAATCTTCTTTGCAACCGGTCTTCTCGAGTTCCCGTCCGCCGAACGGCTGACGGCGCTGTTCTGATTCTCCCGCATCATTCGGAAGTGCACGATATGCAACCCCAAATCGTCCACGAAGCTGAAGTCCATCGCCAGCACGTTCGCCTACAGATCCCGATCGCGATCGAGATCGATGGCACACGATACACGATCGACGACTGGTCGATGGGTGGCTTCGGCATCGCCGCCGAGATGACCTCGAGACAACCCGGCGAACGTTTTCCGGCCCGATTGATTTTTCCTTTCGAGGACTTCGAGGTGTCGCTGCGGATCGATTGTCAGATGGTCTATATCGTCGACGACAATACCCGGTTCGGCTGCAGGTTCAGTGGTCTCTCCAAGTCGCAGATTTCGCTCTTCCGATATTTGATCGATGCCTATCTGACGGGTGAGATTGTGAGCGGCGGCGATCTGCTCGAGATCGCCGGACGCGACAACACGGCCCTGGCGCGCCAGGCATCTCAAAGTTTCAATCCTTACACCGTAGAAGAGTCGCTGGGCCGCTCGGTCAAGCGCTGGTTCGGCTACGGCTTGCTTCTCGCCCTCGGGATCGCGCTTGCGGGCCTCGTCGGCCTTGGAGCCACCGAACGGTTCCTCACCGTTCGTGCGGAAACGGCAGTCATCGAAGCGCCGATTTATCGGCTTAGAGCGCCGATCGCCGGCACGATACGTTCGATCGCAACGGATCAATTACTCCTTAATGGGCACCCGGTCGGCGAAATCGTCGCCGTTGATGGCCTGACCGCCACGCTCGAGAGTCCCTGCGAATGCGTTCTGCTCGACTGGATCCTCGAGCCTGGACAATATGCCCAGCCGGGGGAAACCGTGGTCGTGCTGGTCAGTGCCGACCAGCCGCTTGCCGTTCGAGCGCAAGTCGAGCTTTCGGCAGCGGAAAATCTCTCTCAGGGAGATATCGCCGAGATCCGCATACCCGGCCGTCCTGACACCGTGCTCGGGCAAATCGAGAAGATCGACTATCGCCCCCGAATTGCGGGATTAGAGGCAGGCGACACTGCTTTGCCGGTGTCTCAGCGGCTGGTTCAGGTCACGATCCGCCCTGACCGGCCCTTCGCATTCGAGGATTTGGGCGCCTTGGTTTCGGTAAGATTTCCCTAGGAATTTCATGCGACCATAGTGGCGGTCGGCAATCGATACACTCGGTGCCTGGTCAATTATCGATAAGGCAATCAGTTGTCTGCGCAAGCGAGCGCAGGCCGTTGCGTATTTGCCAAGCAGGCGGCCTATATCGAATGATGGCTACTCCAAGCTCGATTTATCAGATGCCGGCCGTCGCGACTTTCCGCATGGTCACGGGCACCGTTCATCATGCTCTTGGCAGCGCTTGCAGAAATCGCCGTCTATTTGGCGCCCACGGCAGTTCGAAGGATGCGACTGCTTCGAACGACCTAGCTAACCTTTGCTCTATGAGCATTAACTTCGCTTAGTGATTACTCGCCGTAGATTGAGAGCCGCATTACCGAACGCTTCGGCCAAGCCATTGAAAACAAGGCTTTTCATCGCCGCATTTCTGACATTAGACTATGGGCTACAACGATTGGGACTTGGTGTCGCCGTGAATCGGTGCGCAAAGTGGTTTCAAGTGTGACGAGTGTTCGTGGACGCGCAGCTTCGAACAACAAGGAATAGGAGCCTCCGCCAAGGACCGGTGGTTGAATAACTGCGCTGTGCCATCGTCATGTGTCACAAGGTCGAGAGACAAGCTGCGGTCGCGGCACTTTGGAGGGAGAACAATGATCCTTGCGAGTCTGATACGTCGCATTATCGGTCGCGGCACAATCGTTCTCGTCGACCACAAGGGCCGTACCGCGACACTGGGCGACGGTAGCACGCCGAGGGTCAAAATCCGCATAGCGGATGCCGCCACCGAATGGAAGATCGTCCTCAATCCGAAACTTGGCGCAGGCGAAGCCTTCATGGACGGCAGGCTCATCGTCGAAGAGGGAACTCTCTACGATTTCCTCGATCTCTGCCTGACCGGCATTTACGAGCATAGCCGTCACGGCATGGCACGCATCCCCGATCTTATCGCATCGCTCACCCGTCGCCTGCACCAGTATAATCCGGTAGGTCGTGCGCGGCGCAACGTCGCGCATCACTATGATCTGTCCGGACGTCTCTATGAGTTGTTTCTCGATGCCGACAGGCAGTACTCATGCGCCTACTTCAATCATCCCGATGTCACCCTCGAAGAAGCTCAGGCGGCTAAGAAACGACATCTCGCGGCCAAGCTTCGGATTGAGCCCGGCCAGCGAATTCTTGACATCGGCTCAGGCTGGGGCGGACTTGCCATCTATTTGGCCGAGGCTTGCGGCGCGGACGTCACGGGCGTCACGCTTTCGGCAGAGCAATACAAGGCGGCAACGGAACGTGTCGCCGCCAGAGGGTTGAGCGGTCGGGTTCGATTCCTCTTGATGGACTACCGCGATCTCGACGACCGCTTCGACCGGATCGTCTCGGTCGGGATGTTCGAACATGTCGGCGTCGTTCACTATCCCGAATTCTTCAGGCAGGTTTACGCCTTGCTCGCGGAAGACGGCATCGCCGTCATCCATTCGATAGGCGACGCCGGCGGGCCGGTGCCGACCAACCCCTGGATCCGCAAATACATTTTTCCCGGGGGCTATATTCCAGCTCTTTCGGAAGTTGTCCCACCGGTCGAGCGCTGCGGTTTCTGGATTACGGATATCGAGATTTTGCGGCTGCACTATGCCGAGACCTTGAAAGCCTGGCGTTGCCTATTCGAAGCCAACCGTGACGAAATACTGGATATCTACGATGAGCGCTTCTGCCGAATGTGGGAATTCTATTTGGTCGGGTCGGAACTCTTTTTCCGTCGACTTGGGGGAATGAACTTTCAGATTCAGCTGGCCAAACAGCGGGACGTCATTCCGATTACAAGAGACTACATGGTCGATTGGGAACGCCAGCGTGACGAAGACATCCCCCTTGCAGCCGAATAAAAGATTCGACGAAACGAATGAACGGGCGTCTGGTAATACGAATTAGCGGCAAGGGCCCGCCGCTCCTGCTGTTGCATGGTCTTTTGGGATTCGGCCGCAATCTCCAATCCGTCGCTCGCAAGCTTGAGGACAAATTCACCTGTTGCCTGGTGGATCTCCGAAATCACGGCCATTCGCCTTGGTCGCCGGTCATGAGCTATGAGGCCATGGCCGCAGATCTGCTGGATATCCTGGACAGGCAGAGCTGGAGCCAGGCCGCCGTGCTCGGCCATAGTATGGGTGGGAAAGCGGCAATGGCCCTTGCCCTTCTGGAAGCCGCAAGGATCGATCGATTGATAGCCGCAGACATCGCTCCGGTCACCTATGGGCACGACTTCAAAACCTATATCGACGCCATGCTTGCCGTCGACCTCGGCGAGACAAAACAACGCGCGGAGGTCGACGAGCAGTTGAAGGCCACCGTATCGGAACAGGCGATCCGAGGCTTCTTGATGCAGAACCTCGAAAGCGCGGACACCGGCCTTCGTTGGCGAGCCAATCTCCAGGTCCTGCTCGAGGCGATGCCCTCGATCTCGAGCTTTCCCGAAGCCCTGGCCGGGTCCAGCTATGCCGGGCCGACACTATTTATTCGTGGCGGCCGTTCGAGCTATGTGCGTTCTGACCATGAGCCTGTGATCCACCAATTCTTCCCGCAGGCACAAATTACGACGATCGAAAATGCGGGCCATTGGCTCCACGCCGAGCAACCAATGGCATTCGTCGAGGCGGTAGAGGCGTTCCTTCTGACCTGAACTTGCGTCCTTCGCGTTCTACTTGAGTTGAATGCTCAGAGAACGCATCAGACATCTCAACGACGAGACGGCCGATGAAGCTGGTCATTATGTCCTCTACTGGATGCAAAAATCGCAGCGCGCAGAGGACAATCATGCCTTGAGCTATGCCTTGGAGTTGGCCAACGAGCGGCAGCGACCGGTTGTCGTCGGTTTCGGGATCATGGACGATTATCCCGAAGCCAACGCTCGTCACTATGCCTTCATGCTCCAAGGCCTTAGCGAAACCGTCCAGAGCCTTGAGGACAGGGGCATCGGCGTGGTCGTCAAACGCGGCAAGCCGGCAGACGTGGCGCTCGGTCTTTCAAAGAGTGCCAGCGTCGTCGTTTGTGATCGCGGCTACTTGAGGCATGAGCGACAATGGCGCAAACAGGTTGCTGATAATGCCGGTCGCAAAGTTGTCATGGTGGAAAGCGATGTCGTCGTTCCGGTCGACACGGCGTCCGACAAATCCGAGAGTGCCGCACGAACGATCCGCAGCAAGATACACAGGCATTTCGAACACTGCCTCGATTTGCCCGAGACGATCGAACCTGACTTCCCATGCTCAAAGGAGGTTCGGCCAGCCAGTGACTTCGATCTCTCCGATCCTGACAAGGTCCTTTCGGAGCTCAAAGTTGATCGGAGTGTCGCGCCCTCAAGGCGCTTCCAGGGCGGCAGCTCCGAGGCCAGGCATCGTCTCGCGTCGTTCCTGGAGGATAAGCTCAAGGGTTACTCGGAAGGACGGAATGAACCAATTGCGCAGCAATGCTCTCATTTGAGCCCCTATCTGCATTTCGGCCAGATTTCACCGCTGAGGCTGGTCCACGCCGCGCGCCAGACCAAGGGTATCGCCGACGAGGACCGGGCCTCATTCATCGAGGAACTCGTCGTTCGTCGCGAACTTGCCCACAACTATGTTCGATTTACTAAGAACTACGATCAATTCACGGCCATGCCCAACTGGGCGCAGAAATCCATGGCGGAACACGCAGAGGACAGACGCGAGCATGTCTACGACATTGGCACGCTCGAAGCCTGCGAAACGCACGATCCCTTCTGGAACGCCGCCATGCGCGAAATGGTCCGGACCGGTTTCATGCACAATTACATGCGGATGTATTGGGGCAAGAAGATCCTCGAATGGTCCCCGTCGTACGAAGAAGCGTTCAAGCGAACCCTGCTTTTGAACAATAAATATTTTCTGGACGGTCGCGATGCGAACTCGTTTGCCAATGTCGGGTGGATCTACGGGCTGCATGACCGCGCCTGGACGGAAAGGCCGGTTTTCGGCAAGCTTCGCTACATGAACGCCAATGGCCTCAAGCGCAAATTCGATATCGAGGCCTATGTCGCCTGGAGTGAGACCCTGGAGTCCGCTTCACCCTGAAATCAATCGTGTGCGCTGCGGGCGTAATGTTCCTTCAGCATGTCGTTGCCGAAGCCATTCGCAGGATTATGCCAAACGGTGTGCACGTGGTTGGCAGCGTTTTGCGTATTGTCGTATTCGATGAGCAGACTCGGCCCATGCAGACGGAAGTAATGTGGCGAGCCCGGCTTCAGCGAGCCAGCCCAGGCAAAATGGATCGCCTCCACACCGCTTTCTCGAATCTTGAGCTCCTCCAGCGCCGCAAGCTCCGGGCGAAGATGCCCGATGAATGCCCCGACCAGTTGCATCGCGATCCGCCGCTGCGCCTCACTCATTTCCCGGAGCGCCAAACCTTGGACGCAGGAGAGGCTGGTTTCGCGGCCGGGGCCGGTCACGATATCGCCGAGCGAGCGAGTGGCGATGACGGCAGACCGCTTCTGCACATCATTGAGATCGTGCAGCAAGCCAAATCCCAACTTTCGCTCCTGAACCAATAATTCAGCGCCGGCTTGCCGATGTCCTGACGGCACGGTCGCGGGATTGCTGCCGAAGAACGAAGGGGTTGCGGCGACGCCGACACCCGGAACGATGGTGAACGTCAAAGACAGATGGTGGCCCTCGAATCGCCATGACCATGGCTCATCCGCCGAGGGCAGACCGAAAATCGCAAGCGCGTAATTCGCCGGATCGCGGAAGTCGGGCCGGTCGGTCAGGGCGCCAAGAATACCCTCCACTTCGATCACACCGCGCGCTTTGGCCAGGCCGCGATCGCTCAGAACAATGGCGAAGAGCCGCCAGATGCCCCGGCGCTGATCCTCGGACATCGCCTTCAGCGGCAGGCCCGGGCGACGTCGCGGAACATAGTGCCAATTCAGCCGATCGGATGTGTGAAAACCGTAAAGTGCCTGTCCCTGCTGAGTCGGATCGAGACTACCGAGCCACTCTCCAGCAGCCTCCGTCATCGCTGCAGGGATGAGGCTGTCCACATTCGATGGGGAAAATCCGGCCATATCCAGCGCTAATACGCAGCCGAAACATTTATCGGCATCTAGCCGGCACCGACGTCATTAAAGACATCGAGTAACAGCGATTCGGTCAAGATCTGCGGCAAAATCCGAGCGGCGCCATCACCCTTCGGGTAGAGCAGGTAAAGCGGGACACCGTTGCGGCCATGCGCTTCGAGCAGATCGGTGATTGCCGGATCGCTGTTGGTCCAGTCGCCTTTAAGGTAGGCAATTGAATGATCCTTCATGGTGGCGACAACGTCATCCCTTGAAAGCACCACCCGGTCATTGACCTCGCAGGTTATACACCACGCAGCCGTCAGATTGATGAATACCGGTCGGCCCTCGCTGCGAAGCTGCTCCAACCGCGCGGGCGTGAAGGCTTCGTAGATCTTTCCGCCGGCGGGATCGACATCGGCCGTCGTCGCTTGGGTCCCGCGTCCCGACGGCAACAGCAACGAGGCTCCGACGAGGGCCACGATTGCCAGGGTCGATGCAGCGATCCGCGAGCCCCGTGTGCCGACCCTTTCGAGCATGCCGAGCGACCACACGGCAAACGCCACGAGCACGCCACCGAGAAGTATACTCAGGAATGCGTCGGGACCCAGTTGACGGCTCAACACCCAAAGCAGCCAAGCCACTGTTGCATAGATGGGAAATGCCAGGAATTCCTTGAGACGTATCATCCAAGCGCCGGGCTTCGGCAAAATTCGCCCCAGCGCCGGCATGAAGCTTAAGGCGAGATAGGGCAGCGCGAAGCCTATTCCCAGCGCCAGAAACACCATGAGCGTGATCGAAGGCGGTTGGAACATCGCATAGCCCAAAGCCGTGCCCATGAAGGGCGCCGTGCAGGGGGTAGCGACGATGACTGCAAGCACGCCTGTCGCAAAGGCCCCCATGTGCCCTGTTCGGGAGGCAAATCGGTTGCCAATTCCGGCGAATCTCGAGCCGAATTCAAATGCTCCTGAAAGGTTCAGGCCGACGACGAGCAAAAGATAGGTGAGAAGCGCCATGACCAGCGGCGATTGCAGCTGAAAGCCCCAGCCAATCTCAGCGCCACCGGCTCGCAGGATCAAGAGCACACCGGCGAGAGCTGAAAAGCTCAACAAAATGCCCGCGGCATAGGACAAACCATGCAGTCGCGCAGTTCGCAGATCCTTGGGTGCATATTGGACCAGACCCAGCGCCTTGAGCGACAATATGGGAAAAACACACGGCATGAGGTTCAGGATTATGCCGCCGAGCATTGCCAGCAACACGGCTTGAAAAACCCCGACATCCATGGTCGCAGCGCCGATCAACGGCCCTCCTTCTTCGAGATCCGCCGCGATCGCGAATGAACGCGAAAGATTGCTCCCGTCGACAGCTTCGGTCAGAACCAGGACACCCTCTAACGATTCCGAGGGTGGCGCTTCACCTTTCTCGAACGATATGGTCAGCGTCTGACTTGAAGCGTCGAAATGTTGGGGTGCGGCGTGTTCCGTGGCGCCGGAGGCGGCTGGAAAGAAGTAAGCGTCTTCCAGTGTCCCTGTGCCGAAATCTCCGCTCAGCACCAGCTCGAATTGATCGTCCGAGGAGACCGCACGCACGGGCCAAGGTGAATCGATCGGAGTCTTGGCGCGGACGTTCTGGAAGAGATCTTGCCAGTTCGGAGCCCGCGTGGTCGGACCGTCCGTCGTTGGAATGGTCACCGCGAGATCGGCCCCTTCGGGAATGCAGATCTCCTCGCACACGAGCCAGGTCGCCGTGGCCTCGAGACGCATCGGCTGACCCGATGGCCAGTCCTCGGGCACCACGATCTCGCTCAATAGAACGGTTTCGCCCTCGTAGCCATAATTGACCAGGCCGTAATAGGGAATTCGTTGGGGAAAAGGCCAACTAATCTCCGATGCGGTGACGCCTTGCGGCAATCTCCATTCGATCGTAGTCGGTTGTCCGGAATCCCCAGGATTAGTCCAATAGGTATGCCAGCCCTCGGTAATCCGTTGCAGCAAACCGACCGTGATGGTGTCGCCGGGCTGGACCTCGTCGGCCTCGCTGATTAATTGCGCCTCGACCTTGGGCTGGATCTCGGACGCGAGGGCTTGGGCAACAGACCCCGCGACCACACTCAGGAGCCCCACGACGGCGAGGAAATGGGCCGGAATGCGCATGTGGTCTCCAAATCGTTTCATCGGTAGAGATATAGGGGTTTGTGCGGCCCCAGCACTAATTCTCTCTTGCCACGGCATCTTCAAAATTGCGCCATCAGGCTGGCGCGCTCGGGATTTCATTTATGCAGGACATCTTTGTCGCCCTGGGCTCGAACCTGGGGAACCGCCAGAAAACACTGGCAAGAGCCTTGGAAGCGATGGACTCACACGAGGCAATAATTGTCGTTAGGGCCTCGTCGCTCTATGAGACGGCCCCGGTCGGCGGACCGCCACAGGATTTCTTTTTGAACGCCGTTGTCGAACTCGATTCGACGTTGACGCCAACGGAGTTGATGACGGCGCTGCAGGAAATCGAGCGCACATTCGATCGAAAGCGGGGGGTTCGCTGGGGTCCACGTACGTTGGACCTCGATATCATCCTCTGTGGCACTTCGGTCGTCGAAAATCCGTCCCTGGAGATCCCCCACCCCCGCATGGCGGAGCGCAGCTTCGTGCTGGCGCCACTCGCGGAAATTGCGGGAGAATTCATTCATCCGGTTCAACACAAAACCATCGCCGAGCTCCTGTACGAGCTGCCGAGCGTAGAGGGCGATGTTCGTCGTTTAGATATCAGCTGGACACAATATTAATGATCAATCCCGACTATCTGTACGATCTCTGGTCTGCCCACAAAGCAGCACTCAATACGTCGATTAAGACATTTACACTACCGCAATACAATCTGACATTTGGCGACACGGCCTATCAAATGGGCGTTATCAATCTTTCGCCGGATTCGTCCTACCGGGAAAGCATCTGCCTTTCTGTCGAGCAGGCATCGTATCGGGCGCGCCGGATGCAGGTCGAGGGCACAGTGCTGATCGACATCGGCGCAGAATCGACCGGTACCCTGGCGCGACGGGTCGATGCCCAGGAACAGGGGAGTATGCTCTGGCCGGTGCTCGAGGCCCTGGCCGCCGAAGGAATTCCGACCTCGATTGAAACCTACTACCCGGAAGTCGCGGCGGCGGCCTTGGTCCGCGGCGCCGCCGTCATCAACCTTACCGGACATACGGATAATCACGCCGTCTATGAGCTTGTCGCCCGTCATGAAGCCGGTGTGATCATCTGCTATACCGCCGGTGCACATGCCCGAGATGAAGCGGCCCTCCCCGAGCGGGACGAGCTGATCGATACTCAATTGGAGTTTTTCCGAAAGGAGATCGAGCTCGCAACCGAGCTTGGCGTCGAGCGCATCTGGATCGATCCAGGTGTCGGCTTTTACAATAATCTGCCTGACAGCCGCGCGCGGGTCGAATTCCAGATCGAGAATGTTTTACATGGTTTTCGGTTCAGAACTCTCGGTTGGCCGATCTGCCTGACGCTGCCATCGCCCGTCGCCATGTTCCGCGAAGAAGTCCGGTCCGCGGAAACCTGCTTTGCAGTGCTGGCGTTATTGAGCAAGGCCAACATCATCCGCTCGCACGAAGTTGCCAGGGTCCAGCCCGTACTCGACTGGCGGATCTCGTAACCCGACAAGAGGCACTTTCATTGACTGAGAAAAAGGGCACAGCACTCATCACAGGTGCCGGCAAACGTGTCGGCCGGGTCATGGCCTTGGGTCTTGCCGATGATGGGTATGACATCGTCGTACACTACAACAGCTCGGGCGATGACGCCGAGAAAGTTGCAGGAGAAATCCGCGCCAAGGGTCGAAGCGCCTGGACCACGCAGGCCGATCTCTCCGATCCTGCGAACGCAACGTCGCTTGTCGCAGAAGCCGTGAGTATGGCCGGACCGATCTCGCTCCTGCTCAATGTTGCCTCTCTATTCAAGGACGACAGCCTCAAGAATCTGTCGCTTGAAAGCTGGGATCCGCTGATTGCCACGAACCTCACCTCACCGGTCTTTCTGATGCGGGCATTTGCCGCCCAGCCGACCATTCCGGATGGCGCATCGATCGTGAACATCCTCGATCAGCAGATCGTCACGCCGAACCCCCAATTCTTCAGCTATTTCGTTGCCAAGATAGGCCTCGAAGGGGCTACACGGCTCGCCGCTTTCGAGCTGGCACCGAAAATTCGTGTCAATGCCGTGGCGCCGGGGCTTACGATGCCGAGCTGGGGCCAGGATCAAGAACTGTTCGAATCCCGGCAGAACCTGACACCGCTCAAGTCGGGTCTCGGACCTGACGACCTTCTCGGTGCGGTGCGCTATCTTGCACACGCCCCGAAGGTGACGGGCCAGACAATCTTCGTCGATGCGGGGCAACGGCTGATGGGTCTCGGAAATTCGGAGCTTTCGACGAAGGACTGAGCCGGACCTTGTCATCAAATCAGCCGGACCAGCTCTTCGATCAGTTCGGCATCGTTGTTGCGGACATTGTTGACCCGGGCGTCGACGGGCCGCATTTGCAGGTGTTGCTCCGCACACGGGCGAAGCAGCGCGGCATGGTCGCCCCTGTCAGCGAGCCAATTATCGAACGCTCCGTTATCGAGAATGACTGGCATCCGATTGTGGATTTCCCGCATAATCGCGTTGGCTTCCGTGGTGATGATCGTGCAAGAAACCAGCGGCTTGCCATCCTCATCCTTCCAGGTTTCCCAAAGACCGGCAAAAGCCATGGGCTCGCTGTCCGCCGACTCGATCAAAAAGGGCTGTTTGACCTTGCCTTCCCGCCGCCACTCATAAAAGCCGTCGGCGGGCACGAGGCAGCGACGAGACTTGAAGGCGGCACGGAACGCAGGCTTTTCCGCAACAGTCTCCGCCCGAGCATTGATCAACTTGGCGCCGATCTTCCGGTCTTTGGCCCAGAACGGGATCAAGCCCCAATGGGCGCTCACGAGTTCCACCCCGTCCGCCCCAGACTTCCGGCGCACGATCGGCACCCATGTTACGGTGCGATATTGTACTAATATCCCAGCAATATACCGGACAGTTTAGGCGGCGTACCGGACGGGTTGGGGCTTGAAGGAGGACTTGATGCGAAGGGGTGAGCGCTGGATGCGGCGGAGCACGGCTTTGAGGTTGGAGGTGAGTTGGTGTTTCGCCCACGACCGAGGCTTTTGCCGAAGCTGCTGCTTGAGATCGTTGTTGAGATATTCGTCCGGATTGTGGTCCGGCGCGCCTTCTGCCGTAATTGGGGCCGGCAGATAGAACAGCGCGATCTCATGAGCGTGCCCGGCCAGCCAGGCCTTGACCTTGTGGGCGTGGTGCACCTTCAGATTATCGACGATCAAGAAGACCTTCTGGTTGGCATCTTTGACCAGGCGGCGCAGGAAGGTGAGAAAGCGCTCGACGTTCAAGGCACCGTCATCGAGCATGAAGCGCATCAGCCCGCGATTGCTCACTGCCGAGATCATGCTTTGGCCGAACCTTTTGGCGTCGCGGTTGACGATCGGGGTCTCGCCTTCAGGTGCCCAGTTGCGACCGGTCTGATCCTGGTTGCTGATCCCAGTCTCATCACCCCAATAGATCACCGCCTGCTCCGCCTTGGCGCGGGCCGCGATCGCCGGATAGGTGGTGTCCAGCCAAGTGGCGATCGCCGCCGGCGCGCGCTGACGAGCCCGGGTCATCGGCTTTTGCGGGCTCATGCCCCAGCGCCGCAGATAGAGCTGCACCGTCGACAGGCCCAGC
>JBGSYN010000233.1:0-7272 GCA_041750975.1 Geminicoccaceae bacterium | reverse complement strand
GCCGGACGTCGTGCCGCGGCGGCACCGGCGGCGGCCCAGACCGGCAGGCGGCCTTTGGCGGCTGCGATTGTTGCTGCGGCCGTCATCCTCGTCACTGCCGGACTCTATCTGGAGTTCGGCAACCCGACCTTGCCCGACCAGCCTTTCGCCGCCCGTCAGACGCAAGAACAGGAGTTGCAGGCCAGCGCCGGCGATCTCGAGAGCCGCATCGCCGATCTCGAACGCCGCCTCGAGGCCGAGCCGGACAACGCCGATCAATGGTGGCTCCTGGCCCAGTCCTATAACGCGCTCGGCCGCTGGGAAGACGCTACAGCACCGCTGCAGGAAGTGCTGCGCCTGTCCGGCAACAACCCCGCCGTGCTGGGCGCCTATGGCGAGACCGTGGTCAGGGCCAACGACAATCTCGTCACCGCACCGGCGCGCCTCGCCTTCCGTCAGGTCCTGGAGGCGACCCCCCAGGACTCGCGCGCCCGATATTATCTGGCACTGGGGCAGGCGCAGGACGAGGACTACGCCGCCGCCCTCGATTCCTGGCTCGCCCTCTATCGGGATGGTGCGGCGGATGCGCCCTGGCGGCCCATGGTCCGCGAGCACATCGTCGAAATGGCCCGCTTGACAGGCCAGGACGCAAGAGAACTCTTGCCGGACGAGCCAGTGCTAGAAAACGCGCCCTCGATAGCCGAGACGGCGGACGATTTCGAGACCGTGATAGCCACCGCGCAAAACCAGATGGCCCGGGGTGACGAATCCGGCGCCCGCGCCACGCTCGAGGCCGCTGAAGCGCGCTACGCGGCAGCTCCCTTCGTCCTTATGCAGATCCGCCAGGCCGCCGCCCAGTTGGGCCTCGCGCCGAGCGCCGGACGAGGGCCCTCCGAGGCCGATGTCGCGGCCGCCGCCGAACTCACACCTGAAGAGCGTCTCGACATGATCCGGAGCATGGTCGGCGGACTTGCCGCCAGGCTGGAGGACGAGCCCGACGATCTCGAAGGATGGCTGATGCTGATGCGCTCCTATTTCGTTCTCGGCGATCAAGACCAGGCCGAGGCCGCCCTGCGCTCGGCCCAGGACACCTTCGAAGACGATGCCGATGCCCTGGCCGCCATCGAGGCGACTGCCGCCAGCCTCGGACTCGACCCCAGGGAGGGTTAGCATGACCGCCGATCTCGAAACCCTCATCAATATCGATGTCGACGACCTCGCCAAAGCCGAGCGCTTCTATTGCGATGCCTTCGGCCTGCGGCCTGCCCGGCGCTTCGGCAGCTACGGCCTGGAACTCCTTGGCGCCACATCGGCAATCTATCTTCTGGCCAAGCCCGCCGGCAGCCCCGCTACGAAAAATGGCGCAAACCGAACCTACGACCGCCACTGGACCCCCATCCACCTCGATTTCATCGTCCGCGATATCGAAAAAGCGGTAGCCACCGCCGAAGCCGCCGGCGCCACCCGCGAAGGTGGTATCAACACCCATGTCTGGGGCCGCATCGCCCAACTTGCCGACCCCTGGGGCAACGGCTTTTGCCTGATCCAAACTCAAGGCCGATTCTACGACGAAATCGCCGACCGGACAGACTAGCGAAAGGGCCTTCGCACAGCCTCCAATGCGTCCCTTTCGCCTCTGATCGCATCGTGAAAATGCACGAACGAAATCCAGAAAAGGAATTTATCCTCGTAATCGACGAGGAATTGCGCAAAGGCGCAGAAAAGGGACTGGATGAGGGACGGACCGCTTGCTTGTTCGAGCGGTCCGTCCCCATTCCCTCGCGAAACGACGTATTCAGCCTTCGCCGATCATTTGTTTCATTTTTTCGGAGAAGGCTCCGAGGGCTTCTTCGGCGGTTTGTTCCTCGAGGACGATCGCTTCCCAGACGGCCGGTTCCTCGAGCCGGATCGCCGGCATGGCCGGGGGGCGGGCGCGGGCGAAGGCGACGTCGAGCTGATCGATCGCCACGGAATAGGCAGGCTCGCTTTTCAGCTTTTCCGCGGCCTCGGGCATGTCCGGCGTGCTCTTCAGGACCGGCAGGTATCCCGTCATGGCGAAGACGGTGGCGTTCTGCTCGGGTTGATTGATGAAGGCGAGGAATTCCCAGGCGGCCTCCTTCTCCGTGTCGTCATTGGCGGACATGATGCCGAGCGTGGCGCCGCCGATTGGGGCGGCACAGACCTTGGCGCAGGGCAGGGGGGCGACGCCGACCTCGAAATCGGTATCGCCGCCCAGGAGGTTGCCGAGGCTGCCGGTGGAATCGAAGGTCATCGCCGCATTGCCGGTCAGGAAATATTGTTTGGCGACCGATTCGTCGATCGCGGCGTCGAGCGAGGCGACACCGTATTCGTTGACCAGATCGGCGGCGAACTCATAGGCCTCGATCGATTCCGGCAGACCGAGCTGGACCTCGTCGGTTGCGGGATCGACCCAGCCGCCGCCGTTCTGGTTGGCGAAGGCCCAGCGGACCCATTGCGGCGGGGCGTTGATGCCCCATTGGGTGACCTCTTCGCCTTCGCGGACGGTCAGGGCCTGGGCGGCGGCGAGCAGTTCCTCCCAGGTCGCGGGCAGGCTTTCGGGATCGAGACCGGCTGCGGCGAACGCGTCCTTGTTGTAGTAGAGCAGGGGGGTCGAGACATTGAAGGGAATGACGTAGGACTGGCCTTGATAGAGCGAGGCTTCGAGCGCGAAGGGCCGGATGTCGTCGGTGAAGGCCTGGCCCGCCTCTTCGAAATAGGCCTCGAGCGGCTCGAGCGTGCCGCGATCGGCGAAGAGGCCGTAGCGGGTCGCTTCGAGCTGGACGATATCGGGCTGGTTGCCGGCCGGAATGGCCGCCTGGAGCTTCGTGACCATCTCGTCGTAATCGCCGACGAACTCGGCCGAGACGACCACGTCCTCCTGGGTGGCATTGAAGCGGTCGACCAGAACATCGATCGTCTCGGCCCCCGCACCGCTGCCGAACGAGTGCCAGAACGTGACGTCGGTCTGGCCCCCGGTCTGAGCTTGGACCTGGAACGACGCCGTGCTCAACGCCAGAATCGACACCAGGCCGATGCCCGGCTTGATCTTCCCTAAACGCATCTTCGATGCCTCCTTGGACTGAGTGACAGGCCTCAAAGATCACAGAAGCGTGTCGATTTTGTGACGGTTTCGGGGTTCGTCATCGGGTTGTCATGATTATCGGCTTGATTGGCACTCGAAAAAACATCGAGACATCATGGCCGCACCATCGATTGCCGCACTCGGCGACAGGATCGCGAGGCCCGGGCGCCTTGCCCGGAGCGATTTTTCGCGGCTTCAGCCTTATCTCTACATAGCACCGGCCTTACTCGTACTTGCCATATTCGTATACTGGCCGATCCTCGCCTCGATTTTTCTCTCCTTTCACAAATGGGATTTTCTTCGCCCCACCATTCCCTTTGTCGGTCTCGCCAATTACGAGGCCTTGCTGGCGAGCCCGGAATTCTGGAACTCGCTTCGGGTGACCTTCGTCTTTGCCCTGGCAAGCGTGCCGGTGCGGCTCATTCTAGCGCTGTGGTTGGCGCATCTTTTGGTCCATGAAACGGCATTGCATCGCATCGTCCGCGGCGTCGTTTTCGCACCCGTGATCACCAGTGCCGTCTCCATCGCCATCGTCTGGAGCTGGCTCTTCAACACCGATATCGGGCTCATCAACGCCGTCCTGGTCGATCTTGGGCTGGCCCGCGTGCCCTGGCTCGCCGACCGCGATCTCGCCATCTGGTCGGTCGCCATCGTCAATATCTGGAAGCAGCTCGGCTACGATCTGATCATCTATATCGCCGGGCTGCAGGCGATCCCGCGCGACTATTACGATGCCGCCGCCATCGACGGTGCCGCTCGCCGCCATCGCTTCCGCTACGTCACGCTGCCGCTCTTGATGCCGACCACGCTGTTCCTGCTGGTCATCGCCGTGATCGACTCCTTCCAAATCTTCACCCTGGTCAATGTCATGACCCAGGGCGGCCCCGCCTGGGGCTCCGACGTCCTGGTCAATCTGCTCTACCGCACCAGCTTCGTGCTGTTCGATATCGGCACCGGATCGGCGCTCGCCGTGCTGTTGTTCCTCCTGCTCCTGGCCCTGACCGCGCTGAAGTTCGGGACGATCGGCCGGCGCACCTATTACGAGTATCAATGATGCTGGCCCGCCTTGCGTCGATGCCCGCATCGAAACTCATCGAGACCGTGTTTCTGCTTCTGGTTGCGACCTTGATGGCCATCCCGTTCGTCATGGCTGTCCTGCTCTCCTTCATGGAGCCCGGGCAATTCATGGCGCGCGATGCGAGCTTCTGGCCGACCCGGATCGACAGCTATGCAAGGGCCTTGGAGGCGGCACCCTTCATCCGCTATTTCATCAACACGGTCTTTGCCGCAGGGGCGGTCACGGCGGGCTCGCTCCTGACCTCGATCCTCGCCGCCTATGTGTTCGCCCGGTTCGAATTCCCGGGCCGCGACGCGCTCTTTTTGCTGGTCGTCGCAACCTTGATGATCCCCGGCCACGTCACGCTCATTCCGAACTACCTGACCCTCGCCAGCGTCGGCCTGATCGACAGCTATGCGGCACTGATCGTGCCGTTTCTCGCAAGCGGCTTCGTCACCTTCTTCCTGCGCCAGCATTTCCGGGGCATCCCGCGCGAGCTCGACGATGCAGCCAGGATCGACGGCGCCTCGCGCTGGCAGATCCTTTGGAAGATCATCGTGCCGATGGCCCGCCCTGCCATCGCCGCCATGGCGCTGTTCCAGTTCATCGCCGAATGGAACAGCTATCTCTGGCCGCTCATCGTCACCAACAGCGATCGCGTCCGGACCCTGCAGATCGGCCTTGCCAAGGTCTACGCCACCGACGTCTATGACGGCATTGTCGACTGGCCGATGGTAATGGCGGGAGCGGTCATGATCATGCTGCCGACGATCCTCGCCTTCGTCATCGCCGAACGCAGTCTGACCAAGGGCATCGCCATGACCGTCTCGAAATGACCCCCAAACCCGAACCGGTCCGGCCGACCCCGATCCGGCCGACCCCCATTTGGCCTACGATGATCGCCTCGCATCGTGGCGGCTCGCTGGAATGGCCTGAGAACAGCCCGACCGCCTTCAACCAAACCGCGAGGCTGCCCCTGGAGATGGTCGAATTCGATATCCATCCCTCCGCCGACGGTGTCCTCGCCGTCATTCACGACGCCATGCTGGAGCGAACCACCAGCGGCAAGGGACCGGTCGCCGCCAAGTCCTGGGCCGAACTGCAGCAAGTTACTCTCAACGGCTCGAACGGCGAGAGAATGCTGCGGCTCGAGGAACTGATCGAGATCTTTCGCGGCACCGATATCGTGCTGCGGCTCGAAACCAAGCCCGGCCCTGACCTCCGGCGCTATCCCGGGATCGAGCTCGCAATCGCCCGCCTGCTGCAAGAGCAAAAAATGCTCGAGCGCACGGTCGTCACCTCCTTCTTCATGGGCGCGCTGAACACGTTTCGCGCCATCGCTGCCCCGCAAAACCTGATCTGGCTGGTCAATCCCCTGGTCCTGCACAGCATCGGCGGCATCGACGAAGTATGCATCAAGGCGCGCCGCGAAGGCCTCGGAGAGATCGGCTTGCATCAGCAGGAGATCGACGCGACGTCCCTCCAGATCTGCCTCGCCCATGGCCTCCGTCTCGGCGCCTGGGCCACCCACGAAGACGATGCCATCCTGCGCATGCTCGAACTCGGCGTCACCTGCTTCACCACGGACCGTCCCACCCACGCCCTGCGTCTCCGCCAAAGGTTTCGCGAACGCGGCTGACTTGCAGCGTGCGCAGGAAGCGCCAAAATTTGGAGAAGTCGATGACGCACACGCTTTTAACCATGCCCTGACGTCGAACTTATGGTCGGTGGGCCTGGGGTGGTCTTTGTCGTCGTGATGAAGAAGGCGGGTGAAGCCGTGGGCGATGGCCTTGAGCCGTAAGCGGCCGCGCCGACGCTTTCTGCCCCTTCCCGATTTGGGGTCGGGCTTGGCCTCGATCGCCTCGACGACGACCGACTTGCTGGCGGCGGCCTGGTGGCTCGCCAGGAACCATTGGGCGAGGCTGGTCTTGGTCTGCTCGAACATCGTGCCCGCCAGAATCGAATGCTGCTTGCCGCCGGCCCGGCACTCCTGGATCAGCCGCTTGTTGTCGCTCCAGTCCGCGTCATGGCCGCATCCATCACAGCCAATGTCAGGAAGCCTGATGGTTTTGGAGAGTTGGTTAGGAATATTCCATCAAATATTATAGTCATAATTAAAAAAACTACACTTCTGACTTGGTATATTGCCGTGGTGAACAAACATTCAAATGGAATAAGCAAATGAATTTTTTTTCGAAGAATTCGTGTTGAATGTTGCAACCAATTTCCAAAGCCGACGTTGATTGTCCGAAAACCAGGAGAAATCGATTTTTACATTGGATGTTTGGGTATTGACGGAATCGAATCGGGGGTTGCGTCAGTCGTGCTGAGGCACCGCATCACGAAAGGTGTG
Organism: Geminicoccaceae bacterium; assembly: GCA_041750975.1. Classification (GTDB taxonomy): domain Bacteria; phylum Pseudomonadota; class Alphaproteobacteria; order Geminicoccales; family Geminicoccaceae; genus JBGSYN01. The sequence continues at coordinate 780 of JBGSYN010000233.1, read as the reverse complement.
CCGGCGAGATTCAACCCTTCGACAGTAACTCTCCACTCAACTGGGTTGAAGACTGCCGCGATCTCGTTTCGTCCAATGTAAGCTCGCCGCTCCGGCAATCTCGTCAAGGAGAAGATGCCCTCCATCAAGGGGGCCTTTGCTCGGAAAGAAAGGATGAAAAGCGGATTGCTGAATGGTGGAGACTCCGGGTTATCCAGTAACGTAGTGTAATAAATCAGTCTGACGCACGTAAACTCATCTAGGAAGGCAATCACTATGAGTAATTCCATTGTCGTCAACGGTATCTCGATCGTTATCGGTGGCAATGAAGAGATCATCGAAGGCACCGTTGCCAGTGAGATGATCCTCGGCACATCGGCCGACGACACGATCAACGCCCTGGCCGGCAACGATCTCGTGCAGGGCGGGCTCGGTGCCGACACCATCAATGGCGAGGAGGGCGACGACGGCCTCATCGGCGGTGAAGGGGATGACATCATCGACGGTGGCCTCGGCAGCGACGTCATGCGGGGCGATGAAGGAGCGGATATGTTCCTGTTCGATCCCTCCGCAGGCGGTGGTGAGGACGATGTCATTACCGACTTCACCTTTGGCCAAGGTGATGTCATTGGCTTAAGTGCGGCAGGTCTCTCGAGTGTAGCACCCGATCTCGAGGAGTTTTCAGGCGCGGCATTGGATGCGAGCGAGGATTTCACCATCTCCGCCAGCGAGGAAGATGAGAATGGCGAGCCGGCCGGCGATGTCGTCATCACTCATCCCGGCGGCACGATCACGCTTGTC
>JBGSYN010000232.1:0-2822 GCA_041750975.1 Geminicoccaceae bacterium | reverse complement strand
TCGAATCCGGAAGAGCCGATGGCGAAGATCGTTCCTTTCCCGGACTTCTCGTGCAGCAATTGACCGATATCGAAAAGGTGCCTGTCGTTCAGGGTATCGAACAGAACGATATCTGCGCCGTCCGCCAGGCACCGGTCGAAGAGGTCCGAGACCGCCTGCCGGGACTCCTCCAGGTGAACCAGGTCGATGAGCGCCACCGACTTGTCCGACATTTTGGCGAGGTGCACGCGGATGTCGGCTTCGTCCATCGGTGTGATCGGATGTCTGCTCATCACCGGATGGCGGTCCAGGCGGTACCTCTGGTCACCGTAGACGGTGAAGTGGTTGCCGAAAGCGATATAGCGGCCGAGCAAGGGTATGCCCTGGACGATGACGCCGCTCGCCGGCTCGATGACATCGAAGGCAATGTCGGCGGCATGGCCGATGCTGCCGATCCGAGGCGAGGAGTCGAACGTCGCGCAAACCTTGTAGTGGATCAGCCGGGGGCCGAGGCCGTTCAGAAGCCTGAGCTGGGCCGGCAGCTCCTCGTCCATCTGCGCCGGCGTCATCGTACGGCTGGTGCCGGAGATCCCGACCGCCTGAAGGCTCTGGAGCTTCGCCTGCAACCGCTCTTGCGTCGGGTGCCCGAGGAACAGGGCCGTCCTGACGCCGTTGACCGTCAGCGCTTCCATGGCGTCGGCGGACCCGGTGAAATCGTCGCCGTAAAAGGCCATCAGCAGCGGGTTCATCGTCGCCTCGATCAGCTTCGCTTACTTCCAGGTGCGGCCGAGCGCATCGTCGATCGCCTGCAACTGGTCATCCGTCAGGCTGGCGCCCTTCAGACCGGTCGCGGCGGCCATCTGGCAGCACTGCTCGACCTCCTCCACGACGCCTACGGCCACCGACATGTCGGCGCCGGCGACGATGACGCCGTGCTGGCGCAGGAGGATCGCATGGTAGTCCGGCGCCAGCGCCGCCACGGCTTCATGCAGCGAATGGGCGCCGGAGGGATGATACCTGATCATCGGCACCCGTCCCGCCCGCACGTAGAACGCAGCCGTGTAGGGTGGCACGGCGTTGGCAGACTCCCCGCTGATCAGCGTCGAATAGGCGATCGCATGGGTCGGATGCACATGCACGACCGCCTGGGCATTGCTTCTCGCCCGGTACATCGCCAGATGCATGTCCATTTCCTTCGACGGCCCCGATCCTTCCAGGACGTTGCCCTCGAGGTCGACCGTGACGATCTTTTCCGGCGTCAGCTTGCCCAGTTCCGCGCCGGTCTGGGTGATCCTGACGACATCGCCGTCCCGGACGCTCGTATTGCCTCCCGCCGCATGGATCAGCTTCCTGTTGTAAAGCTCCCTGCTCGCCTCGATCAGCTCGCCGATCTTTCCCGATCCGCTCATGCGAAACTCCTCGTTCTCGTTCTTGCACGTCTGACAGCCACCACGGCTCCGTCCTGCGTCAATAGGCGGTGACGCCGCCGTCCACCGGCAGGGCGATGCCGTTGATGAAAGAGCCCTCATCCGAAGCGAGATAAAGCGCCGCCTCGGCGATATCCTGCATGCTGGCCATCCGGCCGAGCGGCACTTCGCCGAGCCTCTCCTTCTTCCGCTCGGGGTCCTTCAGCATCTCACGCACCAGCGGCGTGTCGGCCGTGCTCGGATTGATCGAATTGCAGCGGATGTTGAACTTGCCGTAGCGCGCGGCTACCGCCCGGGTCAGCAGCGACACCGCGCCCTTGGTCGTCGTATAGGCTTCCGGCGTGTACATGTGACCGATCAGCCCGCACACCGACGACATGTTGATGATCGATCCGCCACCAATCTTCTTCATCGCCGGCAGGGCGTACTTGATGCCGAGGAACGGCCCCTTGACGTTGACATTGTACATCTGATCGAGCTCTTCCGCGCTCATTTCCTCGATCGTCTTGCGGATGTTGATGCCGGCATTGTTGACGAGGATGTCGAGACCGCCCGTTTCATCCTCGACCTGCTTGACGGCCCGCTGCCAGTCGGCCTCCAGCGCGACGTTGAGCGGCAGGAACGTGGCCCTGGTGCCCGTCTCGCGCAGCTTTGCTTCTGCCGCCGCGCCGGTCTCCTCGTTGACGTCGGCGATGTAGACGATCGCGCCCTCCCGGCCGAACGTCGCCGCGATGGCGTGGCCGATCCCCTGGGCGCCACCGGTTATCAGAGATCGCTTGTTGCTTAGCCTCATGACCGAATGCCGTGGGAAAGTGGAAGAACGGATGGCGCTGGCCGCCAGGGACGCTAGGCGATCACCTGCGGAAAAGCAAACACCGGTGCACCCATACAGCGAACCGGATCACGACGCCCCGGGCAGGGGGCCGAAAATCGGCTTGTGTCTGGCACAGGCACCGTCCGTCGTCAGCACTTCGCCCGCGCACCAGCATTCGTCCGCCCAGAAAAAGGCGGTGTCATGTCTGGGAAGAGGTTCTTCAATCGGGCAAGGGGTGGTGGAGGAGGCGCTCAGGACCCTGATCGGGCTCAAGCGACAGAGGAGATCCTGGCGTTGCGCGGCAAGCTCCCCTGGGGAGGGCGATCTCGACCGGATGCGCCGCGACCGAGCCCCTGATCCCGGCCGCCCCCGTCGCCGGCCGGTACGCACCTCGCGTCCCGCCGCCACCCCTCCGGCTTCGCCTCCGTCGCGAGCACGGATTCCCACGGTCTCATGGCGGCTCGAGCGCGCCGAGCGCTTGGCCGCCGGAACGGGGTTGGGGTCCCGTTCCCCAACCCGGCGGCCAAGGAGGCCGAGCTTTTTGCGCGCGAGATGAATGGCCCGTTCGGCGATGGCGACCTCGGCCTCGCGCTGATCCGCGA
>JBGSYN010000231.1:0-3741 GCA_041750975.1 Geminicoccaceae bacterium | reverse complement strand
GGCTGCCATTCGCGGTGACGACGTCCTCGAAAATGCTGCCATCGGCGCTGCCACGGGCGCCGCGGCGGGCGCCGCGGCCGGCTTCGTTGCAAATCTGTTCTGACCGAACTTCAAAGAAATCCGGTCGGCATTCCATCCGATGCCCTTCTCGGCGTCATGCCGCCGTCCGAGTCATCGATCGCCAGGGCATGTCCTCGGCGAAGCTTTGAGCCAGAAAATCGATGAAGCTGCGCACCCTTGAGGGCAGGAAAAGATTGGGCATGAAGAGGACGTAGATGCCCATCTCCGGCGACCGGTAGTCGTCGAGAATCTGGACCAGTTCGCCGCGTTCGATCGCGTCATGGACGAGGAAATCGGGCTGCAGGATGATCCCGAGCCCGCCACTCGCTGCCGCCACCAGGGCGTCGCCGTTATTGCACCAGATGCGGTTGTCGACATCGACGGTGATCGTCGCCGCATCGGGTCCTTGCACCTCCCAACTGTTCTGGCCGCGCCAATAAGGATAGCCGAGGCAGGCATGGTCTTCGAGGTTGCGAGGATGCATGGGCGTACCGCGATCGCGAAGATAGGATTCGGCGGCGCAGAAGATGGAACGGGTCGTTCCGATCTTGCGTGCGATCAACCCCGAATTGGCGAGCTTGCCGATTCGGATGGTCAGATCGAAACCCTCGCGAACGAAATCGACCTGACTATCGCTCAAGAAGAGATCGAGCTGGACGTCCGGATTGGCGTCCAGATAGGTCTTGAGACGAGGTGCCAGATGCCGGACGCCGAACGACATCGGCGCCGAGACCCGAACCCGGCCGCGCGGACTTAGTGTTTCCGCACCCGCTTCCCGGTCCGCCTCGTCGATCTCATCAAGAATTCGCTTGGCCCGCTCGTAATAGGCAGTGCCCGGTCGCGTCAGGCTGATCGTGCGGGTGGTCCGATTGAGCAATGTGACGCCGAGATGGGCCTCGAGCTCCATCACCAGTTTCGAGGCGGCGGTGCGCGACAACCCAAGATGCGAGGCGGCAGCGGCGAAACTGCCGCGATCCACCACCGCCGCGAAGACGGTCATCGAACGCAGCTGGTCCATTGATTATCCCATTTTTCAGGATGAAGAATCCAAAATATAGATGATTATCTTCATAATAGCGATCGATATGATTGGCGACGTCAGCACCATGCAACTGCTTTCGCCAGATCGTGGTGACCCACCTGAAGGATTGCCAAGGTGATGAATGCTTCTCAAACCGACTATGCCGCTTTCATTCTCAGGGTCAGCCTGGGCGTTATGGCCCTGGCGCACGGCCTCATGAAAGTCTTCGTCTTCACTGTTCCGGGGACCGTCGGCTTCTTTGAACAACTCGGTTATCCTGGAGCCCTTGCCTATCTGGTCATTGCAGCGGAGATCGGCGGCGGCCTCGCCTTGATCCTCGGCATTGCCGTCCGCGTCGTCGCCGTGGCGCTCATTCCGGTGTTGATCGGTGCCACGATGACCCATGCCGCCAATGGCTGGGTGTTTTCGAATGCCAATGGCGGCTGGGAGTTCCCGGCGTTCTGGGCCGTTACCCTCGTGGTTCAGGCGATGCTCGGCAGCGGCGCCAACGCTCTCGAGCCCGTGCTAAGATCGCGTATGCGCCTGGCTGCGGCATGATCGTGCGGAACGCCGAATTTCACCGATCAGGGATTGAACAATGACCTCCAAAGTTCCGATCGACCCGCGCGTGCGGGTCGGTCACGCCCACCTCAAGGTGGCGGATCTCGAGCGATCCATAGCCTTCTACCGCGACGTGCTCGGCTTCGAGGTGATGCAGCGCTACGGCAACGAGGCAGCCTTCCTCTCCGCCGGCGGCTATCACCATCATCTCGGGCTCAACACCTGGCAGAGCAGGAACGGAGCGCCACCCGCGCCGGGCACGACCGGTCTCTTTCATGTCGCCTTGCTCTATCCCGACCGGGCCGGATTGGCCGATGCGCTGCGCCGGCTCAGGTCCGCGGGGATCCCGCTCGACGGCGCCAGCGATCACGGCGTCAGCGAAGCGCTCTATCTGCGGGACCCCGACGGCAACGGGCTCGAACTCTATTGCGACAGGCCCGAGGCCGAGTGGCCGCGTGGAGCGGATGGCGCGCTCGCCATGTTCACGCGCCCCTTGGACGTCGAGGCCCTCGCCCGTCTCAATTCCTGAAGTCGGGGTGGAGGTCGACCAGGCCCGCCGATCGGGCCTGGACCAGGGCCAGGATCTCGGACCAGTCCGCGACGCCGAGCGACGTCGCCCAATGGTCGTAGTCTCCGATCAGGCGCGACCGAAGCTCGGCGTTTTTCGAGGACAGATCGTTGAGCTCGGTGCGGTCCTCGATCATGTTATAGAGTTCCCAATCCCGGCCATAGCGGCGCACCAGCTTCCACTCGCCGAGGCGTAGTGCTGCATTGCCCTCATGCTCCCAGAAAATCGGGCGTTCGCGGGGCGCCTGCGGATTGCTGAAGAGATTGGCGAAGCTCTCACCATCCAGGGGCTGAATGGCATGCCCGCCATAGTCCTGCGGATAGGGCGCACCCGTGACCTCCAGGATCGTCGGCAATATGTCGGCCACATGATGGGCCGGGTGGACGAAGCCGCGGGTGGCGATGCCGTTCGGCCAATGCGCCACCAGGGGTGTCGAGATGCCACCCTCATGCACCCAATGCTTATAGAGGCGGAAGGGGGCGTTCGAGACATTGGCCCAGGGCAGATCGTAGCTCATGAAGGTGGAAGCAGCGCCGGGCCGGAGGCTCGGCCGGTTGCCGGCGAGCATCGTTTCGCCGTTGGGCAGCCGATCGGGGTATCGCCGGCTCCAGCCATCCTCGGCCAAAAGCTCGGCGCAGCCGCCATTGTCGGAGAGGAACAGGATCAGCGTGTCATCGGCGACGCCAAGCCGCTCCAGCGTCCGATAGACCCGACCCACACCCTGATCCATGCGGTCGACCATGGCGGCATAGACGGCCATGCGCCGGTCTTCCCAGTCTTTCGCCTGAACGCTCGGCCAGTCGGGCGCCTGATTGTCGCGCGGCGAGATCGCCCAGGATTTGGCGAGCGCGCCGCGGCCGATCATCTCTTCATGGCGGGCGTTCCGGATCGCATCCCAGCCCCTGAGATAAGTGCCTTCATAGCGCGCGATGTCTTCTTCCGGCGCATGCAACGGCCAATGCGGGGCGTTGTAGGCGAGGTAGAGGAAGAAGGGCTCGCCATCCCCCACGGTCTCTTCGATCATGCCCTGGGCTTTGCCGCTGATCGCATCGGTGAGATAAAGGCCATCGCCCGTGACCTCGACCCGAGTGTCGTCTTCCATCAAATGATGCGGAAAGAAGAAGCTCGTGGCACCGTCGACAAAGCCGAAAAAGCGGTCGAACCCTCGTTGTCTTGGGGTCGGGTGTTCAATGTCGCCGGGCCGCCATTGATCGGCCTCCCGCGGCTCGAAATCGCCGCCGACATGCCATTTGCCGGACATCAGCGTGCGATAGCCGTCGGCTTTGAGGACCTCGGCGATGGTGACGGCGTCGTTGCGCAATTTGCCCTGATAAGCGGGACGACCAAGATCCATGGTCATATGGCCGATCCCGGCACGATGGGGATAGAGCCCCGTCAACAGCGAGGCCCGGGTCGGACAGCACCGCGCGCAATTATACATCGAGGTCAGGACGATGCCGCCTTTGGCCAGGCGATCGAGGTTGGGTGTCCTGATTTCCGAGCCCATGAAGCCCATATCGGCAAAGCCCAT
>JBGSYN010000230.1:0-5750 GCA_041750975.1 Geminicoccaceae bacterium | reverse complement strand
GGGCAGCGACAATCCCGATTCGTGAGCCTATCCGAGCTATTGAAGAGGTGCGTCCTCAATCGTGACGAGGTCCGGCCTGAAGGCGACGTGTCCCTTCAATTCGGCGGCGAAGTCGAAGGCATCGGCGTAGGACCAGGCGATATCTTTGTGGCGGACGGTGCCATCGGCGTCCACGAGGTCGAAGTAGCTGGCGTACCCCTTGAGCGGACAGTGGGTTCTGCGGTCGATCGGCCTGAGCGCGGCGGAAATGTCCGCTTCGGGAATGTAGAGGATCGGGTCGTAGAAGTCCTTGGCGACCTCCAAGAGGCGCAGCGCGTTCGTGCTTTCGGCAAGAATCTCGCCGTCAAACAAGACGCGAATCCGGCGCGGAACGGCCTTGATACGCATGAAATGGCGGACCTCGGCCGGGTTATGGATGGTGGCGGTCGACATCGTCACCTCGCTTTGCGTCGTCGTGCTGCTCCTGTCCGTCGGCCTTCGATTTGTCGCATCGAGACGGCGAAGCCAGTCCCTTAGTCCCTGACCGATGATGTGTGGATGGTCCTCCTGCAGAAAATGGAAACCTGCACCCACGAAGCGCATTTCCACGTTCGGAACGTTGGCGGCCATGAAGTCGGCGACTTGCGAGGGTAGCAGTGCTCCGGGCTCGGCATAGAAGAAGAGCTTGGGCATCTGGCTCTGCGTCAGCCAGTCACCGTTCTTCGATACCTCTGCGACCGAAAAGGCAGGCTCGCCGCCAATCGGGATCTCGCGCGGCCATTGCAAGGTGGGCCGGCGGCTTTCGGGCGTTGGATAGGGTGCACGGTAGGCGGCCATTTCAGCCTCCATCAGGTCGCGCATGACGCCAAATTCCGGCAAAATCCTCTCGACGAAGAAATTGCCCTCCAGCACCATGTCTTCGCCCGTACCCGGTGTCCGTAGATTGCGGAACATTTCCCCGGCCTCGGGGCCCATCGCCTCGTAGCTCGGGGCCGGCATGGCCGGCGGCACGATCGCCTCCATGAAGGCGATGGCCTTAACCTTGTCGTCGTTCAGCCGGGCATAGCGCATGCCGATGACCGAGCCCCAGTCATGGATGACGAAGACGATGTCCTCAAGCCCGAGCGCGTCAATAAAGCCATCAATATAGCGGATGTGATCCTCAAGCGTGTAGCGGATGTCGGGCTTGTCACTATCCCCCATACCGATCAAGTCAGGCGCTATTGCCCGGTAGTTATCGATTACGTAGGGGATGATATTGCGCCAGAGATAAGAGGAAGTCGGGTTTCCATGAAGGAACACCACGGGCTGCCCTTGGCCTTCGTCGACATAGGCGATCTTCGAACCGTCGATCTCGACGAATTTCTTCCCGAACGGCAAATCCACGGAGATTGGGCGTCCATCCGCGACCGGCATCTCAATGCTCCTAATTGGCGATCCAGGGCCGTGACGGACTGGCGATGAGTGCAGATTTATCTAGTTTGGCCAAGGTCTATCGGCCATAATGAGCAAGAATAATTCGAAAGGAATTAAGGCCATGGCATCCAACCTGTTCCGACCCGAGGATCTGCACAGGATGACCGACGAAATCGAGATGGCGAAGGTCCGGGAAGCACTCGCCAAGAAGCGCGAGAAGGAGGATAGCGGGCGGGAATTGAGGGAAGCCTTTATGTCACGCGACATTCGCGACGATGCGGAACAGCGACTGGCCCGGGAGTTGAGGCGCGCCGCCGAGAACGGTCAGCGTGAAATCATGCCGGTCCAATTCCCCAGCGACTGGTGCAAGGACAAAGGACGAGCCATCAATAATTTCGACCCCCACTGGCCTCAGACCCTCGAGGGCTTCGCCGCGCGCGCCTACGATTATTACATCAAGAATCTGGAACCGCTCGGTTACAAGCTGGACGCCCGCATCCTGAATTATCCGGATGGAATGCCCGGCGATGTCGGCCTCTTCTTGCGTTGGTAGCCATGACTTAAAGGGCTGCGCGGGTCCGTATCACCGTGCGTGGACGTAACCAATGCCTCAAGCTCCGCCAACCGTTCCTTGCCTTCTGGCGGCAGTTCGCCCGCGGCGGTGACGGCTTCCTTGACGAATGCCATGATTGGCTCGATGCGGTCGCGATCGTTCCTCAAAAGCTCCGGCAGACACGCAATCGCAGCCTTGTGGTCGAGAGTGAGCATCAGAGCCTGATCGCGAACAATGTCCTTAAATACGGCAAGCGTCACGTCCGAGGCGTATTCCTGCCAGGCGCGCTGCACCACTGCGAAAAGCCTCTCATCCGTCGCCGCTCGGGTGCTGTTGACATACATGATCATCCGTAGCGACGCCTCCCGCGCTCCACCGATCGACATATGCAGGCGCAAGCGCTCGATCTCGCTTGCGACAAAAGTCAGATGTTCGGGCTCAATGCCGGGACGAGTCCGCGGCACCCGGTCAGAGGCTTTGAGCCCGACCAGGGCCTGCAATAAGGGCGACCCGTAGATGCCCAGGAATAACTGCTCAATGAAATGGTCTCTACGGTCGCGATATTCATTGAGACTGGTAGTCATGTGGTGCGAGAATTGTTCCTGAGCGCTGAGCCAGGGATTGTCGGCAGCAACGGTTTGGCGTTCACCATTGATCTGTTCGGCCCATTGCTTGACTATCCGCATAAAGGGATTGGCATCGGATAACATCTCGTAGGGCATTCGCAGCGGATGCAGGTCCTTCATGATCTTTGCCACGTGGTCGCCACCGAAGGCGCGCACCCAGGGTTGGCAGAAGGTCCTATATAGCCCGAGATTGATGTCCGAGACGCGAGCCACTGTCGCAAAGATACGCTCGTCTTCCTCGCTGTTGACACCCAGGGCACGGATATCTTCGAGCGTTCGTCGCTCGATGCTCGTCACGAAATCGCCATCAATGAAATCGCCGCCGGGCATGCCCTCAGCGCGTGGCGAGATTACGATCTCGTAAAGACCCGGCGGCATGACATCGATAAAGTCGATATTGTGCGCGAATTCCCGATGTTCCTTGCGGGCGACTTTGCCCGAGACAAAAATGCCAAGATGGCCGATCTGGTCATGCACAGTATAGAGAATGGTTTGGCCCGCCGCGCGAATGTCATCCACGCTCCCATAGAGGTCGAGAATCCACCCCAGCGCCTGTTGCGGCGGCGTGATATCGTCGCCATGGGAACAGAAAATCAAGATTGTAGAGGAAATACTGCGTAAGTCGATACGGAGATTGTCATCCGTCACGAGTTCTGCTGTCGACAACTTGTTGCCGATGAAAAGTTTGTCCGCAATATATTGAATCTCTTCGGCATTGAGCGTGACATGGCCACCCCACCAGCGCTCAAACTGAAGATAACGCGGACCTTCAGTATCGATTTTGGAGTAGAGATTGTATTGCTTGGTCCAGAGTGTGTTCGCAGGGTTGAGATTCTCGAAATTGGCAACCACCCAGGCGCCATCGAAGTGCCCGCCGCATAGATCGCTGAGGAAGGTATCAATCCAACTACCGCCCGTCATTCCGCCAGTGTAGCGCATGGGATTCTTGCCATGGACACCCGCCCAGTAGCTCAAGGGGGCTCCGGCCAGAATGAGAGGGCCGAAAATGTCGGGCGCAATCGATGCCGCCATCGCCACCTGCCAACCAGCTTGGCAATTGCCGATTACGGTGGGCTTGGCATCTGAATCGGGGTGAAGCTCGGCGACCCGACTGACGAAGGCGACAATGGCCTTGGTTACGTCCTCGATCGTCTGTCCCGGTACCGGATCGGGGAGAAAGCCTACGAAGTAACAGGGATGGCCTGCATTGAGCGCAACGCCAATTTCGCTGTCCGCCTTAAAGCCGCCAATGCCGGGACCATGTCCGGCCCGGGGATCGACGACGATGAATGGACGATCCTTCGGATGACAGGCACCGGTCACTTCGGGCTCGATCTTGACCAGGGCATAGTTTACCGGCCTTGGCAGGCTGCGGCCGTCCATGACGAGTTCATAATCGAACTGGAGTACGTTGGGCGCTTTTTGCGCTTCATGTTCTCGATACTGATTACTGCGCTCGCGCATGACGTCCCAGTAAAGGATCCAGCGCTGCCAAGCATCGACGGCATACTCATAGGCCGAGCCCATGGTCCGCTCCGGACCTGCGGAAACCTGATCGATGTCTTGCGTCCCCAAATCGGCTTCAGTGCGATCCATCCCGTCGGTCCTCTTCGATTTCAGCCGAGGAATACCATGGCGAAGACCAGCGAGAAAGGCGCTAGTTAGCGGCCAAATCCCGCACGGCGACGACACCGTCCAGGCGCTCGACGTCCATGCGTGAGGGAGACGGCAAGCCGAAAGCTTCGGGCAGACTGATGACGGCTGCAGCATCCTTTGCAGGCACGACCAAACGCACCCTGGCGGCGCGAGCGCCGTTGACCTGCAGATAGGGCTTCAATGCCGGGGCCACCCCAATATCGGCGAGTTCGATTTCGACAATGCTGTCGGGGTCTTCTTCGGCCTCATCGAGCAATGTCATATCGAGCGCAGTCAGCCGCACTTCCTCGCCGTCGCTCCGCGCGTCGACCTCGAGGATCAACGATCTGCCACCCTCGAGCAATTCGCGGCTCTCATTGAGGATCTCGGAGAAGAGCGCCACTTCATACTGGGCACTGGTGTCGGAGAGCTGCACGAACGCATATCGGCCGCGGGCGGAATTCCGCTCTTGTTTGCCGAGGACGACACCTGCGAGCTTGACGCGATTATTGTCGTGCAAGGCAATGTGAGCGCGGATCTCGGCTGCCGGCACGACACCTAACCGCTCCAAACGATGTTTGTAGCCGTCCAGCGGATGGGCCGACATGTAAAAGCCCAGGGCCGAAAACTCATGCTGCAACCGCTCGAGTTGCGGCCAGTCTTCATGCTGCGCCAAGGCCGGCGGCGGTGGCTTGGCGCTGGCGCCGCTGCCGAACAGGCTCGCCTGTTCGCTCGACTCCATGTCCTGGCAAGCGGCGCCGTGCCGCAATACCTGGTCGAGCGACGCGACCAGCCGGCAGCGGTTCGCGTCGAGGCCATCGAGGGCGCCGGCGCGGATCAGGCCTTCCATAATTCTTTTGTTGACGGTTTTCGGGCCAAGGCGGGCCGCAAGATCGAAAATATCCACAAAAGGGCCGTTCGCTTCCCTCTCGGCGACCAACGACGTCATCGCCTGCCGGCCGACGCCCTTGATAGCCGCGAGCGCGTGACGCACGCCTGTACCGTCGGTGCCATCCTCGACGCCGAATAGGACCCCAGAATTATTGATATCGGGCGGATAGGATGGAATGCCCTTGCTGACCATTTCCTGGCGAAACATGGCAAGCTTTTCCTGGTTCCCCATTTCCATCGTCATCACAGCACAGTAGAACTCGACGGTGTGGTTCGCCTTCAAATAAGCGGTATGGTAGGCGAGAAGAGCATAGGCTGCGGCATGACTCTTGTTGAAACCGTATGACGCGAATTTCGCCACCTGATCGAAGATCGTGTTGGCGAGCCCCTCACCGATACCCCGCTCCATCGCCCCGCGGACGAAGACTTCGCGTTGCGCATCCATTTCGGCCTGGATCTTCTTGCCCATGGCCCGACGCAAGAGATCGGCGCCGCCGAGCGTGTAGCCTGCCAATTGCTTGGCGATCTCCATCACCTGTTCCTGGTAGATGATGACGCCGTTGGTTTCCTCGAGGATCGGCTTCAGCAAGGGATGCAGATAGGCGGGCTGCTCCCGGCCATGCTTGACAGCGATATAGCGAGGGATGTTG
>JBGSYN010000229.1:0-2989 GCA_041750975.1 Geminicoccaceae bacterium | reverse complement strand
GGGCAGCGACAATCCCGATTCGTGAGCCTATCCGAGCTATTGAAGAGGTGCGTCCTCAATCGTGACGAGGTCCGGCCTGAAGGCGACGTGTCCCTTCAATTCGGCGGCGAAGTCGAAGGCATCGGCGTAGGACCAGGCGATTTCTTTGTGGCGTACAGTGCCATCGGCGTCCACGAGGTCGAAGTAGCTGGCGTCCCCCTTGAGCGGACAGTGGGTCTTGCGGCCGATCGGCTTGAGCGGTGCGCCAATATCCAATTCGGGAATGTAGAGGATCGGGTCGTAGAAGTCCTTGCCGACCTCCAAGAGGCGAAGCGCGTTCGTGGTCTCGGCCAGGAGTTCGTCGTCGAACAGGACGCGAATTCGACGCGGAACCGGTTTAATGCGCATGAAATGGCGGGGCTCGCCGGGGTTGTGGATGGTGGCGGTCGACATCGTCACATCGGATGGCGTCATGGTGCTGCTCCTGGTCGGTTTCCTTCAATCTGGCGCATCGAGACGGCGAAGCCAGTCCCTGAGTCCCTGGCCGATGACGTGTGGATGGTCTTCCTGCAGAAAATGAAGGCCCGCACCGACAAAGCGTATTTCAAGGTTCGGCACGTTGGCGGCCATGAAGTCGGCAACTTGCGGCGGCAGGAGTGCGCCGGGTTCGGCATAGAAGAAAAGCTTCGGCATCCGGCTCTGCGTCAGCCAATCGCCGTTCTTCGATACCTCGAGGACCGAAAAGACAGGCTCGCCGCCGATCGGGATCTCGCGCGGCCACTGCAAGGTGGGCAGGCGGCTTTCGGGCGTTGGATAGGGCGCACGGTAGGTGGACATTTCAGCCTCCGTCAGGTCGCGCATGACGCCAAATTCCGGCAAAATCCTCTCGACGAAGAAATTACCCTCGAGCACCATATCTTCGCCCGTACCCGGTGTCCGTAGATTGCGAAACATCTCCCCGGCCTCGGGACCCATCGCCTCGTAGCTCGAAACCGGCATGGCCGGCGGTACGATCGCCTCCATGAAGGCGATGGCCCTGACATTGTCTTCGTTCAGCCGGGCATAGCGCATGCCGATGACCGAGCCCCAGTCATGAATGACGAAGACGATGTCCTCGAGCCCAAGGGCCTCGATGAAGCCCTCAATATAGCGGATGTGATCTTCAAGCGTGTAGCCAATGTCCGGCTTGTCGCTATCCCCCATACCGATCAAGTCAGGCGCTATCGCCCGGTAATTGTCGGTCACGTAGGGGATGATATTGCGCCAGAGATAAGAGGAAGTCGGGTTTCCATGAAGGAACACCACGGGCCGACCTTCGCCTTCGTCGACATAGGCGATTTTCGCACCGTCGATCTCGACCAGCTTCTTCTCGAATGGAAACTCGGATGAGATCGGCAGACCATCGGCCTCCTGCATATCAGTGCCTCTCTTGCGCGACCCAACACGACGACATGGTGGACGTACCATAGGGGCCGCGGGCCAAAACGTGGGTCAGTTCGCGGCCAGATCCCGCACAGCGACCACACCCTCAAGACGCTCGACATCCATACGTGACAGGAACGGCAGACCGAAGGGCTCGGGCAGACTTAGAACGGCAGCGGCACCTTTGGCCGGGACGACCAGACGCACCTTCGCGGCGCGAGCGCCGTTGACCTGCAGGTAGGGCTTCAGTGCCGGGGCCGCACCAATATCGGCGAGTTCGATTTCGACAATGCTGTCGAGCCCGTCTTCGGCCTCATCGAGCAAGGTCATATCGAGTGCCGTCAGCCGCACTTCCTCACCGTCGCTCCGTGCGTCAACCTCGAGAATCAACGATCGGCTGCCCTCGAGCAGTTCGCGGCTCTCATTGAGCAGTTCGGAAAAGAGCGCCACTTCATACTGGGCACTGGTGTCGGACAGCTGCACGAATGCATATCGACCACGAGCGGAACTCCGCTCCTGTTTGCCGAGGACGACACCGGCGAGCTTGACGCGGTTATTGTCGTTCAAGGCAAGATGGGCGCGAATGTCGGCCGCCGGCACCACACCCAACCGCTCCAGACGATGTTTGTAGCCGTCCAGCGGATGTGCCGACATGTAAAATCCAAGGGCTGAAAACTCATGCTGCAGCCGCTCGAGTTGCGGCCAGTCATCGCTCTGCGCCAAGGCCGGCGGCGGTGGCTTGGCGCTGGCGCCGCTGCCGAACAGGCTCGCCTGCTCGCTCGACTCCATGTCCTGGCAAGCAGCACCGTGCCGCAATACCTGATCGAGCGACGCGACAAGCCGGCAGCGGTTCGCATCGAGGCCATCGAGGGCGCCGGCACGGATCAGACCTTCCAGAATTCTTTTGTTGACGGTTTTCGGGCCAAGGCGGGCCGCAAGATCGAATATATCCGCGTAGTGGCCATTGGCTTCGCGCTCGGCGACGAGCGACGCCATCGCTTGGCGGCCGACGCCCTTGATTGCTGCAAGCGCATGACGCACGCCTGTACCGTCTAGGCCGTCCTCGACATTGAAAAGGACCTCGGAACTATTGATATCGGGCGGATAGGATGGAATGCCTTTACCCACCATTTCCTGGCGGAACGTGGCAAGCTTTTCCTGGTTACCCATTTCCATCGTCATCACGGCACAGTAGAACTCGACAGCGTGGTTCGCCTTCAAATAAGCGGTATGATAGGCAAGGATAGCGTAGGCTGCGGCGTGGCTCTTATTGAACCCGTATGACGCAAATTTCGCCACCTGATCGAAGATCGTGTTGGCGAGCCCCTCGCCGATACCCCGCTCCATCGACCCTCGGACGAAGACTTCGCGTTGCGCGTCCATCTCGGCCTGGATCTTCTTGCCCATGGCACGGCGCAACAGATCGGCGCCGCCGAGCGTATAGCCCGCCAATTGCTTGGCGATCTCCATCACCTGTTCCTGGTAGATGATGACGCCGTTGGTTTCCTCGAGGATCGGCTTCAGCAAGGGATGCAGATAGGCGGGCTGCTCCCGGCCATGCTTGACAGCGATATAGCGAGGGATGTTG
>JBGSYN010000228.1:0-8001 GCA_041750975.1 Geminicoccaceae bacterium | reverse complement strand
GCCGAGGGCGGCTATCGGCCACCCGCCGACGGTGCTCCAACCGGTAAAGTCCCGTGCTACGTTGCTTCCAAACAAGGTGAGCGCTCGGTCAATGCCTTCATATGATCTGCTAGTACCGTTCTTTGTTGCGACCTCGATTTTCGCCTGCGTACCGGGCCCCGGGATGTTTTATGCCGCCGCACAAACCATCGCGCAGGGGCGGCAAGCGGGTTGGTGGTCCGCCGTCGGGCTTCACCTTGGCGGCTACGCCCACATCATGGCCGCCGCCTTCGGCTTAGCCGTGCTGCTTGAGACCGTTCCCGTGCTTTACGCCATCGTGAAATTTGCCGGCGCTGCCTATCTGATCTGGCTCGGCGTCAGGATGTTCGCTTCGCAGACGCCGGTCGCCATGCCGGCGATGCAGAGTGCGGCGATGGCGCCCGGCCGCGCGATCAGGGCAAGCATCGTGGTCGAAGCGCTGAACCCGAAGACAGCATTATTCTACCTGGCTTTTCTTCCCCAATTCACCGACATGAACGCTTCCCTGCCGATTTGGGGGCAAATCCTCGTTCTCGGCACCATCGTGAATTTGATGTTTTCGTTCACCGACATTCTCTGCGTCTTGCTGTCCGGGACGGTGAAAGGCCTTTTGCTTAAGTCGCAACCGGCCAATCGACTGGCACATCGCATCGGCGGCAGTGTTCTCATCGCACTAGGCGTCAATGTCGCGGCGTCACGCCCATGACCGCTGCGACATTGAGGCCGACAGTCAGGCCTCGGCGGCCTCGGGGCGGAGCGCTCCGGCACCCTGGGCGAGGGCGGCTTCGAGGAATTCGTCGAGATCGCCGTCGAGCACCGCCTGGGCGTTACCCTTTTCGACATTGGTGCGGAGATCCTTCACCATCTTGTAGGGGTGCAGCACATAGGAGCGGATCTGGTGGCCCCAGCCGATATCCGTCTTGCCGGCTTCGATCGTGTCTGCCGCCTCGCGCCGCATCTGCAGCTCACGCTCGTAGAGCCGGGCGCGGAGCATATCCATGGCTTGCGCCCGATTGCGGTGCTGCGAGCGGTCATTCTGGCACTGGGCGACGATGTTGGTCGGGAGATGAGTGATGCGGACCGCGGAATCGGTCCGGTTGACGTGCTGACCGCCGGCGCCCGAGGCGCGATAGGTGTCGATCCGGAGATCCTTGTCCTCGATCTGGATATCGATGGTGTCGTCGATCATCGGTGAGACCCAGACGCTGGCGAAGCTTGTGTGCCTCCGCGACTGGCTGTCGAATGGCGAGATCCGAACCAGGCGGTGGATTCCGCTCTCGGTCTTGAGCCAGCCATAGGCATTGTCGCCGATCAGCTTGACGGTGGCCGATTTGATCCCGGCCTCGTCGCCTTCGCTTTCCTCGATCCATTCGACCTTGTAGCGGTGCGCTTCGGCCCAGCGGAGATACATCCGCAGCAGCATTTCCGCCCAGTCGCAGGATTCGGTGCCGCCGGCGCCGGCATTGACCTGGAGAAAGCAGTCATTGCCGTCGGCCTCGCCGGAAAGGAGGCCCTCGAGCTGCAGCCGGTTGATCGTGAGCTTGATGCCTTCGAGCTCCGTCAGGATTTCGGCGATGGTCGATTCCTCGCCCTCCTCTTCCGCGAGCTCGGCCAGATCGACCGAGTCCCCCAGGCGCTTTTCGAGGTCGCGCTGGCGCTCGATGCCATCGGCGAGCTTGGTCCGCTCGCGCATCAGATCCTGCGCCTTGGTGGCGTCGCTCCAGAGTTCGGGGTCTTCGGTGAGCGAATTCAGTTCATCGAGACGGAGGAGGGCCTGATCCCAGTCAAAGATGCCTCCTCAGCAGGTCCAGACCCTGCTTGATCTCGTCCGCCAGATTGGCAATTTCCGCGCGCACTTTCCGTGCTCCTCAGTGGTGGCCGGGATGACGTCGTTCGCCGGCCCGCATCAATAGAGCCCAGAGGTAGTCGGTGGACCGAAGGAGGGCAAGCCCGGCTCGTCGCCGGGACGCGTCGCCACGGCCGTGCCCCGCTCGATCTCGGTCGGCTCGGTGCCCGGGATAAACGCCTCGGATATCACCAGATCGCTCGAAGGCCCGGCAAGCTTGCCGGTGCGCGCGTCGATCCGGACATGCCGCAGTCCGGACGGCGTGCGGAACGGCGTTGCCGGCTGATCGGCCAGAGCCTGGCCCATGAAGTCGATCCAGATCGGCAGAGCGACGCTGGCGCCGGTCTGCTGCCTGCCGAGGGTCTTGGGCTGATCGAAGCCGACATAGACGCCGACCGCAAGGTCCGGCGAAAAGCCCAGGAACCAGGCATCGAGGCTGTCATTGGTGGTGCCGGTCTTGCCCGCCAGGGGTTTGCCGATCGAGCGCGCCGCCGCCCCCGTGCCGCGCTGCACGACGCCTTCGAGCATCGAGACCATCTGGTAGGCGCGGCGAGTGTCGACGATCTGCGCGCGGGTATCGGGGATAGGCGGCGGCGGCTTGCCATCCCAGGCGATCTTCTGGCAATCGGTGCAGGTCTTGGTATCCGTCTTGCGCACCGTCCGGCCGTATTGGTCCTGGATCCGGTCGACGAGTCGGGGCTCGATGCGCTTGCCGCCATTGACCAGCATGGCATAGGCGGTGGTGAGCTCGAGCGGGGTCACCTCGTTCGAGCCTAATGCGGAGGCGAGGTAAGGCGAAAGCCCGTTGGCGATACCGAAGCGTTGCGCAACGTCGATGACCGCCGGCATGCCGATTTCCTGGGTCAGGCGTACGGTCATCAGATTGCGCGATTTCTCGATGCCGAGCCGCAGCGTGCTCGGACCATAGAAGCGGTCGGAATAGTTCTCCGGCTTCCATTTCGCCTGGTTCGGACCCTGATCGACGACGATGGGCGCATCGACCTCGATGCTCGCCGGCGTGAAGCCATGCTCCAGGGCGGTCAAGTAGACGAAAGGCTTGAAGGACGAGCCCGGCTGACGCTTCGCCTGGGTCGCGCGATTGAATTTGCTCTGGCGAAAGCTGAATCCGCCGCTCATCGCCAGCACCCGGCCGGTATGGGGATCCAACGCAACGATCGCACCCTGGACCGCGGGCACTTGTCTGAGGGCGAACGCACCCTGGCTTTCTTCCGGCCCCGCCTCCTGCCATTCGATCAGAATGATGTCGCCCGGCGAGAGCACCTGTGCGGTATTGCCGATCTCGGGTCCCCAGGTTTCGCCGTCGAGCGTCCTGGCCCAGGCGAGATTGCGCCGCGGCAGAGGATGGGTGGTGCCGTCGGCAAGGCCGATGGTGGCGCCATCCTTCTGGGTGTCGAGCACCGCCGCGACTTGCCAGCTGATCAAATCGAAACCGGGATCGAAGGATCTGAGGAATGCCTGCCAATTCTCGGTGGCAAGGTCGATGGTCGCCAAGGGGCCGCGCCAATCGGTGCGGCGGTCATAGGCGGCGAGGCCCTCGCGCAGGGCCTTGTCGGCGATCGTCTGAAGCTCGGGCTCCACCGTCGTGCGGACCGAGAGGCCACCCTGGTAGAAGCCGTCGGCGCCGAAGCGGGCGACCAGATCGCGGCGGACCTCTTCGGCGAGGTAGTCTGCATCGGCATAGTCGGCGGTGGCACGGCTATAGGTTTCCAAGGGCTCGGCCATGGCCGCCGCTTCGGCGGCAGCGCTGATCACGCCGTCCTCGGCCATCCGCCGCAGGACGTAGTTGCGCCGCTCGATCGCATCCTCGGTCCGGCGGTCGGGATCGTAGCGCGAGGGCGCCTTCGGCAGGCCCGCAAGGAATGCCGCCTCGGAAATTGTCAGCTCGTCCAGGGATTTATCGAAATAGTTCAGGGCGGCGGCGGCAACCCCATAGGAGCGGCGACCGAGAAAGATCTCGTTGAGGTAGAGTTCGAGGATATGCTCCTTGCTGAAGGCCTGCTCCATCTGCATGGCGAGTAGGGCCTCCTTGAGCTTGCGATCAATCGAGAGCTCATTGGTCAGCAGGAAGTTCTTCGCCACCTGCTGGGTGATGGTCGAAGCCCCCTGGGGTCGGGCGCCGCCGCCACTTCGCCAGTTCTGGATATTGTCGATGCTCGCACGGACGACGCCGATCGGATCGATGCCGAAATGACTGTAGAAATGCTGGTCTTCAGCGGCGACGAAAGCGAGCTTGACGTGGTCGGGAATTGCCTCGATTGGGACGAAAACCCGGTTCTCGTGCGCATATTCCGACAGCAGGCGGCCGTCGCCCGCATGAATTCGGGTGACGGTTGGCGGCGCGTAAACCGCGAGCTGCCGATAGTCCGGAATGCCCTGGGCATAACGGTCGAGCACGAAAATCGTGCCGAGGCCGCCGGCCACAACCAGCAAAACCAAGCCAATAATGCTACCACCGACAAAATGGACTAGTCGTCCCACGTTCCTTAATTCTCCATAGTCTGGCGCAGTTGCCGAAGCTCAACTCGGCGTTTCGAAGAAAACATCGATCGCCTTGACGATAGCACGCTCGACCTTGTCCCGATGATTCCTGTCGCTCAATAATTGGGCATCTTCATAGTTCGAGAGATAGCCGAGTTCCACCAGGACCGAGGGGATGTCCGGCGCCTTGAGCACCGCAAAGCCTGCATAGCGACGGGTCCGTTCCAAGAGTCGCGTCGCTCCTCCGAGTTCAGCCACAAGCAAATCGGCGAATTCAATGGATTTGTTGTTGGTATCGCGTTGGGCAAGGTCGATCAGGATACTTGTCACCAATTGATCACGATCGGTAAGCTCGACGCCGTTGATCAGTCCCGCCTTATTTTCCTTTTGGGCCAGCTTTGCGGCCTCCGCGTCCGAGGCGGTTTCGGACAACGTGTAGACCGAAGCGCCCCGCTGCGCCGGCTTGGCGATACTGTCGGCATGGATCGAGATGAAGAGATCGCCGCCCGCCTCACGGGCGATCGCGATCCGTTCCGGAAGCGTGATGAATCTGTCATCGTCGCGCGTCAGCAGGACCTCATATCTGTCTTGCTCACGCAGCTTTTTCGCAAGTTCGCGCGCCACGCTGAGCGTGATATCACGTTCATAAACACCGTTGATACCGATCGCCCCGGGATCGCGGCCGCCATGGCCGGCATCGAGTACGATCAAAGGCGGCGTCGGTGCGGCATAAAAATCCGCATCGAGCGATGGGCGCGGAACCGGGTAGGCCAGGAACGTTCCGGCGAGATATGGCGCGGCTGCGGGCTCGATCTGTGGCGCGAACCCGGGGTCGATCGGTTCGATATCGACAATGAGACGATAATAGCGTGTATTCCGATTGGGTTCGAGCGCCATGGTCTGGACGATCTCGAAGGGCTCGCCGATGTCGACGACCAAACGGTCGGCGCCCCGCCGGTGCTCGCCGAACCGGAGGCGTTCGGCGAGGCCATCGGGCTTCATTTGCAAGGAGGGGCGGATGCGCCAACGCACATCCGGCAAATCCACGACCAATCGCTCCGGATCGGTCAGGCGCCACGCATCGAACCGGACCAATCTGTCGATATCGATAACGATCCGTGTTTTTTGGTCATTGGTGCCGAAGCGAACGCTCGAAATTTCGGGCGACAAGGCAAAGGCTTCGCTCGCGATCGCCAAGAGGAAAGGACCGAAGGCGAGCAGAATGAGCCAAAACGCCTTGGCAACAGAGACGCAAGCGTAGCGTCGAGCGATCGTCACAGCACCTTGCAATGCCGCCCGGATGGCCGCGATTGGCTTCGTGTTGGGGTAGTTAAGGCCCAAATTCTCGTGCAACGTCGCAATAGCGGATTGAGGCGCGCGGATACCGTGACTATAGTGTTTATGCAATGGTTCGCACGCATATCATGGCATATCAGCCATCTAGTACGCATTTCTCTAGTGGGGGCCTCGCCGCCACAACAGGAACCGGCAAGTCAGCGCCGGGCGGAACGACTGTGTGCGAAACGTTCGATTGCTTGCATAATAGTTCGACAGAGGGGCGTCCTCGCCGCGCATCGTCCGGCTTCGCAAAGACGCAAACCCTGCAGCAAAGCAGCAAGATCTGCCGCCGCAACCCTTCGATCATTAGCCTTCGTTCACGTGGCAGGATCGTCACCCGGGTGGTGCGGCTTTGTTCTACAACATTTTGGCGACCGGGCTGGTCAGCCCGACGGCGGCTACGCGGTCGCCCTGAGGATTCACATTCATGCCGAAGAAGATGCTTATCGACGCTACCCACACGGAGGAGACACGGGTAGTCGTCGTCGATGGTCAACAACTCGTTGATTTCGACTTCGAAACGACAACAAAGAAACAACTCAAGGGAAACATCTACCTCGCCAAAGTCACGCGGGTAGAGCCGTCGCTTCAGGCCGCTTTCGTCGATTATGGCGGCAATCGTCATGGTTTCCTGGCGTTCAGCGAAATCCATCCCGATTATTATCAGATTCCGCACGCCGACCGGGAACTGTTGGAGAAGCTCGAGCAGGATGTCGCGGATCGTTCCGCCGTCGAGCCCGACAGCGTGGCCGAAGACGACGGCAATGGTGCTGTCAGCGATCTTGACGACGAAGCCGCCGATGTCGCCGACCTTGCGCGTCGCCGGGCCAGAATCCTGCGCAGCTACAAAATCCAGGAAGTCATCAAGCGCCGGCAGATCCTCCTGGTGCAGGTCGTCAAGGAGGAACGTGGCACCAAGGGTGCGGCGTTGACGACCTATCTTTCGCTTGCCGGGCGCTATTGCGTGCTGATGCCCAACACACCGCGCGGCGGCGGCATCAGCCGCAAGATTGCCAACCCGGTCGACCGGCGGCGGCTCAAATCGATCACCCAGGAACTTGATGTGCCGCTCGGCATGGGTCTGATCGTCCGGACCGCGGGCCAGGAGCGCAGCAAGACCGAGATTAAGCGCGACTATGACTATCTTTTGCGGATGTGGAGCGAGATCCGCGAGACGACGTTGCAAAGCATTGCTCCCTCGATGATTTACGAGGAGGGCGATCTGATCAAGCGGGCGATGCGCGATCTCTATGCCCGCGATATCGAGGAAGTCCTGGTCGAGGGCGAGGAAGGCTATAAATCCGCAAAGCGGCTGATGCAAATGCTGATGCCGAGCCGCGCCCGGCAGGTGCGCCAATTCAAGGGCGAATTGCCGATCTTCTTCACCTATGATGTCGAGCAGCAACTCGATCAGATGCACACGCCGACGGTATCGCTGCCGTCGGGCGGCTCGATCGTCATCCACACGACCGAGGCCCTGACCGCCATCGACGTCAATTCGGGACGCTCGACGCGCGAGCGCCATATCGACGAGACCGCCGTCAAGACAAATCTCGAAGCGGCCGACGAGATCGCCCGCCAGATGCGCTTGCGGGATCTCGCCGGCCTGCTCGTCATCGACTTCATCGACATGTCCGAAAATCGCCACCAAAGGCAGGTGGAGCGGCGTATTCGCGATGCGTTGAAAGTGGACCGCGCCCGCATCCAGCTCGGCAAGATCAGCACCTTCGGTTTGCTCGAGCTGTCGCGGCAGCGGCTGCGGCCGAGCCTCCAGGAATTGAGCAGTCATGTCTGTCCGACCTGCTCGGGTGCCGGTGTCGTCCGATCGACGGAAAGTTCGGCGCTGCAAATCCTGAGAATGATCCAGGAACAAGGCATCAAGGGCGAAGCCGCCAGCATCCGCGTGACCCTGCCCACGGAGGTGGCCCTCTATCTGCTGAACCAGAAACGGGACATGCTGGTGCATCTCGAAGCCCGCTATTCCATGCATGTCGGGATCGTCGTCGACCGCGAAATGCTGCCGGAAGACCGTAAGCTCGATGTCATGGAAAAACGCGAGATCGAGGCTGAGGGCGAAGACGCGGCGGTGGAGCAGCCGTCACGCAAGGCGCAGCCATCGGTGGAAGTATCGCCCGAGGTTGCGGAGCCGAGCCAGCCGCACAGCGAATCGCAGGCGCAGAGTTCAGCTTCGAGCGAGGATGGCGAGGACGGCAGTGGCCGTAAGCGGCGGCGCCGCAAACGTCGCCGCCGCTCGCGTGGCGACGACGCGCCCACCGCGGAGATGGCGCAGACCAACGGCG